>JAFUHM010000054.1 GCA_017468865.1 Oscillospiraceae bacterium | reverse complement strand
GTATTCGAAACGGTCGCAATTACCTTATGGCTGACAAAGAACAATCTGTTCTATCTGTTCAATTTCAGCTACATTGGTCTGTCCATTTCACTTGGTGTTTTTTTGTATATTAAAAAATATAAGTATGCCAGGCGCATTGTTCAACTTCTTGTCGGTCTGTATATGCTTGTCTATCTTGGGTTGATATGTAACGAAAATATGCAGATCGAGGGATTCTGGTATTATCTGTTCACAGGCGTGTTTGAGGCTGCAACAATACATTATGCCGTAGCCAAAATATTCGGACCGCTGATATTTGGACGCGGATGGTGCGGATATGCCTGCTGGACTGCTATGGTGCTGGATTTTCTGCCCTACAAAGTGCCAAAGGAGCCGCGAAGAAAAATAGGATGGATCAGGTATATCACCTTTGCGGCTTCGCTGATCTTTGTTGCAGCATTGTTCCTTGCTCATGTGGGGAGCCTTGAGAGAATCATGTTCTGGGCATTTATCATTGGTAACATTCTCTATTATACGACAGGAATTATCCTTGCATTTTCCTTCAAGGATAACCGGGCATTCTGCAAGTACATCTGCCCGATTACTGTTTTTCTGAAGCCGATGAGTTATTTTTCTCTGATTCGTCTGAAATGCGATAAGGAAAAGTGTATCTCCTGTGGGAAATGCAAACGTGTTTGCCCGATGAATGTTGATGTGACAGATAATTCAAGGAAACGTAAAAACGGTACAGAATGCATCCTATGCATGGAGTGCGTAAAGAACTGTCCCAAAGACGCATTATGACAGCTTCAAGTTTGTACAGATAGAAACACTTTTGTAAAAAGGGAGTATGAAAAAAGCACCTGTCGTGAGACAGGTGCTTTCGGTATGTCAGTTGATGGTGAGTCCGTTGGCACGGAATGCGGCTATGCGGTCGATACAGGTGGCACATTTCAGGCACGGTTCATCTGCGCCCTCATAGCATGACCATGTGAGCTCATAGGGGACGTTGAGACGGACACCTATCGCCACCACCTGCTTTTTGTTGAGCTTTGCAAAGGGGGCTTCAAGGGTGAGCGTGCCGCCTGTGCCTAAGGATATCGCCTTTGCCATAGCCTCCACAAATTCCTCGGAGCAGTCGGGATAGGCGCTGCCTGCGGCATCGTCCGCATGAGCTCCGTACATCAGTACGCCGCATCCCTCGGAAAGAGCCGCACTTGCCGCTGCCGAAAGGAAGAGCCCGTTCCTGAAAGGCACATAGGTGGAAACAGGGCTGCCGTCGGTCTTTTTCAGCTGCTCTGCGTAGCTTTCGTGGGGGATGTCTCCCCTGCCTTTGAGAAGTGTGCAGTCGGAAGACGAGAAGATCTCGGAAAGGTCGGATGTGATGTGACGGACACCGTAGTGCTCTGCCACCTTCTGTGCCGCTTCGAGTTCCTTGGAGTGCTTCTGTCCGTAGTAGACAGACATGGATACGACGTTATCGCTGCCATATCTGTCACACGCCATTGCGAGCAGAGTGGTGCTGTCCACGCCGCCGCTGGATAAAACAAGTGCTTTCATATCATTCCTCTGTTGCAGGTGCGGGTGCGTGCTTGGGTCTTTTCTCTTCGGCAGGGTCGGTCTCCTGCTCCTGTCCCAGACCCTTGCCTATGAACATGGCGGCAAGGAATATCACAAGGCATACCGATGAGAATACCACACATCCCACACCGCCCGGAAGACTTTTCAGGGGGGTGAGGCAGAGGGCATCTATCCCCATGAGCTTGCAGTACTCGCCTGCCACATATACATGGATATTGAACTTGCGGGGGTCTGTCATGCCGTCCGCTATATCCGCCACGACAAAGGGGATGACCCAGTAGAGGGCGGTGAACACGGCAAATCCCGTGCGCTTTATAAGTCCGTTGGCAAAGGATGAATATGCCCAAATGAGCATCATCACCACGGCGGCAAAGGACATGAGAAACTCTATCACATGATGGCTGAGATACCCCTCAAACTGCCAGAATGAGCAGGTAAGGCAGGACATGGCGCAGGCAAAGGCTGTACCCACGACGGAGAGCTTTCGTTCATGTGCCGCTATCTTATTCAGGATCTTCATCTTTTTCCCTCCGCATACGCTGTTCGCTCTCCTTTTTGGAGAAGATGCAGCCGCAGTAGTTCTGTCTGTATATGCAGTATTTTTTACACAGTTCCGTCGAACGCTTGTAGCCGTTCCTCTTCTTGAAATCGGAGTAAAGGTACTGCACGCCGTATTCGTCCGCAAGGCCGCCGCCTATCTCATTGAGCCATGCGGCATTCTTCAGGGGGCTTATGGAAAGGGTGGTGGTGAAGTAGTCAAAGCCTTTTTCCTTGGCAAGCCGTGCAGTCTCTTCAAGCCTGAGCTTGTAGCAAAGATAGCATCTGTATCCCCGTTCCCCCGTATCCTCGTATCCCCTGACGGCGGCATAGAACCTTTCAGCCTGATGCCCGCTGCCGATGAATGAGACGGGATTGCGGAATGTCATCTCCCCTATGAGGCGTTCCTGTTCGCTGACCCTTTTATAGAACTCCTCCGCAGGATAGATGTTGGGATTGAAGGAAAAGACGGTGATGCTGAAATACTCGGACAGATATTCGAGAACATATGTGGAACAGGGCGCACAGCAGGCATGGATGAGCAGTGTGGGTGTGATGCCCTGTGAAGTGATGTCCTCTATGGTCTTGTCAAGTACAAGCTGGAAATTGGTCATGGTGCGCTCTCCGATGAGGCAGTATCGGAGCTGTCACTGCGTGCATTCTCCACGGCGGCCGAGTACAGGTTCTGAGCCAGATCCGCAAAGGGCTTCACGGGGCTGTCCTCCTGCCCGGGAACAGCCGTCTCAGCCGTATCATCCGTCTCGCCTGTGTCGGTCTCCGCTCTTTCTGCGGCGATCTTTTCAGCCTGTGCGGTATCGGTCTGTACCTGGTGGAGCATTATCTGATATGCCGTGCCCTTGAAATGAAGGCCGTCCTTCTCGGCATAGTTGGAGTTGAAGTAGCCTGTGGAGTCAAGGAGCTTGCTGTGAACGTCGGAATAGACATATCCGTTGGCAAGGCAGAATCCCCGAAGGCTGTTATTGTATGAGTCGATGCGCTCCATTATGTCATTGGCGGACATGGTGCCCTGGAAGGAGTAGTCATAGGCAACGGGGGGCGTACTGATGATGATTATGCTGGCATCGGGCGCACCGTCCTTTATGAGCTTGGTCAGCTTGCCCATGCTGGTGATCATGTCCTGATCCGAGAGCCACTGTATGCCGTTGGAGCCGAGCATGATATATACTCTTTTCGGCTTGACGGATGCTATCATGTCGGACACTCCGATAGTGCCGTAGGAAGTTTCTATCTGCTTGGTGAGGACTGTGGAGGGATTGAGCCCCATCTTGGCGAACACATTCTTCGCAGGGAGGAAATTGTAGAGGGAGAGCCCTGTGGATATGGAATCGCCGATGAACAGATCCTTCTTGAAAAATTCGGGATCGTACTTGCCTATATCCTCATCCTCCGTCTGCTGTGCGGTGACAGTGATATTGGTAAGCTCCGCTATGGGATCGTATCGGGATACGAGAGTCTCTTCGGTCTCGGCAGTCTCCGACGGGGCAACTGCCTCTTCGGATGCGGATGTTGCGGAAGATGCGGCAGTCGTCTCGGACGTGGGTACGGTGGATGTGACATCAGCCGCCTGTGTCGGAGGTGATGTAACGGCGGGAACGGTTGTGACGGCTTCGGTGACTTCGCTCACGGAAGAGTCGGATGAGGTCACGTCCCCTGTATCCGCCACCTGATACTGTGCCTGTGTACTGCCCGGAGTCTGACCGCCGACCTGATAGGAGCTGTCCTGATAGGATGCGCCGCCGTCCTGATAGGACTGGCCGCCGCCCGTAACCCCGTCGGATGCGTCCATATCCGCAGTACCGCCCATCGTCTCGTTGCTGACCGGAGTCTGCTGAGCAGAAGCAGCTGCCGCAGCCGTGTTATCCCCGTAACGGTCAGCGGTGGTGTCCTGATTATTGTTTGAAGGTGCGGCATCGACCTGTTCATAATACTGCGCATTACCGTTGGCGGCAGTTGACGCACAACCCGTAAGCGCTATGCACAGCCCGACGATGCAGGCATATCTGATGTTCATTCTCATCGCCCCGAAGCTCATTCTATGCGTAAAGACAGTATGTCCGCCGCAGCGGTCATCTGCCCCGTATATCGACTGATTCTATTATATCACAGTATGGGAAAAAATCAAATATCGCACATATAGAAAATTCGGTTGAAATTGTGATATTTTTGTTCAAATGACATATATGTGTAAAAAAGCTGACAGCTTATGTGCAGGCGGCATATGCGTCAGTTTCGGTTTTGCTCATATACAGCCCGAATGCGCCGATGTTTTGGGGGCGATTTTTTCATGTATTTATCGTATTTTCGGTCTTGATATGTTATAAGCAGGCGGTGCCTGCACCCGTTTTCGGCTCGGCTGTTTTTGTGCCCCGATTATTTTCAATGTATCTATTGCATTTTTGCTCACGATGTGTTATAATTAATTAGTTTGGCAAATTTTTCAGCGGTATTGCATAACATAAGGAGATGCTTAAGATCAATGAAACTGTTACTGGACATAGTACTTCTTCTGGTGGGATTCGTGCTTCTCATCAAAGGAGCTGACTTCTTTGTGGACGGCGCTTCTTCCCTGGCAAAAAAACTGCGTGTACCCTCACTTATCGTAGGACTTACCATCGTGGCTATGGGAACATCCGCACCCGAACTTGCGGTATCGGTATCCTCCGCTATAAAGGGGAGCAATGCGCTGGCAGTCAGCAACGTCATCGGCTCCAACCTGTTCAACCTGCTCATAGTGCTGGGCGTATGCTCGGCGATAAAGCCCACCAACGTGGCTGAAGCCGTGATAAAGAGGGACTATCCCATATCCCTTGCTGCGGCTGTGCTGTTCGTGGTGTTCATATTTGACGGGAAGATCTCACGGATAGAGGGCGGCATACTCCTTGTCTGCCTTATCGCATACATCATATTCTCCATTATGGCGGCAAAGTCGCAGATCACCGATGAGGAGCCTCCTGCAGACTTCAAGGCATGGAAATGCGCACTCTTCATTCTCGGCGGTGCGGCAGGCATCGTTATCGGCGGCGACCTTGTAGTGGATCACGCTCAGAACATCGCACTTATGGCGGGCATGAGCGAGACACTGGTAGGACTTACCATCTGTGCTGTGGGCACTTCTCTTCCCGAACTGGTCACTTCCCTTACTGCGGCAAAGAAGGGCGAGAACGACATGGCAGTGGGAAATGTCGTAGGTTCCAACCTGTTCAACATCTTAGGAATACTGGGCGTATCGGGACTTATCTCCCCCATCGATCTTTCGGCTTCCATCAGCGATTCCATGATAGACGGCTTCATCCTGCTGGGTGCTACCATCCTCGTCTTCATCTGCTGCATCACGGGGCGCAAGATCAGTCGTATACAGGGCGGCATCATGGCAGGGACATATGTGATATACATGGCATACGCCATCATGAGAAACTACGGTATGATCGGGTGATGATGATATGTTATCTGTGATTATCCCCGCCTACAACGAGGAAAAGATGATAGGCACTGCGGCAGACACCATAAGCGGCATACTCGCAGATGCAGACATAGCATACGAGATCATATTCGTGGATGACGGCTCAAAGGACGGCACATGGGATGAGATCGTGTCCGCATCTTCCCGTATACAGGGGGTGCGGGGACTGCATTTCTCCCGAAACTTCGGGAAAGAGGCTGCCATGTTCGCAGGGCTCTCGGACGTGAGGGGAGAATGTGCGGCGGTGCTTGACTGCGACTTGCAGCACCCTCCCGAAAAGTTGGTGGAGATGTACCGTCTCTGGGAACAGGGATATGAGGTCATAGAGGGCATCAAGGAGGACAGAGGAAAGGAATCCGCCGCCCACAGATTTGCGGCGAACCGCTTCTACAGCCTGATAAGCGGCGCTACGGGCGTGGATATGTCGTCCTCCTCGGACTTCAAGCTCCTGGACCGCAAGGTGGTGGACACTCTCAACAAGATGCCCGAAAAGAACGTGTTCTTCCGTGCGCTGTCCTTCTGGGTGGGGTTCAGGCGTACAGAAGTAAAGTACAGGGTACAGGAACGGACAGAGGGAGAAAGCAAGTGGTCTACCGCATCCCTCATAAAATACGCCCTGAACAACATAAGCTCCTTCTCCTCCGCACCCCTGAAGCTGATAATCATACTGGGTCTTATCATGATGGCCGTCAGCGTGGTGTTCGGTGCGATCTCACTGGTGCAGAAATTTATGGGGCAGGCGGCGGACGGCTTCACTACCGTTAATATACTGCTGCTGTTCTCTGCGAGCATAATAATGATAAGCCTCGGCATGATCGGCTTCTATGTGGCACGCATCTACGACGAGATAAAGGGCAGGCCGAGATATATAATTTCAGACAGGACGGATGAAAAATGAGCTGGAAAGATCATCTTATAAAAATAGCCCCCTATGTGGCAGGGGAACAGCCCGATAAAAAGGACTTCGTAAAACTCAACGCAAATGAAAATCCCTATCCCCCCTCCCCTCTTGTGACAAAGGCGATCAGAGACTTTGACGCAGAAGACCTCAAGCGTTACCCGAGTGCGGACGCTGTCCCCCTTATGAAGGCGATAGCCGATGATCTGGGGACGGACAGCAGCAGAATATTCACGGGGAACGGCTCGGACGATGTGCTGGCGCTGTGCTTCCGTGCCTTCTTCAATTCGGACAAGCCCGTTATCTTCCCCGACATCACCTACTCATTCTATCCTGTATGGTGTCGGATGTACGGCATCCCCTTTAAGACTGTCCCTGTGGATGAGGACTTCAACATCAATGCGGCGGATTACGCCCGTGAAAACGGCGGCGTGGTCATCGCAAACCCGAACGCCCCCACAAGCATCGGACGTGACCTTGACTTCATGAGGCAGATACTTGAGGAAAATCCCGACAGCGTGGTCATATCGGATGAGGCATATGTGGATTTCGGCGGACACACCGCACTTCCCCTGCTCGGGGAATACGAGAATCTCATCGTGGTACGGACATTCTCCAAGTCACGCTCCATGGCGGGCAGCCGCATAGGATTTGCCGTGGGCGGCGATGCCCTCATATCCGCCCTGCGTGCGGCAAAGGATTCCTATAATTCCTACCCCCTTGACAGCGTGGCGATAAAGGCAGGATGCGCAAGCCTTGCGGATAAGGCATATTTTGAGCAGACCGTGGAGAAGGTCATTGCCACACGGACACGTCTCACACAGAAACTGCGTGAAATGGGATTCGTGCTCCCCGACAGCAGCACGAACTTCGTATTCGCCCATCACGACAAGTACCGTGCGGAGGATATATACAAGTATCTGGTATCAAAGGACATATATGTGCGGTATTTCCGCTCCCCCGAGCGGATAAGCGATCATCTGAGGATAACGGTGGGTACCGATGAACAGACCGATCTGCTGATAAATACCCTTGAAAGCTATATAAAATGAGACCCCCTCTGTCAAACGGGGGCGGCATGAAGATGTTTCTGGCGGATCTCTTCCTGCCTAACAGGTGTCCCTTCTGCGATGCCTTCATCCCCTATGACCGTCTGTGCTGCGACGGCTGCTTCGACTCCTGCGCATGGTCGGATGAGAACATATGCCCTGTGTGCGGAAAGTCCGTGATGCGTGAATGCAGGTGCGGCAAGGTCACATATGATGAATGTGTCGCCGCCGCCTATTACACGGGGAATGCGAAGGCTGCCGTCATCAGGCTCAAATTCATGGACGGTGTCTCTGCGGCGGCAGTGTTCGGACGGGTGCTGCGTGATATGCTGAAAGTACGGGGCATCCTTGATTCCATTGATGCAGCCGTTCCCGTCCCCATGCACAGGAGCGGGCTTTCCGCAAGGGGATACAATCAGGCGGAGCTCATCGCCCGTGAGATTGTCAGGGACACGGATATCCCCCTTCGCACTGATCTGCTGTACAGAGACGAGCCGCAGACGGCTCAGCATGATCTGGGTCTGGAAGAACGCATGGCGGCAGCGCTCCAGTATCACGGCAGGGATGCCGATCTTGGCGGCATGACGGTGCTTCTTGCGGATGACGTGCTTACCACGGGGGCAACATTTTCCGCCTGTGCGGACATACTAAAGCGCATGGGAGCTGTGCGTGTAGTCTGTGCGGCGGCAGTAACTGCGTAAAGGTGAAATTATGATAAAAAAAGTTGCGGCGATACATGACCTGTCGGGAGTGGGCAGATGTTCGCTGACTGTGATACTTCCCACACTCTCGGTGATGGGTATAGAGGTTTGTCCCGTGCCTACGGCGATACTGTCCACGCACACGGGAGGATTCGGCGATGTGGAGATGCGTGATCTTACGGATTACACCATTCCCGCACTCGAACACTATAAGAGGCTTGGCATCAGATTTGACTGCATATACAGCGGATTTCTGGCATCAACCGCACAGGTGGATCACTGCCTGGAATTCCTGTCCACATACGGAGATGCACTCAAGGTGGTGGATCCGGTGATGGCAGACCACGGCAAGCCCTACAAGACCTGCACTCCCCAGCTCAGGCACCGCATGAAGGATCTTGCGGCGGCGGCTGATGTGATAACGCCCAACCTTACGGAGGCTGCCATACTTCTCGGTGAGGATCCCTCATATACTCCTAAGACCCATGCCGATGTGAAGAGTATGCTGGCAAGGCTGTCCGCCCTCGGCCCTGATACCGTGGTCATCACCAGCGTATATACGGGCGATGAGGCTTACAATGCGGGATATGACAAGAATGCAAACAAGTACTGGAAGGTCGCCTACAAACCCATAAGTGCGGCATATCCCGGAACGGGCGATGTGTTCGCATCGGTGCTCACGGGTTCCCTTCTGTCGGGGGATTCCCTGCCTATCGCCATGAGCAGGGCTTCGGATTTCCTTGAGCTTGCGATAATGACGACATTCAGCTATAATGCGGATGTGCGTGAGGGCATCATGCTTGAGAGATGCCTTTCTCATCTGACGCATGATATCGTATCAGGGTATGAACTGCTATGAGTGAACTCAACATCGCACTTGTGGAGCCGCAGATACCCCAGAATACGGGAAACATCGCACGCACCTGCGCCGTCACGGGGGCAAGGCTCCATCTTGTCAAGCCAATGGGCTTTCAGATTAGCGACAGCAAGCTCAAGCGTGCAGGGCTCGACTACTGGGATAAGCTGGACATCACCTACTATGACGGACTTGATGAATTCATGAAGACCGATATGCCGAAGGTATTCTTCACCACGAAGGGAAGATGCAATCATTCGGACACATCCTACCCCGACGGCGTATGCCTTGTGTTCGGGCGTGAGGATGCAGGTCTTCCGGAGCAACTGCTGTATTCCCACCCTGATGAATGTGTACGCATACCCATGAGGGAGACTCTCAGGAGCCTTAATCTGTCAAACTCCGTTGCCATTGCCGCATATGAGGTGCTCAGGCAGTGGGGATACCCCGGGCTCTCGGAGCGGGGCGAGCTGACGAAATTCACATGGGAGACCTGAAACAGTCATGCCCTGCGGCATGACGCTCGGAAGGATAAAGAGGACAATGCCTGACGGCATCGAAAGGAGATACTATGTCCAAGGTAAAGATAGTGACAGATTCCGCATCGGATATTTCCCGTGAAGATGAGCAGAAATATAATATACACATCATGTGCTTCCCCATCACGGTGGGGGACAAGAGTTTCCGTGACCGTGACGTGACACCCGACGAATACTACGAGCTTATCAGGAACTGCGATTCCCTTCCCGTACATTCGCAGATCACCATATTTGAATTTGAGGATATGTACAAAAAATATGCGAGAGAGGGGTATACCGACCTCATATATGTATCCATCAATTCATTCGGCTCATCCACTTATAACAATGCGCTCCGTGCAAAGGAGATGTTCGCAGACGAATGTCCCGACCTTGCCAGACAGATGAACATCGTTGTCATAGACTCCCTTTCCTACTCCGCTACCTACGGATATCCCGTCATAGAGGCGGCAAAGTCCGCTATGGAGGGCGTGTCCGCAGAGGAGATCGAGAAGAAGCTGCGTTCACGGTTTGAAAGGGCGCAGGTATACCTTGCCTGTTATACCCTCAGATTCTGCAAGAAATCGGGCAGGATAAGTGCAGCGACCGCCTTTGCGGGGGAACTTCTGGGATTTCGTCCCATAATCCTCCTCAGCGGCAAGGGGACGAAGACCGTCCGCAAGGTAAGAGGCGATGCCAATGTAGTTCCGCAGCTCGCAGACATCTGCATGGAACACATCCGCCCCGGTGCGAAGTATGCCGTGATAGGCGGAAGCGACATGAAGTACGCTGACGAACTGGCGAAGGTGCTGACAAAGAAGACGGGGCATCCTCCCGTGCCTCACACCTTCCGTGTGGGCGGTGCGGTCGCATCGAATGCGGGCCCTGATGTGGTGGCGTTTGCCATATTTGATTCGGACGTGCCTGCCGATAAGTGATACTTTTGATGAAGCCGGTGTGACATCCTGCGAAAGCTCATGTCACATCGGCATTTGTTCAAAATGTGCTCACAAAAAACTCTTGACAAATGCGGCAGTGTGTTATATAATGATAGTGAAAACGATTACAAAGGAGTATGATCCTGTATGACTAAAGACAGAACTTTTGCTGCCTGTGCAGCTGTGGTCATGATGTGTACGGTTGCCGGATGCGGCTCTGCACCGACAGATACATCATCACAGACGACGGTCACGGAGCAGGTAACAGCAGCTGACACAACGGTGACTGAGGTTTCCGAGACAGAGGCTGTAACATCATCCGCCGAGATCCTCCTTTCAGGGAAGTCGAAAAAGCCGCCTGTGGATACCGCATCCATGACAGCCCTTGAATTCTCAAAGGTGCTGGGCAACGGCATAGACCTTGGCAACACCCACGAAGCATATGGTCACACGAGCCATCCGTGGGATACGGAGCCTACCGTATTTGAGGGGCTCTGGGGTCAGCCTGCCACCACCCAGGAGATCATAAGCGGAATGAAGGACGCAGGCTTTGATACAGTGCGTGTGCCTGTGGCATGGACCAATGCCATGAATTACGAAAGCGGAGACTACACCATCAATCCCGCATTCATGGACCGCATAGAGGAAGTGGTCAACTACTGCATCAATGCGGATATGTATGTGATAATCAACGATCACTGGGACGGCTCCTGGTGGGGTATGTTCGGTTCGGCGACACAGGAGACCCGTGACAAGGCGATGGAGATGTACATCTCCATGTGGCAGCAGATAGGCGAGAGATTCAAGGATTACTCGGACTACCTCATCTTTGAGAGTGCCAATGAGGAACTGGGCGACCGCCTCAACGACAAGGATGTAGCAAAGGATTCGGGAAGCCTGTCGGGGGCAGAGTGCTACGCTGTCACAAATGAGATAAACCAGACCTTCGTTGACACCATAAGGGCGCAGGGCGGCAACAATGCCAACCGTTTCCTGCTGATCGCAGGCTACAATACGGACATACAGCGCACCTGCAACAGTGCATATCATATGCCCACGGACACAGCCAAAAACAAGCTGCTCGTTTCCGTACATTACTACACTCCCTCGGACTTCTGCCTGTTCGGAAGCGTTACCCACTGGGGAAATGTCAGACAGTACGAGGAAATGAACGAGCTCCTGGAAAT
Organism: Oscillospiraceae bacterium; assembly: GCA_017468865.1. Lineage (GTDB taxonomy): Bacteria > Bacillota > Clostridia > Oscillospirales > Ruminococcaceae > Huintestinicola. Next base: position 60,695 of record JAFUHM010000054.1, on the reverse strand, counting down.
GATGACCAAATTCACCAATGAAGGCTACGGTGTCATCATCGGCGAATACGGCGTGCTTTCCACCGGCGGCAGCAGCCCCCGTGAGGACTGGGACAAGTGGTTCGACAATTTCATCGCCAACTGTGACCTGTACAACTATGTACCCGTTCTGTGGGACTGCAACGACCTCTACAACAAGCGCAAATATGAGATCACCGACCCTGACGTGAAGGAATTCTTCCTCTCCCACTCCAATGCCGCAAGGAAAGACATGACCGATGAGGAGATAGAGGCACAGGCACGCAAGGTGATGGAAGACGGTCTTGCTTCTGCTGCCGAAAAGGCTGCCGATCCCAACGACATACCCTATTCCGATGACACGGCTGTTGCATGGATCATGTATCAGTCGGCGGATTACTCTGTGGCATACAGCGTGGGCGACAAGTACGACCCCTCCAGCAAGGCTGAGGGCACAAAGGCGACCAACGCACTTATCACGGGTCCCGGCGAATACACCATAGGACTTGATTTCACTGAGGCAGGAAAGCCCAAGGGCATCGCATTCTCCGCTATCGGTATCTCCAACTGCGAACAGCTTTACCCCAATGCGGTGATAGATATCAAGTCGGTAAAGATAAACGGCGAGGACGTCCAGCTTGAGGGCAAGCCCTACACCTCATCCGACGATTCAAAATGCACCCGTGTGAACCTGTTCAACCAGTGGGTGAGCAAGGTGCCCGACACCGCACGCACAGCGGACGGCTCATCCGAGGGCATTACAGCCACTCCCCTTCAGGTCAGCGACAAACGCACCATAAAGACGATAGAGATCACATTTGAGCTTATCGTGTAAGTTTACGAATAATGACTGATAAAGAACGGACAGTGCAGTGCATTGTCCGTTCTTTTCACCTCTTGCTTTGAGCAGATACTGAGGGCAGGCAGCCTGCGGTCACAACTGCGCTCCATGTTTTTTGACCTCCTCACGGATACCCCATCGCAGTGTTACCGAAAAACAGATATATTCATGTAATTCCCTCTTGACAAACCCTATCAGATAGGGTATAATATAGTAAAGGAGGGAACACCGTGACCCGAACCTTCATTATTACCCATGAATTTGACAAGAATTGGAAAGCAATGGGTCTGACTGACGATGATTTAAAAGCCCTTCAGGAAGAACTGATCCTTGATCCGACAAAAGGCGACCTGATGAGAGGAACAGGCGGTCTGCGCAAGATGCGCATAGCCTTTGAAGGGAGAGGCAAGAGCGGCAGCGGACGTGTATGTTATGTCGATTTTGCCGTATATGAGAAGATATACCTTATTACCGCCTACCCAAAGAATGAAAAGGAAAACCTGAATAAAGACGAAAGAAATGCGATCGCTAAAATGATAGAACAACTCGAAAGATCATTGAAAGGGTGATACTATGAACGTATATGAAAGCATTATGCAGGGGCTTGAGGAAGCTGTTGCTCATGAGCACGGCGAAAAGACTGCCCGTTCCGCTCATGTCACCATCACTCCCCCGCCTGAAGTATCAGCAGATGAAGTAAAGGAGCTTCGTCACTCTCTCAATATGACTCAAAGCACTTTTGCCGCTGTTATGGGAGTGTCCAACAAAACTGTTGAGGCATGGGAAAAAGGAACAAATACTCCTGCCGGAACTGCAAGGCGGATGATGGGGATACTGATTGCTGACAACACTGTTCCCGAAAAATTCAATATCATTTCCAGATAATGACAAATGACCCATACGGCTGAAGAAACAATGCCCGTTCCTGACGAACGGGCATTTATCATTCTCTGACCGATGCGACGGGATGGTCACTGCTCTATCATCCATCTGCCGCCGCGGAAAACAACGGTATACTGTGTGTCGATGGTGCGGCTCATGGCTCCGCTGTAAAAGCTGACCTTCGTCCTGCATACCCATCGGTCATAGCTTACCATATCGTGTGCCTGTATGCGGGCAGTCGCTCCTATCACACTGTTCTCCTCAAGATCGGGGAAGTCCCCGTTCTCGTTGAGCCTTTCTCGCATCCCTGCCTTGAAACTGTCCTTGTCGGTAAAGCTCTCATCGCCGGTCACGGAGATGTAGTCGTCAAGGTTTCCCGTGGCAAGGCTCGAAACATAGCGGTCTATCGCCCTTTGCTGACCTCCAATGTATGAGGTGAACACAAGAGTCACAGCCAGCAGCAGTGCGGAAAGCAGAGCCGCTGCCTTCCCCGCAGCCTTTGTCTTACTCATTTACAGCCCTTCCCAGTGCGAACGCTTTTTTGTTCACATCTATCACTTTCTTGGGGACGCAGTCCTCGAGAGCCTTCATCCATACATCCTCGCCGAAATCGAGAGAATGTGAGATAACGCCCATCAGTACCACGTTCACAGCCCTTGCGGTGCCTGCCTTGACTGCAAGATCAAGAGCATCTATGGCAACCACGTCTATGCCGAGCCCCCTGATATGCTCCACTATCCCCTCGGGATACTGTGCGGCACCTGTGATGACGGGCATAGGCTCTATCTCCTGCGTATTCATGACTATCCTGCCGCCCTTTTTAAGGAAGGATACCCACCTTGCGGCTTCAAGAGCCTCAAATGCTATTATAAGATCTGCCTGTCCCTTTTCGATCACGGGAGATGCCACCTTATCCCCGAATCTGACATAGGTCACCACGGAACCGCCTCTCTGGCTCATTCCGTGTACCTCGCTCACCTTGACATCGTAGCCCTGTCCGAGCAGGACACTTCCCAGTATGCGGCTCGCCAGAAGAGTTCCCTGACCGCCGACACCTACTATCATGATAGACTTAGTCATGACTTTGCCTCCTTTACGCCTGCGGTGCGGTATCGAGTATCGCATCAAACTTGCACATCTGCTCACAAAGGCCGCAGCCTACGCAGAGGGTGTCATCTATCTTCGCCTTGCCTGTGGACATAGAGATAGCAGGACATCCTATCCTCATGCACGCCTTGCATGAGCGGCACTTATCAGGGTCAACGAAGACGGGAGGCTTGTGCTTGACGGATTTGAGGAGTGCACAGGGACGGCGTGTTATGATAACAGAGGGGGCATCCGCTGCCAGTTCCTCTCTGATGACCTTTTCAGTCTCCGCCAGATCGTTGGGATCCACCACACGCACACGGTCTATGCCGACTGCCTTGCAGACTGCCTCGATGCTGACTGCCGATGCAGGCTCACCCTTGATGTTGTAGCCGTTGGCAGGATTGTTCTGATGCCCCGTCATGCCTGTGATGGAGTTATCCAGCACGATAACGGTGGAGTTCGTGGCATTGTATGCGATATTGATAAGACCTGTTATGCCCGAATGGATGAAGGTGGAGTCGCCGATGACCGCCACTGCCTTATGCTCGTATTCGCCCTTGCGTGCAAGGTTGAAGCCGTGGAGACCGCTGACCGACGCACCCATGCAGACGGTGGTATCTATTGCGCTCAGGGGAGCTGCCGCACCCAGAGTATAGCATCCGATGTCGCCGCTTACCATTACGCCCAGCTTCTTGAGGATGAAGAACAGGCCTCTGTGGGGACATCCCGCACACATTACGGGAGGACGCACGGGGACGCTTTCGGGATATATGGCAAACTCATCCTTCTCGCCGAATATCTTCTCCCTGATATAGCTCTGCGAATACTCGCCTATAAAGGTGAAGAGTTCCTTGCCTGTGGGTGAAAGCCCCAGCTTGCGGCAGTGTGTCTCTATCACATCGTCAAGTTCCTCGATGACATACAGCTTTTTCACCTTTGCTGCAAAGTCAAGTATCATCTTCTCGGGAAGAGGATTTATAAGGCCTATCTTCAGATAGGATGCCTTGTCCCCCAGAGCCTCTTTCGCATACTGATAGGATATGCCCGATGTGATGACTCCTATCTCATCGGAGTTCCACTCTATGCGGTTGAAGGGACATTCCTCCGCATATGCCTTCAGCTTGCTGATGCGCTCTTCAACGACGATATGCTTAGGCCTTGCATAGGCGGGCATCATTACATACTTCTCGGGATGCTTTTCATACTTGCCCGTGTCGTGAGGAACTCTCTCGCACTCATCAACGGGTGACTGGGAATGTGCCACACGGGTAGAAAGGCGGAGTATGACGGGAGTATCGAACTTCTCCGACAGCTCATACGCCATTTTGGTAAAGTCCTTACATTCCCCCGAATCGGAAGGCTCCACCATAGCCACCTTTGATGCTATGGCATAATGGCGGCTGTCCTGTTCGTTCTGGGATGAGTGCATCCCCGGGTCGTCTGCCACCGCAAGGACAAAACCGCCGTTCACCCCTGTGTATGATGCCGTGAACAGGGGATCCGCAGCCACGTTCAGTCCGACGTGCTTCATTCCGCAGAATGATCTTGCTCCGCCGATGGATGCGCCGACTGCCACCTCACAGGCTACCTTTTCATTGGGTGCCCATTCCGAATGCATCTCGTCATACTTAGATGCAAATTCCGTTATCTCCGTAGAGGGAGTGCCCGGGTATGAAGATACCACGTCCACTCCCGCCTCATACAGACCTCTTGCAACGGCCTGATTTCCAAGCATAAGTTTCATATCTTACCTCCGCCCAAGATCACACGATCGTTGTATTTCATCCCATACCGTCAGCGGTCACGGGATGATCCGTATTCAAAGCCTGCTCCCGGCAGGCTTTGATCCGCAGGCTCACAGCTTGCGGTCATGATACATAAAATGTGTACCGCTCCGTCTGAGTCCAAGATGTTCATAGAGGCCGACAAGCTCACTGCCGCACCTCAGATCAATTATGTAGTTTCGGGATATCCGTGAAAGGATGCGCCGTATATTCCCCCTGCCGCCGCTCTCTCCCGGCGACATCACCGCCGATACATATGCCGTCCCGAAGCTCTGAAAGTCCACTGCCGCATAGGAGCCGCCGCATTCGTACACACGGGATATCCTGTGCCGTACTCTGTGGGACATATCCGTATACCACATATCACGGGGCACTCCGAAAACAGTCTCTATATATGCGGACATACGGTATATGTCCGCAGGCCGCACCCCGTCGTCATCGCCCGTCACACGCCCTCTCATATGGGACGTATCCGTGCGAGTCCATCCGTCAAGTGGAAGGAGAGTGCCGCTCTCTATGGTCTTGCCTTCGCCGAATGTATCGGCAAAGCTGCGAAACGTTTCCTCATCATGAGGTCTGCCGCAGATGACCATATCCGAATTGTAGATAAGTGCGCAGATGCCGCATCCGCTGTATATACTGCACGCCACATTAGGGTAGCGATGTCCGTATGCCGCAGCATAGGCTCGTATCTTGGCTGAATGGTAGCTTTGTGGTCTGATATCGGGGATATGTCTTGCGATCTTTTCAGATCTCTTCACGCAGCGCACGCTCCATTTCACATACCAGATCAAATACGTCAAACATATCCTTCCCGTATGCCACCGAGGAGGGAGTGTGCAGATAGCGGCAGGGCACCGATATCGCCATAGTGCGGACACCCTTGCCCGAAATATGTATCGCTCCGCTGTCATTTCCGCCTGCAACGACGGTCTTTGTCTGCCAGCCTATGCCCTTTTCAGCGGCTATCCGGCGGGAGAGATCGTACATCTGCCTGTCATACAGCGTGGATCTGTCCATGTAGGACACTACCGCACCCTTTCCGAGTTCACAGCATCTCTGCGCCCCTTCCGAAAGGGGGATATCCGCCGCCGTCGTAGCTTCAATTACTATCGCCATATCGGGCTGCACCGTAAATGCGGCTGTTCGGGAACCTCGCAGCCCCACTTCCTCCTGGGTGACAAAGGTGAATGTTGTGTCATATTCGGGAAGCCCCATTATGATCATCGTGAGCATAACGGCACAACCTATTCGGTCATCTATCGCCTTGGAGCGGATATATCCGTCCCTTGACACGTTCCATCCCGTGAGGAAATAGGCACTGTCCCCTATGGACACATACCTTTCGGCTTCCTCTCTGTCCTTAGCCCCTATATCTATATACAGATCCCTGAACCTGACGGGAGTCTTCCTCTCATCTGCGCTCAGGTTATGTATCGGCCTCGTCCCTATCCCGCCGCCCACGGGGCGGAGCGGTTTCGCTGATACATTACTGCTGACATATCTATCTGCGGCACGGTCACTCTCACCGTTTTGAGCCTTTTCGTCATTGCCCACGGGGCGGAGCGATTTCGTTGATACATTACTGCTGACATATCTATCTGCGGCACGGTCACTCTCAACATCGAGTGCCTTATCGGACGTGCCCACGGGGCAGCACTTATCCGTATCCCTTACGGAAGGATTTCCGTCCACCGTGACCTGTCGTCCTGCACAGGCATCCGGCGAAACTCCGCCTACGCAGTCGAAGGAAAGTGTGCCGTCGTCGTTTATATATGTGATGATAAAGCCTACCTCGTCCATATGGGCGGAGATCATAAGCTTCCTGTCCGCGGGCTTTGCCTTATACTCCGCAATGACACATCCCAGCGGATTTACCGTACAGCTGGCTTTGTCCCCTATCCTGTCAAGGATATACTCACGGACTTTTTCCTCACGTCCCGATGTGCCGTTTATCTCGCACAGGTCATGAAGTATCTCCATAAACAGTGTTTTTGTTTCAGATGACATCAGCATTTCACATCACCCCTTAAAAACGCTGTTATTAGCTTGGCTGTGGTCATACAGTCATTGGCATCTATGACCTCACAGGGAAGGTGCATATTCCTGAGAGGGACGGAAAGCGTGACCGCTCTCGCACCGCCCCTGCTGACGGTGAACCTGTCAGCATTGGTGCCGGTGGTACCGCTCATCACCTCTATATCAAAGGGGATATCATTCTCCTTTGCAAAGGCGATGAAGCCGTCGGAAAGAGCCTTGTCCAGGGTGGGGGAAACACCTATCATGCACCCTCCCCCGAGCGTTCCGCATTTCTTCCTGTCCTCGCCCTGCGCAAGGGCAAAGCTGACATCCACCTCGATGCAGATATCGGGATCCACGGTAAAGGCACCTATGCAGGCACCCCTTTCGCCGATCTCCTCCTGCGTGGAGAACATCACCGTCAGCGTATAAGGCATATCGTCGGTATAATGCAGCTCGTCTATCGCCTGTATCACGGTGGATATGCCGCATCTGTCATCAAGAGCCGCACCGCAGAGCCTGTCCCCTATGAGTTCCCTGCACTCCGCCTCATAGGAAATGGGATCCCCGCGGGAAATGAGTGCCTTTGCAGACTCGGGAGAAAGCCCCGTATCTATGTAAAGCTGATCTTTTGTCATGACCTCATCGGATGTTTTCAGATGGGGCGGCAGCGTACAGATTACGCCGCAGATATCCTCCCTGCCGTGTATTATGACGGGCTGTGCAGGCATGGAGCGCAGGTCGATGCCGCCCACCATATCCGCCGAGATAAATCCGTCGTCACGCACATCCGTGCATATAAGGCCTACCTTGTCAAGATGCGCATCGAGCAGCACATGAGGCTTGTCTCTGCGCTCACCGAAATGAGCATAGACATTCCCGTTCACGATCTCCACCCGATCGGTATATCTGCTCATCAGCTCCGCACACATATGTGCGATGCCGTCTTCCGAACCCGATACGCCTTTTGCATCGGCAAGGCGAGCCGTCAGTTCCTTGAATTTTGTGATATCCATAAATGATCCGTTCTATCGTAAGTATCAAAGGGCATTTACGAGGGACTTGAAATGATCTCCTCTTTCCTCAAACATACGGTACATATCAAAGCTTGCGCAGGCAGGGGAAAGGGATACTATGTCACCCTTTTCAGCCCTGTCATGTGCAGTCTTCACCGCTTCATCCATCGTGTCCGTGATGATGATCTCGGGAGCGCCTTCCTTGTAGTTGTCCGCACGCATCACAGCGTCCCTTATCTTGTATTTGGTCTCTCCGAGAAGTATGAGGAGCTTTACCTTTTCGCAGACAAGGTGAGCCATGGGATCAAAGGATATGCCCTTGTCCGAGCCGCCCATTATCATTATCTGCTTCTGATTGAAGGTATTCAGGCAGGCGATGACTCTTGTGGGGCTCGATGCGATGGAGTTATTGTAATACTTCACCCCGTCAAGCTCCCTCACCAGTTCGATGCGGTGCTCCACGCCCGCAAACTCCTTTGCCACCGTGCGCACTGTTTCCGGCGAAACTTTGCCCCATGTAAGGGCAATGGCAGTCAGGTAATTCTCCACATTGTGCATACCGGGGATGCGTATGTCGTGCATATCAAGAACGGGAGTAACCTTGCCGTGATCGCTGTATACGAGCATATTCCCGTCAAGGTATGCGCCGTTGTCCACCTTTTCAAAGCGGCTGAACCAGCGCAGATCTCCTCTTGCAAGGGGAGCCAGCTCTCTTGCGGTGAGGTTGTCCCATGAAAGCACCGACACGGAGAATGCGTTCTGATGCAGGAGGATATTCGCCTTTGCATCTATGTATTCCTGCATATCCTTATGTACATTGAGGTGATTGGGAGTGATGTTGGTGATGGCGGCAAAGTCGGGCGATGACCTCATGGAAATGAGCTGGAAGCTGGAAAGCTCCACCACAGCGACATCATCGGGGCGCACATCCTCTATTACAGGCAGGAGCGCACGTCCTATATTGCCGCCCTTATGCACTCTCTTTCCCTCATGCGCAAGCAGCTCGGCAACGATGGTGGTAGTGGTGGTCTTGCCGTCTGAACCTGTAAGCGCATAGACAGGACACGGACACAGGTCGAAGAAGACCTCCATCTCGCTGGTGACCGCAGTGCCCTTAGCCCTTGCCTTTGTCAGCACATCCGAAAGATAGTACATACCGGGAGTGCGGAACACCACATCAAATCTGCCTTCCGCTATATCGTCAAGGTAGCCCTCCCCAAGTTCAAACTTGGCGCCTGCCTCGGAGAGTTCCTCATATTCCTTCATCTTATCCTTCGTCTTCTTGTCGCAGACCGTGACATCAAGCCCCTTTGAAAGAAAAAGCTTTATCAGGTCGGTATGGCTGACGCCCACACCGATAAAGGCTATCCGCTTATCTCTCATCTGCTCAAAGAAGGAACGTATCTTATCCATTGCTATTACCCTTTCATTAATCTATCTTTTTTATTATACCACATCATGACGGAAAATGCAATGGATATATGAAAAAAAGTCGGGGCTGGCTCCAGGTCATTCAATCTTTTTGAACATTCGCTGTCCTCTGACTCAGCGGCAGCTAATTTGTCATTGCATTCTTTTATACGTCTTTCAAAATCCGAACCAACTTCGGAACGGGGCAGAAGTTCTGTATGAAGTTCTGCGAGCTTTTCCTTAGCCTGCTCCAGTCTGCTTTCTGCTTTTGCATGGCAAGTTGATGCTTCTGAATACTGCTTAACAGCTTGCTCACTCACTTTCTTCGCCTGTTCAAGCTGTTCCGCTGCACCTGACAGGCACTAATACACCCTGATTGGTAAGCTCGTTGATCTGCTCGTTAAGTAGTTCCGAATTTGAGCATAATCTGCTGAGTTCCTCCAATGTGATCCGTTTACGAGGAAAAGCTTGCAATGCTATATAGTGTATTACCGAGCTTACTCATACATTGCCACCTCTGCCATTATTATAGAATAGCACATACATATTGTAGCATAATTTAGTTGAAAAAGCAAGCTGTCATCTGTAAAAAACAGATCATTCAGCGTTCGAGCGTTATTATAAAAAAGCAGGCAGATAACTCGTTTGAAGTATCTGCCTGTTCTGTTTCATAGCCCGCTGTATAGGTCTTTACATATTAGTTTTTGGAAAACTTCTATATTAGCGCAATCCTTTCGGTCTGTCCGTAATGTTTTGTGTAAATCGTTAGATCATACGGTAGGGATGTTGGCGGTCACGGAATAGTTATCCACAAAGAATGTGTACTTATGGTCAGTGTATTCCGTGTAATGCTCGGGATCAAGCTCGTAGTCCTCGTCAAGGAAGGCACGGTATGGATCCCATGCGGACAGGGTCAGCACCAGCTTATGCCCCTTCTCCACGGTGTAGACAGTGGGTTGCATATAGAAGGTGTAGTCATAGTATTTCTCGTTCTCCAGTTCAGCCACGTCGGTGTATTCCTTGGCATCATAGCCCTTGCCGGGATTGCAGAGGTCTGTCCAGCCGTAGGTGATGACCTTGCTGTATGTGTTGGACTGCACAAATTGCTTGATCTCCACATCGGGAAGCCCTCCCCCTGCCTCTGCCGTGCCTATGGTGGAGACGGGGACACATGAGTTTATCCTCTGCTTGCCCATGAATGCCTTGAATCTGCTCTCGTCCTCCGTGACGTCGGTAAGGGTGGCGGTGACCATCATCCCGTCCTTGTCAAGGGTATTGGTCGCCAACTGCACATGGATCTCGGGCACGCCGTAGATGGTGGTGCCTTCGGGGATGTCCACCTCATACTGCACTCCGAGAGGCTCTTCAAGGTCGATATAGTACGTCTGCTGATAGTCGATGCCGCCTATATCCGATCCCTGTGCGGTCAGATACTGATATGCGGTCTCAGCAAGATTGGTGGTGTCGAGGGTGGAGACTGCGTAGGCGCTTGATGAACGGACTTCATATTCATTGTAGTCAAAGTCACGCCACTTGTCATATGTTTTGAAGCTGCCGTCCACATTCGACTGGACAGTGACCTTTGCCATGTCCTGTATGCCGTTGTCCACGCCGTAAAGGTAGTGGGCAAGCCACTTGTTCATGGTATCCTGCCAAAGCTCACCGTTTACTTCAATGTCGTTGAGGAAGTTGTGTCCGTCCTGGTGAAGGACGAGCTTGGCGTTGGCGCCTGCCTTGTCGAATGCCTGCATCATCAGGTCTGCCTGTCGGGTCAGGACATTGAAATCATTGAGGCCGTGGACTATGAGGGCGGAGCATTTTATATCCTCGTACTTGTCGGAGTAGTCAAATCTGCTCCACATATCGGAGTAATTGCCGTTGGATGCTTCCTCATCCTGTGCCACCTGCCAGAGGTAGGAGCCGTACTCATCCCCCGGCACCATCCAGCCGTCATCCTCAAACGTGGCGCCTGCATTGTAGGAGGCAAGGTCATCCGTGTAGTGGGTATCAAATCTGGTGGACACTCCCTGGGAATTGGTATAGTCATACCAGTTGGCGATGCCTGCAAAGGGGATGATGGTGACAAGCCCCTCAACACCTGTGGTAGCCACCTCATAGGGGAGCGTGCCGCCGTAGGAGCAGCCTGTCATTGCCACCCTGCCGTTGGAGAAGTCCGCAGGGACGGCATATTTGCCCTGCTTGTCCGCAAATGCCGTGCGCTTGCCCGCAAGCCATTCCACTACCGCCTTATGGCTGTCTCTTTCGAGATCCATGCCGCAGAGCTCAAACCCCTCCGAACCGTAGGTGCCTATGCCCGAACACTGTGCAACGGCATATCCCCTTGCAAGATAGTAGTCATACATATTGCCGTATATGTAGCCTGTTTCGCCCGAATAGGGAACGGAATAGTTCCAGTCATTCGGATCGGCGGTCTTTGACAGTTCAAGGGTGGATATCTCCTTATCGGGAATGCGGGTGCCGCCCGATGCGTAGAGCTTGTCGTAGTCAAACTCCTTCTCATTGTACATGGGCTCGGCGGAGTCGTAGAGTTCCTCGACGGTGCCAGCATTGTAGGGGGTGGGGTCGTAGATGGTGCCTGCCTTGAACTTCCCCTTTGATGCCGCATGGGGCACCTGCATGAACACCTTGACAAGGTCGTTCATGCCGTCCCCGTCCGTGTCGTGGTCTGTTTCCACATAGACACAGAAGCGGAGTATATCACTTCCCTCATTGGTGTAAGCCTCATCCCGCATATCGCTGATACTGAGTATGGGCATGAGTTTGCCGTCCTCAATGACAAGGCCATCGAGCGACTGCTCGACGACCTCCTCCGGGGCTGTTTCCGATACTGCAAGTGTGGTGGTGGTCATCTCATCGGGAAGCGGCACATTCTGCGATGTGCATCCCGAAAGGAGAAGTATCGCCGCCAGACACAGCTTGTCCGTATGTGATCTCATCCGCTCCCTCACTCCTCTATATTCAGGAAATTGGTAAAACCGCTGAGCCTGAATATTTCCATTACGGCAGGAGCAACGTGTCTGAGGGTCATCTTTCCTCCTCCTATGAGCTTCTGCATCTTCACGAAGACACGAAGTCCCGCAGATGAGATGTACTTGAGCCCTGCAAGGTCGAAGACAAGCTCGGTCACGCTGTCAAGCATGGGAGTTATGCGGCTCTCCAGTTCAGGTGACGTGGTCCTGTCAAGATCCCCCTCTATGGCTGCGATGAGTGTGCCGTCCTTCTTTTCTGTATTGATGGTCATTTTATTTCTCCTTTATCTCAAACATTACGGTCAGTATATTCATATCGTCTTCCCTGCTGTAACGCACATCGGAAGCGAGCTGCTGCACAAGGTACACACCAAGGCCGCCTACCTTCCTTGCGGACAGTTCGGTGTCCGTGTCGGGAGCGTCTGCCTCAGCCGGGTCAAAGGGTCTGCCGCTGTCGGCAAACCTTACGCAGAAATACCCGTCCTGCGTGAAGGCGGAGACTGCCGCTGTCCCGGTATCATCATAGGCATGGTCGATGATGTTCCCGAATACCTCCTCGGTACACAGTCTGATGTCACCGCACAGCTTGTCGTCCGCACCTGCGATTCGTGCCTTGCTGTCGGCAAATCCTATGACCATCGGGAGGTGTTCGTCATCCGCCGTGACTTCTATGGTGTCTGTCCCTTCGTAGGTGAAGCAGAGCATCGTCATGTCATCGAACTGGTCCATCTCCCCTGCAAAGGCATCTGCATCGGAAAGCACACGCATTATCATATCCTTCGGCTTGTCTCCTGCCTGCGAAAGGGAGGTGATGAGCCTGTCCGTGCCGAAGCGTTCCTTATCGGTATTTTCTGCATCGGGTATACCGTCGGTGCAGACAAAGACCGTATCTCCCGGGCGCATATCGAACTCACGCTCATGATAGGCTATGTCGGGAAGTATGCCGCAGGCAAGGTCGTGAGGATATCTGATGAGCTCCCATTCACCGCCTGACAGACGCATGGCCGGGTCTTCGTGACCTGCATTGACTTCCCTGCACTTGCCGGTGGAAAGCTCCGCCACCATGAGCCATACGGTGACGAACATCTGGGCATCGTTGTTCTCGGAAAGCTGTCGGTTCACATTGGTCAGGGCAAGGGCGGGAGATCTGTCACGGCTCAGTTCGTTCTTTATCAGCACCTTTGCCATCATCATGAACATTGCGGCTGCCACGCCCTTGTCGGACACATCCGCTATGCACAGGGCAAGGTGGTCATCGTCGATGAAAAAGCAGTCGTAAAAATCGCCGCCTACTTCCTTCGCAGGACGGATGAGGGCATACACCGACATATCCCTGCGGCTGTCAAATGCCGACAGGTCTGAGGGCATACAGGACAGCTGTATCTTGGAGGCTATCTCCATTTCCGAATGCTGCCTTTCCCTCTCTATGGCAAGCCCTGTGCGCTCTGTGATATGCCTGCTTATCATAAAGTAGACTACCGAGAAAATGATGAGCAGCAGCACAAGGGCAATGGCGATTATCTTTGCGGCTGAGATCAGGATGCTCCTGACATCCTCGCCCCATTCCCTGCACGATGCCACTATGGCGATCACCCCTGTATCACTTATGATGGGGGTGTAGATGTACATATATGTCTTGTCGGAGCCTTTGGGCATAAAGAACTCGTAGTTCGGGTCATCCTCGCCGCTGTCATGTATCCTTGTCATGACGGGATGCTCGGATTCATCATAATCCACGAATGTCTCAAACCATGCGCTGTCTTCCTGCAAACCCACGTCCGAGCCGTACTGACAGCAGATGACAAGGCATCCTTCATCCTCCATGTCATCGCTGCCGTAATACATTATGCGCAGTGCCTTGTATCCCAGCTCCTTGCGAAGATCATCGACCATCTCAAAGTATGCCAGCCTCGCCACCGCAGTCTGTTCCTCCGGACTGAGGGACTCCACATATTCCTGCGTGAGGGAGGAGAAATCCGTATAGCGGAACTTCTCCTTTATCTCATCGGAGGGCTCTGCGGTGAAATCATCATCGGAATACCACACTGATATGAGCCACGGGAGTATCTTGTAGTCTTCGACTATCGCCTTCACATTCTGATTAAGGGCATTGCCGTTCTCGATCACTCTCTCGTTGTACTCACCGTAGTAGACAAACCACGCAGATCCGGCGATAATGGCGGATGCCGCAAGGAAAAGGATAAACGTGATGACAGCTGCTCTGACCAACTGTCTTTTGCTCTTCTCCATAGATCACATCTGGGCAAGTTTTCTTATGTCATCGGGCTTGGGGTTTATCATCCCCTCGATGAGCTCGGCACCCTTTGCGCTGTCCTTCAGGTTCTCTGCGGTCTTTCCGAAGCCGCTGCTTCCCGATGTGCCGAAAAGGATGATCCTCTTGCCCGAAAAGTCATAGCTTTCCAGGAAGGTATTTATGATGGTGGGGGCAACATACCACCATATGGGGAAACCTACATATACGGTGTCATAGCCGCTTATATCGAGGTCGGAAGGTGCGAGTGCGGGACGGGATGAAAGATCGCTCATTTCCACACTTGAACGGGACTGCTTGTTCGTCCAGTTGAGGTCTGCCGCTGTATAGGGCTGTTCGGGGCGTATCTCGTGCAGATCTGCTCCTGCAAGCTCAGCCAGCTTTGCTGCGACCTTTGCGGTCACTCCGCCTGCGGAAAAATATGCTACCAGTTTCTTCATGTTTACCTCCATCACTTATCGTCGTTTCGGTGCCTGAATGCTTCCCTGAATTCCCTGTGGCGCCTGCGGTTCCTGAATATGGTGATATACTCACTGCCGAAGAATATCGCAAACGTCAAAAACGCAGCTATCACGGATACTTCTCTGTACACTATCAGGGATAACAGCATGATGACGGCATCGGCTATCGCCAGCACCCTTGCCTCCACAGGGACGGCAAAGAACACTCTCATCTGCATACGGGGCAGCACCTTGCCGTAGGCAAGGAACAGTCCCAGATATATGTTGTAATTATCCACATGGTCGAATATGAATCCCGTTATCACGGTGAGCACCCATGACAGCAGCAGGTAGCGGGTCACGTTGTGCGCTCCCCATGCCGACTCCAGTTCATGCCCTATCTGATAGTAAAGTATCAGCGTGATGACCACCCAGAAGGGATTGGTATTTATAGGCATCACCGTGAAGGTGAGCAGACGCCATACCTGACCTGCAAGGACAGCGCCCCGGTCAAATATGAACAGTCCCCATATCCCTCCGCCTGTCAGAAGATCTGCCACATACATCAGCCCCATGGCAAACACCAGATAGTTGACAAGCCCCGGAACGGCGAAATTCCTGAAAAAACGCTTTATATTATCCATGTCACATCACGGATCGCCCGATGACAGCAGTGCTGTCCGGCATCCTGCATATGCCCCCTATCGTTTAGTGGCTCTCTGCCCATGATGTGCCTGTCTTTATATCGGTGACAAGGGGAACTGCTATCTTTGCGGCACCGGGCATCTCCTCGGCAAGGATCTGTGCGGCACGCTCCGCACTTGCCTTGTCTGCCTCGATTATCAGTTCGTCGTGTACCTGCAGTACAAGATGAGCATTGAGCTTCTCGTCACGGAGCCGCTTATATACACGCACCATGGCGATCTTGATTATATCCGCCGCTGAACCCTGTACAGGTGCGTTCATGGCGACACGTCTGCCGAATGCCTGTACATTGCGGTTGGAGTTGGACAGCTCGGGAATGTAGCGCCTGCGTCCGAAGAGGGTGAGCGAGTAGCCCTTCTCGGCGGCGCTCTCCACGCTCTCCTTGAGGAAGTCACGCACACCCGGGAAGTTTGCAAGGTAATTCTTCTTATACCTGTCCGCCTGGGTGACGGTGATGCCTATGTCCTTGGCAAGGGAAAAGGCGCTGATGCCGTAGACGATGCCGAAGTTCACCGCCTTTGCCGCCGTCCTCATTTCCCGTGTGACCTCATCGAGGGGCACGCCGAACACCTGGGATGCGGTCTTGGTATGTATGTCGCCGCCCGAGAGGAATGCCTCCTGCATATTCTTGTCGCCGCTCATGGCTGCAAGGATGCGCAGTTCTATCTGGCTGTAGTCGCCGTCCACAAGGACATTGCCCTCCCCTGCCACGAAGAACTTGCGCATATTGCGCCCGAGTTCCGTGCGGACGGGGATGTTCTGGAGATTGGGCTCGGCTGAGGAGATGCGTCCCGTGCGGGTCTCGGTCTGATTGAAGGATGTATGGATGCGCCCGTCGGGGGCGATCATCTTGGTAAGTCCCTCCACATAGGTGGAGAGGAGCTTTGTATACTGGCGGTATGTCAGGATATCATGCACGATGGGATGTGCGCTCTCAAGATCTTCCAGCACATCGGCATCGGTGGAATAGCCTGTCTTGGTCTTCTTCCCTGCGGGAAGCCCCAGGTCGGTGAACAGCACTTCGCTGAGCTGCTTGGGTGAGGATATGTTGAACTCCTTCCCTGCCTGCATATATATCCTGGTCTTGAGGCGCTCGATGGTGGAGATCAGGCTGTCGCCGAATTCCAGTATGCCCTGTCTGTCCACGGCTACGCCATAGTACTCCATTGAGGCGAGAGTCTCCGTAAGGGGGAGCTCCACATTCAGATACAGATCCATTCCCCCGAGGCGCTCAAGATGACGGGCAAGCACCGTGCAAAGCCCTTTCAGTGCGCATATATCCGCAAACTCCTCCATCTCGGCATAGCCGTAGGCTCCAAAGCGTGAGCAAAGGGTCTGTATGGTATAATCGGAGGAGTTCGAGTCAAGCAGGTACCCTGCTATCTCCGCATCGGCTACCACATTTTCAAGGGTGATGCCGTTCTCGAAGCATAGCCTGTATGCAGCCTTTGCTCCGTATGCAGTCTTCTTGCAGGGCATACTCAGTATGCGGAGTATCTCCTGCCTGTCGTCCGTCCTGTACACCTTGCCGCCGCAGGAAGTATACAGGATATTCCCCGAAAAGATGAAGGCATAGTCGCCGTCGGGAGCGGTATAGACACGGGTATAATCCATCTTCTCTATGGGCTCGTGGGGCGCATCTTCCTGCACCACGGGCACAGGCTTGATCTTCAGCTTGTCCAGCAGCTTGTACATTTCCAGACGGGAAAGCACCTGTGCCAGTTCCTCACGTCTCTGCTCCCTGTACGCATATGCGGAAATATCCCTCTGGAGGGGGACATCTGTCACGATGGTGGCAAGGAAACGGCTGTGCTCCGCACTTTCACGCCCCTCGGAGAGCTTGGTCTCCACGCTCTTGGTACCTACGGTCTGCCCTGCGTCAAGGGCTTTATACAGGGCATCTATGGAGCCGTATGTCTGTATGAGCCCCAGAGCCGTCTTTTCGCCTATGCCCTTGACACCCTTGATATTGTCGGAGGTGTCCCCCATAAGCCCCTTTACGTCTATGAGCTGGATGGGCGTGAGCCCGCCGTAGACCTCGGAGAATTTCTCGGGGGTAAAGCGGATGACTTCACGGGTGGTGTGCAGCAGCACCGTAACATTGGACTTTATCAGCTGAAGGGTGTCACGGTCGCCTGTGAGGATATACACATGATCTCCGTCCCCTGCAGCGGATGCAAGGGTACCCAGGATATCATCCGCCTCAAATCCGGGGTATTCCAGCACGGTCACACCCATAGCGGCAAGTATCTGCTTGATATACGGCATCTGCATAGCCAGCTCGTCGGGCATACCGTGACGGTTCGCCTTATATGCAGGGTCTGCCTTGTGACGGAAGGTAGGCTCCCTCAGATCAAAGGCGACTGCACAGGCATCCGGAGACAGCTCCCCTTTTGCCTTGAAATATATGTTCATAAAGCCCGTTACCGCATTGGTGAACACACCGTCCTTGGTGGAAAGCTGCTTTATCCCGTAGAATGCACGGTTCATTATGCTGTTGCCGTCTATTGCCAGCAGTTTCATGACATCGCCTCCTTACAGATTGTACTGTCTGACCTGTGTGCAGACCGTATCAAGGATTATAGTAATCGCCCCTGGAGAACAGGCGGACAAAGTTGATGATAAGATCGACAAAATAGCCGAAGCCTCCCAGTCCCAGCGTGAACATCCACAGAAGCCCCGATCCTATCTTTCCCTCATAAAATCTGTGTACACCGATCCAGCCCAGGAAAAGGGTGAGGAAGAATGTGACCCACTTGTTCTTGGCACCCGCAGGCACATACATATTCTGATTGTTGTTCTGATTGAAATTGATGTTGATATTGGTGCGGCCGTACTGATTGTTGTACGGCTGAGAATTATTGTAGGTACGGGGATCGCTGTACTGCTGTGAGCCGCCGTATCCCCCGGGTGCGCCGAACATCCCATGTGCGCCGTTCTGACCGGGAGCCCCTGCCTGACGTGTGGTGTAGTTATTATATCCCTGACCGTTGTAGTGTCCGCCGTAATAGTTCTGATCGTTTGCGGGCGGCACGTCATAGGGAGATCTGGTCTGATATGTCCCTGCGCCTGCGTACCTTGTGACGGACTTGGGGTCGTAGTATCCGTTATCCCCTGTGTCCGAGGTAAGGCGCAGTCCGCAGAACTGACACACGGTCGTCCCCTTTCTGTTCTCCGCACCGCAGTGTATGCAGAAAACAGGCTCGTCCACCACCACATTGATATCAGAGGGCTCGGCATATATGGTATCCCCGTATCCCGAACGCTCCTCAGCGGAAGAATACCCGTTTGTCACATTTGACGGGTCGTTCCCCATAAAGTATTCCCCGTTGCCCTTGTAGAATTCACTCATGATTTATCCCCTTTGTATCCTGCCGCACATCCCTGTCAGCAGTCTTCGGCCTCATGGCCAAAATGTATATCATATACCCTGTTTGCCTGTGTTTGAAATTCGCATATGCCGTTCTTAGATTCGCAGACCTTGCCGTTTACGGCGATGGCGGTCTCAGACCTCAGCTTCATGGTCTCGCCTGCAAGCGACTTCACCTCGGCATGGATGACCCTGCCGTCCTCCCATTCAAAGGACAGCTCGAAGCCCCCTCTTGCCCTCACTCCCGCAAGGCTCCCCTTCTTCCAGTCGGGTACAAGTGCAGGGAGCAGCTCCACCACACCGTTCACGGACTGGATAAGTGCCTCACATATGCCTGCACCGCCGCCGAAATTGCCGTCTATCTGGAAAGGCGGGTGCATATCAAGCATACTGTCTGCGGTGGAATTGGCAAGGAGCGCCTTTATGTTCTCCCCTACCTTCTCCCCGTCATGGAGCCTTGCCCACATATTGATGATCCACGCCCTTGACCAGCCGGTATGACCTCCCCCGTGGGAAAGCCTGCGCTCGATGGTAGCCCTTGCCGCCTCATAGAGCTGCGGTGTATCGGGCGTTATCGATGCTGCGGGATAGAGTCCGAACAGCTGTGAGATATGGCGGTGCCCCGGTTCAGCCTCGTCATAATCGTATGTCCATTCGCATATCTGACCGTACTTGCCTACCCTCAGCGGCGGCAGCTTTTCTCTTGCCTGTCTTATCTGCGAAATGGTCTGCTCATCCACTCCGCCTACGGCATCGAAGCTCTCGAGCACCGCCGTGAAGAGGGAGCGGAGTATCTGGATATCCATGGTGGAGCCTTCGCAGAGAACGCCCTTGCGCCCCTCGGGAGTGATATATGTATTCTCGGGTGAGAGGGAGGGAGACGTGACGAGATACCCCTCCTCATTCTCGATAAGGAAGTCAAGGAAGAACTCGGCTGCTTCCGCCATAGTGTCTATCTTCTCACGCAGGAAATCCTTGTCCCGTGTGAAGAGATAATGCTCATATATATGCAGGCACAGCCACGCAAGCCCCATGACCCATGCCGTGGCAGGGAGCCATCTGTCCTGCGGAGCAGTATCGCCCCATATGTCCGTATTGTGATGACATACCATGCCCCTGCATCCGTACATCTCACGGGCAGTGACACGGCCGTGCTCACGCATACGCTCTATGTGGCACAGCAGAGGAAGATGACATTCGGAGAGGTTCTGCATCTCTGCTCCCCAGTAGTTCATCTCGGTGTTGATGTTTATGGTATATTTGCAGCCCCACGCAGGCCACATATCATGGTTCCATATGCCCTGAAGATTGAGGGGAAGGGTGCCGGGACGGGAGCCTGCGATCATGAGGTAGCGTGAGTAGTTGAAGTACAGCTCCGCAAGTCCCCTGTCGCTTTCTCCTCTGCGCAGCCGTTCCAGCCTCTCATTGGTGGGTATGCCGCTGTCGGACGCATCAAGGGACAGCCTGCATCTGTCATACAGTGCGGCATGATCCTGCAAGTGGCGTTCATAAAGCCTTGCGTACCCCATGCGAAGGGCACGCCCCGTGTCATCCAGGACAGCCTCCGAGTGATCCATTGCACGGTATCCCGTCTGCACGCCTATGATGAGGATCACATCCTCGCCAAAGTCAGTCTCAGCTTCAAGGATATTGCCCGAAACTCCCACGGCGGCTGACTGTCCGCCCACGGCGGTGACGGCACAGGTATAGGGGATGCCGTCTGTTACGGTGAAAAGCAGCGTCTCACGGCCTACTCCCCTGATGCTGTCGTAGTTGTCATCCCTGCCGTCGATGGTGACAGAATACCTTACCCTGCCGCCTGTCCTGCTGTCTGCCTGAAGGCGCATGACCATCACGCCGTCGGGGTATGAGACAAAGGATGTGCGGCGCACAGTGACGTCCCCTGCGGTGAAGCTGACCTCATCCACTCCCGATGAGAGGGAGAGTGTGTGGCTGTATCCTTCGGGCTCACCTTCAAGCTCGGTGTGTATGTGCATATCCCCCAGCGGCATATAATGCCGCTGCTGTTCCGCACAGCCGTAGAAGGCAGTCTCGCACAGGGCATTCGCCTCATCGGTCTGACCCGTGCGGATCAGTTCCCGTATGCGTTCCAGATTCGCAAGTGCTTTAGGATTGTTGCGGTCACGGTATTTCCCCGACCAGATGCTGTCCTCATTGAGGGAAACGATCTCGTCGAGGGGGATGCCCCATATCATTGCGCCTATGCGTCCGTTGCCCAGAGGGAGAGCATTGTGCCACTCCTTTGCGGGGGCAGTATAATAAAGTCTGTCATTCATATCATTCACCGTGTAAACATTGATAAAGGCACCCGACAGGATGCTCACTATGCGCTTTTAAGATCATGGAAATGCGTTGTCTGCCTCGGGGATATCTCATTTGTCAGCGTATGTCTGCATTCCAACAGACGGCATGAGCCTGCTGTCCGTTGGAATGAGGGCATAGCCTGCGGTTATATCAATGCGGCGAAACGGCCAAGCCGTTCCGCCGTACATGATATTATTCTGTTTACATGCCTGTAAGACCCGATCTTGCGATACCCTCTGTGAAGTACTTCTGAAGGAAGATATACATAATGAGGATAGGCGTGATGGATATAAGGCATCCTGCTTCGAGCCATACGATAAGCTCACGGGCGTTGACCTTTACGTTACCGTTGTTGAAGATTATACGGGTAAGGGATGCGTCCAGATTCTTGAGCTGAAGTGCGATGGTGGAGTTATCTGTGAAGAAGGATGTGGAAACATAGTAGTCGTTCCAGTACCATACCACAGACAGCAGGAAAACTGTAAGGAATGTAGAGCCTGCATTGGGTATCATGACACTTACAAATGTCTTGAAAGGCGAGCAGCCGTCAAGGTAAGCGGCATCCTCAAGTTCCTTGGGGAGGCCTCTGAATGCCTGTCTGAACAGGAATATGAACAGACCTGCCTTGATGCCGTTGGCCGTAAGTGCGGGCATATACATCGTCAGAGGGTTATTGATGAGGTTGATGTAATTGTGAGTGATAAGGTGCCATATGCCCAGAGGATTAAAGTAGCGGAAGAACATATACTGAGGGATCAGTATGATCTGCGGAGGCATGAGGATCATCATGATGACCACCGCAAAGAGGATGTTCTTGCCCTTGAACTTGAATCGTCCGAAGCCGTAGCCCGTGAGTGCGCAGGTGATGACCTGTATTATCGAGCAGCCGATGTTGATAAAGAGGGTATTGCCCAGTGTCTTCCAGAAACTCATCGCCTTTATAACGTCCTTGACGTTGGAGAGGGTGAAGGATTTTGAAAGCCAGATTATTGTAGGGTCATTCATCTCGGAACGGGGTCTGAATGCGGTAGTCACCATATACAGCAAAGGATATATGATGACGAAGCACAGTCCGAACACGAGAAGTCCTCTTGCTATGGGCCATACAGCTTCGATCGCCTGCTTGCGCTTGAGGTATTTCTGCTCAGCCGGGGTAAGGGTGGAAAGTCTCTTCTTGAAACGCTCCTTTTCTTCCTTGCGGCTGCGCTTGGATTCTTTGGGTTTCTTCTCAGGTCTGACCTTGTCCAGGAAAGACTTAAGACCCTTTTGATCAACAGCCTGTGCTGTCATTGTTTCAGTTGCCATAGTCTTTCTCCTGACTTAGTCATCGTAGTAAACGATCTTGTTCATTATTGCGAAGATTATGCCCACGACCACAAGGACTATCACGAAGTAGCTCCATGCCATCGCTGCGGACAGTCCGTACTTCCAGTCGTCCTGTATCTGCAGCACCTGTGTCATGACCTTGTTGTCGGTAGCAACGAATGTGTCGATGATGGTGTACACAAGGTTTACCAGTATCATGGGGGATACATAGGGAAGGGTTATCTTCCAGAAGAATTCCCATGCAGTCGCACCCTCGATATTGGCTGCTTCCTTTGCGGATGCGGGGATGCCCTGCAATGCCGCCAGGAAGACGATTATCTGGATACCGCACTTCCATACCAGGTTCAGGATATCCGATGTCATGGTGGACAAAAGTTCCGTCAGCTTGTCGTTGAATCCGTAGATGCCGACAAATTCCAGGAGCTCATCTACCATGTTGGCCGAGAACATGGAGGAGAACTGCTCTGCATCAGCAGTACCGGAAGTGGAAAGGTTACCTGTGATGATCGCATACACAGGACCCGTTGCGATGATAACGGGGAGGAAGAACACCGCTCTTGCGAACGTCCTGCCCTTGAATTCCTGGTTGATGATTATCGCCACGAACAGGGAGAATATCAGGATGATAGGTGTCTGCCATGCGGTGTCACCGAGCACCGACGTAAGATTTACACGGAAGTCCGGGTCTACCGTAAAGGCACGGCGGAAGTTCTCTATGCCTACCCATTTCTTTATCA
Organism: Oscillospiraceae bacterium; assembly: GCA_017468865.1. Lineage (GTDB taxonomy): Bacteria > Bacillota > Clostridia > Oscillospirales > Ruminococcaceae > Huintestinicola. The sequence goes on along the minus strand of JAFUHM010000054.1, from coordinate 37,492 downwards.
GCTGCCCTACGTCGGGAGTCACGTCATGGAACGAGTACCAGAAGGACTGGATAACGGGGATGATGAAGAACATCAGCGCACCTATGAACCAGATGCCTATGAAGCCGTAGCCGTACAGCCCTTTCTTTTTCTCATATGACATATTCAGTTTCTTCACTCACTCGCCCCCTTTCCCACATATTCCATAACATCGTATACGGTGTTGTTCGCTGTTATGGTGCCCTTTTCGTAATCGACCTCGGTCTTGTTCCCGTTGGCGTAGATCGTCTCTATCCTGTTGCCGTCATCATAGATGTTGTAGTCTATGATGTAGGAATCCGCATTGGGAGCGATGACAGCCGATGCCAGTTCGTACAGCCCCGCTGCCTCACCGATCCAGTTTGCATAGTAGGAATAGAAGTACGAATCAAGCTTGGTATCCTTCAGTTCGGATGCCTCGATGCCCGTAAAGTCAAAGCTGAGGTTGCTGCCTGAAGCTACGGAGTCAAGCACGATGCGTGTGATATCGGGCTCGGAGTTCACCGCTACGGATGAGTAGGGGATCACGCCGTGAAGCACCATCTGATAGAAGGGTATATCCTGGTCAAACAGGTCGAACTTGCTTGAGTCCACGGGCACATTCGTTATGTAGTCCACATAGGGAATGACATAGGATGCGGGATTGTCGGCAAGCACGCTGCCCTTGGACTTTGCGTCGGCATAGATGTCGGACACGATGCCCTTGGCAAGCTCTCTTGATGTCGCCTGTCTGCCGTAGTCGCCGTAGATGGTGTTGGAGAGCGCACCGAATGCGAAATTCGTATGTCCCTTCTTGGTGTAGCTGTTTATCAGCTTGCTGTAAGCCTTCTTGTAGGATGCGGGCGAGAACAGAGACAGAGGCGTATAGTACTTGTTCTCTGTGCCGTGCGCCAGATCGTATACAGGAAGCTTTGCGTATGCGTTGGATACTCGGATGGAGGTGTTTGTCATATCCCAGTAGCCGTTGCCCGTCTTGAACTGAGTGTTGTCAACGGAAGGATAGAGGGGTATGCCGTTGGCATCGGCATAGGACTCCAGCTTCTTCCAGTCCGAATTGCCGCCGAGTTTGCCTGCGGGCGACCAGGAATCGGTTATCTTCTCGCCCAGATCCTCATTGGAGAACTTATTGTAGGTGACCACCATGTCGTTTATCTGCTCGCCCTTCATGGTCTCAAGTATGTACTTTGCGGTCTTGAAGGTGGTGGCAGGCGCCTTTACGGTGACGGGTATGCCCAGGATGGATTTCTTCTCCAGGGTGCCGCCGTAGAGGTCAACGTACATGGGTGATGTTGCTGCTATGGTCTGATCGGCAACGCCCTTGTCATTGATAAGGTATTCCCTGTACTTAGAAGCGATGTCGGTATAGTCGATGTCGCCGCCGTTGTCGTTGGAAACGGGATAGTATCTTACCTCGATCTCGGGAACGAGTATGCCTCTCTTCTCAAATACCTTGAGGGGGTTGGATTCGCCGCCCATCAGGTATTCATCCGATGTCCTCAGCTCGAAGTCAAAATAGGTCGAGTTGTAGTCGGTCTTGTTCTGATTTGAAACATAGGAGTTTATCGAAGCAGCTGTATCTCCCTTGTCAGCGACTACCATAAGTGCGGAGTCGCCTTTGACTATGCCGTACATAGGGAAGGATACATTTCGTGTGACAGCCGTCTTGGTCTGCTTGACAGCGGTAATGTCCCTGCCGTAGACCTTGCCGGAGTAAGTCCTCAGGTCGGTCTTTCCGTTGTTGAACTCTATCACCGCACCGCTGCCGTCGGGAACTACGAAGTAGCCCTTCTCATCAAGTCCTGCCGCACCGAAGGTAGTAAAGAATGCAAGATTGGAAACGAGCTGACCCTGCACATTCGAGGGATGCTCCTCCACGATCTCCGAAGTGGTCACATGGAGTTTGAGGTGATCGTCCTCAAGAGTCACATCCACGGGAACGGTGATGCCCGGTCCCGAGAAGGAATACTCGTAATGGACTCCGTTGGTGATCTTCTTCATCTTGAACTTGCCCTTGCCCTTGTTGTTCTGGGTAGTCGTGGCACGGTTCAGGGGCTCGGCATAGATAAGGGTCATGCCGGACGCCAGATCCTGTTTCTGGGATTTCTTGGCGTTGGAAGTCTCAAGGTCAACGGGGTTTGACCACCAGAGCTTATTGGTCTTGAGATCCTTCAGGCAAAGGGTGCCTTCCTTCTCATTCGCCCACAGCTCGAGCTTGGCGTTCTCAGCGACCTTCTCCATCAGGGCGAAGGCCTCCTCCTCGGTACGGGGCTTTTCCTCGTCTTCCTCTTTCTCTTCCTTATCTTCCTTTTCCTCCGCCTCTTCCACGACCTCTTCTTCAGCGGGAGCGTCTTCGGAATATACGCTTGCTGTCACGGGGGCGATAAGCAGCAGAGAAAGCAGGAATGCAGCTGTCTTTTTAAACTTAAGATCCATTATATCACCACTTTTCTGTTTATACTCTAAGCCTATAAGACAGCTCCGTATAAATCGTAAATATGAATATCAGCACCTGCTGGAAGAGTGTCAGCAGCAGCACCAGCAGGAATATGCACAGCACCATGGCGACCAGCGTAAGCGCTATCAGCAGTATCGTCTTGAAGAACGAGAACTGATGCACCGCTTTCATCGCCGATATGAACAGCACCACTGTCCAGCCGAGCCCTATCCATTCCACCGTCTGGATGAATATGTATTCATCCTTTATCAGGACGTGTGACAGCAGCGTGCCGATAAGCGATCCTGCGATGTACGGGATGAGCGAATATGCCGTGACTATGTAGATATTCTTCAGTGCTCCCTCGCCGTCAAACAGCGTACACATTGCCCAGTTGCACACGACGTACAGCAGGAATATGCCGAATGAGCGGAAGAAGAAGGGTATGATGTTGAACACCTTATCGTAGCTTGAATAGTACTGGAAGCCGTAAAGTCTGCTGTAAGCCAGCTGCTGGAAGAACAGGAGACACACGATAGCGGTCGCTATCCTCATGTCGCCCGACTTTTTCCAGCGCAGATCCTCAAATCCCTCGAAGGGGTGCATAACTACGTGTCTGACGAACTGACCTTGTGTAAGATCCAACATAGCTTATCCACCTCTCCTTCTTGTCCACGGGAATGTGATTATTGCCTTCTTCTCCAGTATCTGAAGCACCTTTATCACGACTGCCAGCACGATGATGATGACAACGCAGGGTGTGAGATACTTCTGGAGGAGCTGATCACGGTAGCCCTCAAATGCTCTGTTATAGCGCTTTCTTGAGATAGCCACCTTGAAATACTTCATTGCCTCCTTGTACTCGTTGCGGTTGAGGAGAGCATTTCCGATGCCTATGTATGCCCTGCGGTAGTTGCCGTCATACTTTATGACATCACGCCAGGGCTGTTCCGACTCATCGTACAGGCCGTCGTTGTACTTGTTGGTAGCCTCCGTAACTATCTCGCCGAACTGCGTCCTCTTGAATATGGTGATGCCGTTCTTGCGGGAATCCAGGACATACATCCTGTTGTCATAGGATTCAAGTGCGACTGCCGAAAGGAATGTGCCGAGCTGGTTGCCTGTGCCGCCGAAGACGAACATGAGGTTTGTCTTCTCATCGTACTGGAACACACGTCCGTGTACGAAGTCCAGGAGATTGATGTAGCCGTTCTCTCCGATGTCGATATCCACGATGGATGAACGCTTGGAGTAGATAGACCAGTATGCGGGGTTATGGTCGCCGAACACCGTATCCTCATCTATTATGGTGTGGAGGATGTTGGTGCCCTCGGGGTTTACCTTCTTGACCGTATCCGTCTCCACGTCCTGGGACTCGGTAACGGTGAAGATAAAGCCCTCGTCGTCGATGTCAAAGTTGTCGAAGCCGATAGCGGTGGACTTTGTCATATGTTCACGCTGTGCTTCGGTAGCTATTGTGTTCCAGAATGCGTTGACCACGATCTCTGCGGTAGCCTCTACTCGGTTCGCACCGAAGAATCCGAGGAACTCGCCGTTCGCATCGTACATTACCGCACCCTTGGTGACGGAGCCTACAACGATGTAGACATTTCCCGCCTTGTCCACGACTACCTTTTCAGGCTTGAAGGTAAGTTCCTGAGTGTAGATCTCGGAAGCGGGCTTCTCGAAAAGCCTGTCCACATTGCCTTCATAGTCGCACTTGATGACACGGCTGTTCTCCGTATCTGCGATATACACCATATCGGTCTCGGGATCGACGAACACGCCCTGGGGAGAGCTCAGTGTGAGCGTTTCGCCGTTATAGGTGAACTTATCGAGATAATTCACCATATTGAATTCAAGGTCCGTTACGATAACTCTGTTATTTCCCTTGTCAACTATATACATCAGCTGATTGTGGTCGATAAAGATGTCCTGCGGCTCTTTGAGCTGGAGGAGCTGCTTCCACTCCTCCTTGTCATAGTCATAGCCTTCCATAGCCTCTATCTTGGCGGCAAGGCCGTCAATGAGCTTGCCGTCCACAAACCGTTCTGCGCTGTATCCCACCTGAGAGGAGACTGCATCTCCCCATCGGTCATAGCTGTAAGGGTCATAGCTTTCCATAGCGGACACGCTGCCTGCGATGCTCGTCATCATGACTACCGCACCTGCCGCAGCAATCATCCTTTTCAAGGATGTTTTCATGTCTGACATATGATCACCCTTTTTATTCAGATATTGCACGTTAATCCTTCATGCCTGCGTGTGCCATCGTTTCCATTACGTTCCTCTGAGCAAGCACGAATACCAGCAGAGGAGGTACCATCAGCACTACCGCAGATGCAGCTATCGCACCCTGACGTGCAATACCTGCCGCAGCTATCTGCTGGACCACAACGGGAATGGTCTTGAGTGCTTCATCGTAAACAAGACCGCCGCCATTGGCGTTCCACGCTGTCTGGAACTCAAAGATGATTATCGTCATGAGAGCGGGCTTACAGTTGGGCATCACTATGCCCCAGCATATCCTCATAAGTCCTGCACCATCCACCTTGGCAGCCTCTATCATGGCATCGGGTATGGTGGTCATGGACTGTCGCATGAGGTAAAGACCCATAGATGTGGAAATAATGGGAAGTATGAGTGCGGAATAGGTGTTTATCATGCCCAGAGTAGCCATTACCATGTACTGCATGATGTACAGGACAGTGGAGTTGAACAGGAGGGCGATGACAACGACCTGATTAAGGAATGCGTTCCCGGGGAAGCGGCACTTTGAAAGTACGAACGCCGCTGTGGATGCGAACAGCACATGGAGCACCGTAGCCACTACCGTAACAAATACGGAGTTGAATATGTTTCTGGAGAAAGGCACCCATGAGTTGTTGGCGATCTTGAACAGATCCCGGAAGTTGTCCGTGGTAGGATCCATCGCATAGAGCTTAGGCGGCATGAGGAACACTTCCTGCACGGGCTTGATGGAGTTTACCACTGCAAGGTAAATAGGGAATATCATGAAGAGCCCGAAGAATGCCAGCAGCAGAAAAATGCCTATGTCATTTGTCCACGACTTGCCGACTCTCTTGTTGGAGCCCTTTGATTTGAGCATCTTCTTATGCTCTTTTTCTCTTCGCTTTCTCAGTGCCTCCAGTGCTGCGGCATTCTCCGCAGCCTGCATAGCGGCGAGCTCTGAAGGCTTCAAATCTTTTCTTTTCTTTGCCAAAATCAAGCTCACCCCTTAGTCGATGTACTTGCCGAGCACCTTGCCGACAAGGTTGTTGCACACGAGCATCACCACGAAGAGCACGAAACATATCGCAGCCGAATAGCCCATCTCATATCTTACCCAGCCGTAGTCGAAGGCGTGGGTCATGATGGTATGCACTTTGTAGTCCGTTGAAGGGAATCCTGCGAGAGTACGTCCCACGATATCGCAGGTGAATGCTGATACGATCTGCATAACTGCGGCAAACATCAGCGAAGGTCCCATTGAAGGGATGGTGATGTAGAGCAGTTCCTGCCAGCGGTTCTTGATACCCTCGATAGCGCCTGCTTCATACATGGACTTGTCTATGCCCTGGAAGCCTGCACGCATCGCAAGGAAGCCTGCGCCCATGGACACCCACAGCTGTACAACGATAACGCATCCGAGCACGAGAGTACCGTCGGTGAGCCACTGCTTTGCCGCATAGGTGAAGCCCAGCTCCATAAGGAATGCGTTGAGGTAGCCGTACTGGTCGCCGGAGAATATCAGCTGCCACACGAAGTAGATGTTGCCCGCCATGGACGGTGCATAGAAGACCAGCGTGAAGAGCGTCTTGAGCGTGGGGTGGAGTTCGTTTATCAGCCACGCCAGCATGAAGCTCATGACATAGCTCAGAGGTCCTGTGAATATTGCGAATATGAGTGTCGTCCTGATCGCCTTCATGAATACGTCGTCGTCCAGGAACAAAGTGTAGAAATTCTGGAATCCTACCCATTTCGGGAAGCTCGCCATATCAAAGCTCGTAAAGCCCATGGGGAGCGACATTATAACGGGAATGACCGTGAAGATGAGGAAGAAGATCATAAACGGTGCCAACATGACGTAGCACATATAGTTCCTCTTCATCTCGTGGAGAGTATAGTCTCTTTTTTCCTTACGGCTCATTTTCCTCTCCGAAGGGAGCAGAATTTCCTTTTTAGCGGTCTGTTCTGCCAAAATCTTACCCTCCCTTAATCTTCGTCAAGACCCAAGTTCTTGCGCTTTCTTGCGATCTCGGCGTTGATGTCTCTGTTATACCAGCGAAGCTGTTCTCTTGCATTCTCATTCTCGTTTACTACGGAGCGGAACGCATTCATCAGAGATCTCGTAACAACGTAGGACGACGGTGTTATGGGGATCTCATCCAGCTCATTGAGCTGTGCGTTTATCTTCTCAAGGTCAGACTTGGACCAGTTGAGCTTCTGGAGAGCGTTGACATTTGCTGAGTCAAAGCGTCCCAGAGGTCCCATAACGCCCTCTACGTTCTGACCGTATTCCACCATGACGTCATCGGAGGTGAACCACTTGATGAACTCCCATGCACCCTGAACATTGTCGCAGTCCTTGAGCACGATGATGCCGGAGCCGCTGGAGTTGGCAGCGTGGGATACGGTGCCGTCCGGACGGCGTGTGCCGGGTACGGGGCAGAAGTCCCACTCTCCGCTTATCTCGGGAGCAGCCACGTTGAGCTGATTGTAGAAGGAGTTGTAGTTCTGAATAACGATGGGTGCCTCACCCGTTCTGAAACGTGTGAACGCATCATATGCCTGGTCGAACTGGTATGTGGTGTAGAACTTCGTCCACTTGTCGAAGGCATTGACCGCCTCCACCGAGTCAAAGGTGGTAGCCGTCTGCTCATCATTATAGTAGTTCGTACCCGACTGGAGCATGAGCATGGCAAAGGTATGGCCTGCCTCCGTAGCGGGAGCGACGGAAGTACCTCCCACATTGACGGGAAGGATAAGGCCGGGCTGCATATACTTTCGCTGAAGTGCGGGAAGCATATCTATAAGGTCGTCCCATGTCTCGGGAGGAGCGGTGATGCCCAGTTCCGCAAGGGTATCCGTGCGGTAGAACATCATGGGGAAGTTTCGTGAAACAGGTATGCCGTAGGTAGAGCCGTTGTACTGATAATGCACAAGAGCCTTCTCCTGGAACCTGTCTGCCACCTCATCAAAGCCCTCCATATCGTCAAGGGGCTTTACAAGTCCTCTGATGGCAAGGTTCACGGGGAATTCACCGCCCACGAACATAGCCACGTCAGGGCCCTTGCCCGCAAGCACAGCCTCCATGATGGTACCCTGTACCAGGTTGATGGAAACATCCACGCCCGATTCGGGGATGAACTCCGATTCGGTGAGCTGCTTTACAACGGTGGTCTGGTCACGGCCGAGCCCGCACCATACGATGACGGAGTTCTCCGTGGAGTCCGAAAGCACGGTATAGTCTTCAAAGAATGAGCCTACAAAGCCTCTTGCCGCATAGCCTATCGCCTTGAAGAAGCTCTCCTTGGTGGGAGAAAACTGTGCATCCGAAGGTGCTATCTCAATAAAATCGATCTCAAGGGGCTGCATACGGTACTGCTTCATCCATGAAGATACGGATGCGATGTTATCCTTGATGGAACCGTTTGAGATGTAGTTGGGGATCTTGTTGGGCTTCTTTACGCACTTGTCGAGGACATCGGCAAGTCTCGCAAGGGTGGTAGCCTCGGAACCGGTGGAGTTGGACAGGGACTCTATCCTCTCCTGCTCGCTCCTCAGCGCATCGGACAGCCTTGTGAAGGAATCTACGAGTTCGGGGATCTCCTTGTGTACATAGTAGTCCGTGTACTTATCGGGGTTGGGTCCTGTTATCATGAGGATCTTGAGGTAGAGGTCGTTTGCCTCTTCCACTACCGCATCAAGCCTCATCATGGACTCGCCTATCTCACCGGGGACTGCCTCGAGGGAGAGCTCATGTGTCCCCTTGGTAAGATACATATAGGCAGGTGCGCCCGTTTCATCCACGGGAGACGTCATCTCCCAGTCGTTGGAATAGTAGAACTTTATCTGCTCGAAGGGTGCGGAGGGAACCTTGCCGTCAACATAGAGGCGGCGGTTCGAGTAAAAGCCTCGCATATCATCCTGACGAGCCTTTATGCCCACCTTATACCAGCCGTCCGCAGGGACATCCATAGTCCATGTGATAGTCTGACCGGACGTATCCCATGTATCCGAGCCTACGGTGTTGTACCGCTCCTTTACAGGGTCGGTGGAATTGCCCTCGTGATCCTCCGTGAGGTAGTTTCCTCTGTCGTAGGTGGGGAACAGCTCCTGCGAACTTGTAGACGTGAAGTTCTCGCCCTGCAGCCTTATCATGGGCGTGCCGGCATTCTTCGCAAGTTCCGCCTCGGAAGGCTGTACATAAGCCTCCGCATTCTCATACTGATAGAGCTTGATGTACTCGAACGCAAGAGATGCCCTTTCGGACTTGAGGGTAATCTCATGAGTGCCCTCTTCAAGGATAAAGTACAGCGGCTCGTTGAACAGGCCGTCCGCATCCTTGAACGGTGAAGTCACCCAGTCCGGTTCTTCCACCTGCGGAGGACGTGTCTCGTTGCCCCTCTTGTTCTTCTCGATGGCCGTCTTTGAATGCCATCTGCGGGGCAGCTCTATTCTTGATGCCGTGTCATAGGGGCTCTCGCCGTCTATGAGCAGGGATATCTCCGTCGTGGTATTGCCGCCCACGATGGGATAGTAGCAAGCCTCGATGTTGTATGCGCCTGTCTGAGGCACATCGACGGTATAGGTCACATATCCGTCTTCATTGCTCCATACGACTGCATCTCTCGACTCGAAGTTCTTCACTTCGACCTGGGCTTCGTCGCCGCACTCCTTATATGTCATCAGCACATCGCCCGCAGGCTTCTGGGCATTCCTGACATCTTCAAAGTACTCTGCATAGGTCTTTTGCTTGGTGTAGCTGATAGTCGGCATGACATAGTTTTCCGCCGATGTTGCGGGAGGTATGGCGAACGCCCCCGAGCACAGCACCAGAGCCATCAGACCGGACAGCAGCCGTTTCAGACCTCTGTTTCCTGACAAAAGACAGACCACCTTTCTTCACGGGATACATGGTATCCTAAATTCAGACATACATATTTTTTCGTGTCTCTCGATCTATATTTCCGTTCCCCTCGATGCCGCATCGGTGCGCTTTGTGTCAGCAGGATGATGATACGGCAAAAAAAACGGCAGAAATTTTCTGTAAGGATTATGAAAAAACAATTGCCCGTATAAACATTATAACAACTTGACCAAAATTTGTCAAGTCCAAACATAAAACTTTGTGTATATTTAATTTTAACTAATTTGTGCAAAACGCCAAGTATTGATGGGGATCTTTGTACATATAGGTTAAATTTTCCGCAGCCTTTAATATAAATTTAACAATTTCCATAAATACCGCAGACAAACAAAGATCATCCGCACTGCCCCTGCGGTGGTGCCGTCAGCATAATGACCCGTCCGCTTAATATTTACCCATTCCCTGCTTCGGGAGGCTGCGTCGTCAGTACCTTACCCCATCACTTTCGCAGTATTCACCGAACAGCTTCAGACATTCATCCCTGTCAGTCTCGGAAAGGTAACCCGAAAGTGCTTCCCGTCCGCCCGTGAGGGCATCGAACTTCCTGTCCCTGAACCCTATCTTCTCATTGTCCTCAATGGTGCATCCGTAGAAGATATGCCCTATATTCGCCCACAGGCACGCACACAGACACATTGGACACGGCTCTCCCGTGGTGTATATCTCACATCCCGACAGGTCGTATGAGCCGATGTTTCTCTCCGCATCACGGATAGCTGCGATCTCGCCGTGCCATGTGGAGTCGTTCTCCCTGAGCACGCAATTGTGACCCCTTCCGATGATCTCACCGTCCCTGACCACCACCGCTCCGAAGGGGCCGCCGTGATGTGCCTGTATGCCCGAGCGAGCCTCATCTATCGCCGCTTTCATGAATCTGTCCATATTCGCCGCTCCTATACGGTAACAGGACCTGACAAGCGTTGTATGCCAAGTCCTGTTTGTGCATATGTTTATTTTACTTTGTATCGTTTCTCTTTCTGCCGCTTGATGACCTTCTGACGTGAGAACTCCTCACGTTCCTTTTCCTCAAGGCTGTCGGATATGAAGCGGTAGTTCGACTCATACCGCGGGATAACGATATTCTTCAGTGCATTTGCACGGGTCTGCGTCTTCTTTATGGCAAGGGCGAGCCTGAACACGCCCGTGTCTATCTCTGCAAGCCGGGCAGTCTGTTCCTTCACCCTGTTGAAGGCAAAATAGGCGATGTCCACGTTCTCATCCGTGTTGCCGAAGCCGTAGGGTATCGACATCTCATGGGGCGCCGTATCCACACGGGGTATCTCGCATCCCATGACGGAGCGCATCGTCACCGACACGGAATCATCTATGGGGATGCCCTCCGCCGTGCGGCTTATTATGCCCTGGGTGATGTTGGCACGGGCAAGGGCATCATATGCGCTTTTGTAAGTCTGCGCTATGGAGGAGCGGAGCTTCTTTGCCTCCGCCACCATCGTCATAAGCTCCCTTATCAGGACATTGCGCTTGCGGTCGAGCAGTTCATATCCCGTCCTTGCCAGGGAAAGCGAACGCTTTATCTTCAGCAGATTGCCCTTCGTGGGGAATACCTGATCAGCCAAGATCTATCACCCCGGTCTCCTCGAGCCGCCGTGCGGCTTCGGGATCGTATTTTTCATCGAGCAGCCTGTCATTGACACGGTCAAGGGCATTTCGGGGAAGTGCCGAAAGTATCGTCCACCCCAGATCAAGTGTCTGATCTATGGTCCTGTCCTCATCAAAGCCCTGCCCCAGGAAGTATTTCTCGAACAGCTCCCCGAAGTGCATATAAGCCTTATCCAGAGGCGACAGTTCATCCTCGCCGATGACCGATGCCAGCGAACGTGCATCCTGCACCTTTGCGTATGCCGCAAAGAGCTGGTTTGCGCAGTCCGAGTGATCCGCCCTCGTGTAGCCCTCGCCTATGCCGTCCTTCATCAGTCTTGACAGGGACGGGAGCACGGAAACAGGCGGATATATGCCCTTCTGCGCAAGTGAGCGGTCAAGGACTATCTGCCCCTCCGTGATGTATCCCGTAAGGTCGGGCATGGGATGGGTGATATCGTCATTGGGCATGGTGAGTATGGGTATCTGGGTCACGCTGCCCTCCGACCCCTCCACGATGCCCGCACGCTCATAGAGCGATGCCAGGTCCGAATAGAGGTAGCCCGGGTATCCCTTTCTTGCAGGTATCTCTCCCTTTGATGAGGAGAATTCACGGAGCGCCTCGCCGTAGCTTGTCATGTCCGTGAGGATAACGAGGATGTGCATATTCTTCTCAAATGCCAGATACTCCGCAGCGGTAAGTGCGCACTTCGGGGTAAGTATCCTCTCTATGATGGGATCGTCCGAAAGGTTGAGGAACATCACCACTCGTGAGAGCACTCCGCTCTCCTCGAAGGATCTGCGGAAGTAGTCCGCCACGTCATTCTTTGCGCCCATTGCGGCAAACACCACCGCAAAGTCGCTCCCCGTCTCATCCGCTATCTTGGCCTGACGCACGATCTGCACCGCCAGCTTGTTATGGGGAAGTCCCGATCCCGAGAATATAGGCAGCTTCTGCCCTCTTATCAGGGTCATCAGCGCATCCACAGATGAAATGCCCGTGTTGATGTAGTTTCTGGGATACGAACGGGAAACAGGATTGAGAGGTCTGCCGTTTATATCGATATACTTTTCCGCATATATATCCCCGAGCCCGTCGATGGGCTCGCCTGCGCCCGAGAACACACGTCCGAGTATATCCTCCGACAGCGCCATTTCCATAGGTCTGCCCGTAAAGGTGGTGCGTGTGTTTTCCAGCGAAAGACCGTTCGTTCCCTCAAACACCTGGAGCACCGCACGCTCGCCGTCCACCTCGACTACTCTTCCCGTCCTCACGGTGCCGTCGCTCAGCTTTATCTGCGCCACTTCATCGTAGGCGACATCCTTCACATGGTCAAGAGCGATGAGGGAGCCGCTTATCTCCTTTAATCCAAGATACTGTACAGCCATAGTCCCTCCTACTCGCCCCTGACAGCCTGTTCTATCTTCGCCTGAAGTTCGTGGAACATCTCAGGCCTGTCATTGGGAATGTCGTATTTCATCTTGACAACGGTGTCAAATATACCCGTCGCCTGTATATCCGAGAACACCCTGCCTCCCGCAATGGCTGCGGCTGCCTCATCATAGAGCTTGAGTATCGTGCTCATCATGCGGAACTGCTTCTCCAGCGGCACATAGGTATCATCCTTGTGATATGCGTTCTGCTGAAGAAATCCCACTCTTATCACACGGGCAGTCTCGATCACCAGCTTCTGATCATCGGGAAGCACGTCCGAACCTATCAGCTTGACTATCTCCATCAGCTTGTTCTCCGCCGACAGCATAGCCGCTATCCTCTGACGGCAGGGCATGAATTCCTTGTCCACGTTGTCATAGTAGTATCCTGTCAGATCGTCCGTATATTCGGAATAGCTGTCATTCCAGTTGATAGCGGGATAGTGTCTCTCATATGCAAGGGACTTGTCGAGCGCCCAGAAGCAGCGGACAAATCTCTTCGTATTCTGTGTCACAGGTTCGGAGAAGTCCGAGCCCTGGGGAGATACAGCCCCTATGACCGTGACCGAGCCTTCCGTGCCGCACAGAGTCTCCACATAGCTTGCACGCTCATAGAATGCCGCCAGCCTCGAAGGAAGATATGCAGGGAAGCCTTCCTCTGCGGGCATTTCCTCCAGTCTGCCGCTTATCTCACGCAGAGCCTCCGCCCAGCGTGAAGTCGAGTCCGCCATGATAGCTATATGGTAGCCCATGTCACGGTAATACTCCGCAATGGTGATACCCGTATATATGGACGCTTCACAGGCAGCCACAGGCATATTCGATGTGTTTGCGATAAGCACGGTGCGGTCGGTAAGGGGACGGTTGGTCTTGGGGTCGATAAGTCCGGAGAACTCCTCAAGCACCTGAGTCATCTCGTTCCCACGCTCTCCGCATCCGATATATACGATGATATCCGCATCGCACCACTTTGCGAGCTGATGCTGCGTCATGGTCTTGCCCGTGCCGAATCCGCCGGGGATAGCGGCAGTTCCTCCCTTTGCAATGGGGAACACGCTGTCTATGACTCTCTGTCCCGTCACAAGGGGCCTGTCTATGGGAAGTCTCCTTGCAAATGGTCTGGGTGTCTTTATCGCCCACTTCTGACAGAGGGTCAGTTCATGCTCCTCACCATTCCCGTCAGCAACGGTGATGATATGATCGTTTACCGTATATTCCCCGTCAGGAGCGGCAAACGTGACCTTTCCCGCCATATAGGGAGGGATAAGGCAGCGATGCTCTATCACGCTCGTTTCGGGGCACACAGCATATATCTGACCGCCCGTCACCTCATCTCCTTCGGCCACCTTCAGAGTGACCTTCCATTTGCGCCTGCCGTCCAGGTTCTCCACCCGGATGCCTGCGGAAATAAATGCTCCGTCGATGGCTGCTATATCCTGCAGGGGACGCTCGATGCCGTCAAATATATTTGAGATTATGCCGGGGCCCAGCACAGCCGATACAGGCGCACCCGTCCCCCTTACAGGCTCACCGGGCTGCATACCCGTCGTGACCTCATACACCTGTATGGTCGTCTCCTGTGCGGTGACGCCGATGACCTCCCCGATAAGCTCGTCCTTGCCCACATATACCATTTCCAGCATGGAGAAGTCGGAAGTATCCCGCACCTTCACAACGGGTCCGTTTATGGAATAGACTGTATTCACTGCCTGCCCCCCTCGCCTATATTGCGTGATGAAAAGCTCTCCCTTTCGGATTCAAGGGCAAAGTCGTATGTCTTGTTGATACATACTCCCGTATCACGGTAGACTATCATATATCCGCCCAGGCTGATGCTGTCATCGGGGACTGCCCCCTCCACAAGGGACACATCACGGGGAGACAGATGCACCTCTCCGCCGTTCGTATCCTCTGCGGCAACAGCCGCCCTGAGCTTTGTCTTGTAGTTGTCCGTCAGTGCATAGTCACAGAGCCTGCGTGCTATATCACCGAACATCTCGCCCGTCAGCCGTTCGGCTGCGGCGTGTTCCGCACGCTTCACATCCGTCTCGATCTGTGACATATTGTGAACGGAGCGCCCGGCTTTGAGCCTTTCGGCATCACGCAGATGCCTTGACGCCGCATTCTCGGCAGCTTTTTCCGCTCCGTCCAGGATATTCCTGCTCTCCTCTTCGGCCTCTTTGAGTATCTGCCTTGCCTTCGCCTCAGAGCGCTTCTTTATGCCGCTGAGGAATCGTCCGAATTTCTCGTTCTCGTTCATAGTTCACCTACAGTTCTATCCCGATAGCCTCACGCACATAGCGGGAGATAGATGCGGTAACATCCGACTCCGCATGGCGGTCGGGTATCTCGGATATGAGCGGTGTCTTACGGGTCTGCTTATACAGGTTCACCGTGTCCTCCACCAGATCGATAAGCTTCTCCGTCATAAGGATGACAGCCACGTCCTCCCTCTCCATTGCCTCATCAAGTGCCGCAAGGACGTGCTTCTTCTGATGGACGCATACGCCTTCGATTCCGGCGAGCCTCATCCCCGTAAGCGTATCGATATTATCACTTATAAGATAGAATTTCATATTCTCTCCCCGGGCTTAGTTCCCTGCGCCCGAAGGCATCATGCGAGAGCCTGAATGATAAGGAATGCGATAAGGAAGCCGTAGAGTGCAACGCCCTCGCCAAGCGCAACGAAGATCATAGCCTTACCGAAGCATTCAGGCTCCTCAGCTACCGCACCGATAGCGGCAGGAGCTGCGTTTCCGACTGCGATGCCGCATCCGATGGAACCGAGTCCTACTGCCAGTGCGGCAGCAAGATAGCCCAGACCTGCATACTCTGCCACGCCTGCCACAGCCGCCGCAGCCTCAGGCTCAGCCGATACCAGATCCCCCACGGGAAGCACCAGTGCCAGGAGCATCACTCCGAAGAAGGAGCAGAGATTGAGTATTATCGCATTGCGGCACTTTTTGCCGTCAGTGAACTTCTTTATACGAGCGATCACGGGAAGAGAAAGCAGGATCACGATCGCCAGCGGAAAGAGAAAAATGTACATATCAAAAACCTCCATAACATTGTTTGCGTCAACACTTTATTCTATCATTTCATCAAGATCGATGCGGACAGGCTCAAAGGACTTGCCGCCTCCCGTGTAGTATCGGGAGAACATCTCGTAGAATTCGAGCCTGAGCACCTGTATGCCCGACAGCAGTCCTTCCAGTCCCATTACGAATATATTGCCCAGTATCATGACGATGACCGAGCCCTTGCCTGCCATCTGTGCAAGCGCCAGCACCACGCTCATCATGCCCGCATGGGACAGCACAAATCCGCCCACACGCACGAATGACAGTGTATTGGTGGCATAGCCCAGCAGGTATTCAAAGCACTCAAAGAAGTTGGTGGCGATAAAGTCACCCAAGCTCCCGTGTATCTTGAAACCGTTCCCCGAAAGCAGCTCTCCCAGGGGTTCATGCATGAACATCACCAGCAGCGGCAGTACGATCAGGCATATCACATAGACCGCTCCCCCTGCCTTTATGCCGGCCATGGGGCCTATGAGCATGAGCAGGAGAGATACATAGAACACGAGCCCCGCAAGTCCGTTGTTAGTAAACAGCGCTCTTGCCCAGTCCCTTTCCCGTATGCCCTGTATCATATTCACGATTATGGATATGATGATGAGCACCACGCCTATGCCGATGGCGGCATACAGGACGGTATTGATGTTCTCTATCGTCTTGAAGGGCAGGAAGCTTATCCCGAGCCGTTCATACACGGGATCGAGGGCATCCTCAACGCCGAACACGCTGCCGTACAGGGTGCCGAATATCATGGACGACACGCCCAGTCTCTCCATTATCCTGCCCAGGGGCTTGCCGTTCTTATGATGCAGGAAAAATCCCAGCAGCATCAGCACGAATCCCTGTCCCAGATCGCCGAACATTATGCCGAACAGCAGAGTATATGTGAGCGCCACTATCGTGGTGGGATTTACGTCCGTGTGAGAGGGTACGCCGTAGAGATTGACAAACATGGAGAAAGGCTCCGCAAAGCGTGAGGTCTTCAGCTTGACAGGTGCATCCTCCTCTTCCTTCTTCGTCATCTCCCGTATCTCCACCGCAAGCCCCGCCTTGGTAAAGGGGTCTGCAAAGCTGTTCTTGTTGCTTTCCGGGATAAATCCCATGATGTAGAACGAGCCGCTGTCAAGGAGCGCATTCTGCCGCAGCTCATACAGATCGTACATGGTCTTGAGCCTGGTATAGCACTGTGAGAGGAAATCCTTCTTGTCCTCCGCATACCTGGCGAGCTTCGTCCTCAGCTTTTCCGTATTCTCCCTGTCGGATGCTATGTCCTTCTCAAGCTGTCCTGCGGACTCCACGATATTTCCCGAAACGAATTCGGGGATATGTATCCTCTCGAAGTACAGCCCTGCCAGTATCTCGTCGAGCATATCTCCCTCCTCGACGGGAGCGAACACGAAGCAGTATTTGTATCCCTCATCCTCTCCGAAGGTGAGGAAGCATATATCCTTGTCCTCGTAGTAGGAAAGCCGTTCATAGCTGTCCAGCGGAAAGCGTCCGTATCTCACCTTCAGGTTCTTGCAGGCGAATACCTCCGCAAAGTCCACATCGAAGGACTGATCCGCATTCCCCTTCAGGTGGCTTATCTGTTCGAGCGCCGCCTCATGTATCGCCATCTCGCCTTCCGAGCTCTGCACGGCATCCGCCATGGCGGAGATCTCAGCGTGTATCTTCTCTATCTCCTCCGAAGCATTGTTCTCCGTGACCCATCGGGAAGTCTGGGCGGCACTTTCCTTTACCTCCGTCTTCCCGTACTTTACGCCGCTGAGCGCCGCTATCTCCGACAGCATCTTCATCTGCCTTATGTAGGGATTATCCCCCTTGGCAGATCTGCTGGCCATGTTCTGCTTCACGGGAGCGTTCTCCATGTGGAAGCAGCCGCTGTCGCTTATCAGGCCGAGTGCCAGATCCAGCATCGGCTCATCGCCCGTTATTTCGGCGATCAGCATTTTTTCAACCGATGACACCTTATCACCCCTCCTCACAGTATAAGCAGGGAAGCTATCTCCTCCACAGGGAGGGAATAGCGTATGCCCTCTATGATCCTTATGATATTTTTAAGTTCCGTCTCTGCCAGGTATACATATGTCAGATAAGCCGCAGGAGGGGACTTCGCCAGTGCAAAGGAGCGCTTTGCCGAGCGGTACCTCTCCTTTTGCAGAGCCCTTTCAGGCGACTTCATCAGCTCCGCCTCATCCAGCTTTCGCCCGTAGAAGGTAGAGCGCAGTATCCTTATGAAGTCCTCGCTGTCCACCGCAGAGTACAGCTGATCGAACGCCCGCTCCGGGATGCGCCTGTAAATGGGTATCATAAGAGACTTTATCTGCTCATAGTCCGCATAGTAGTATTTCTTCAGGCGGTACGCATTGATGATGTTTATCATATCTATCTGCGCACAGATATAAGCCTGTATATCCTTGTCCCCGGCGGCGGTCCGTGACCCCAGGAGCCTTTCGTAGAAGTAGGAGCGCAGCGCAAGTTCGCACGCCTGATAGTTTATCTTCTCCCCCGCCTTCGGGGAATACTTCTTCAGCAGAGCCGCATACGGGGTCTTCGCCAGCAGCTTGAGAAGTTCGGAAAAGCTCCTCACCTTCGCAAGCTCCATCAGGTCAAAGCAGGTGTACCTGTTCATGTAGATGGGTATGGTGCTTATCTGATCGTCCGTCCCCGCATTTATGTGGGTGATACATATGAGTATCTCATCCACCTCAGTCTTGAGGACGATGTGGTTATACACCTCATCATCCCCCAGCTTCTCGAAGTTGGTTATCCGATAGCAGTCCTCATAGAACCCACGCCTGAGCAGGTTTTCAAGTATGCCTCTGTGAATCTTGTCGGTATCGGTGTTTTCAAGCACCCTTGAATAATATGTGCGCCTTTTCAGATAATCCGCCGCATCCGCCACATTGCTGCATGACATGAGCTGATGATAGTCGCTGTCCCTGAGTTTCGCCCCGACTATCGCATGGAGCTTTGCCACCGTAGCAGTACCGCTGCCGCTGTAAAAATCATGAGCCTTTATATCAACACCGCCCTTCTGTATCGGCTGTCAAGCCCTTACCCGACAGTCTTTATCACCCTGTTGAAGATCTCCTCTTCCCACTTGTCACGGTTTTGGTCAAAGACAGCGGAGATCCTGGCTTCACTGGAATTTTTCCGTTCCTCAAGGGCTCTGCGCCTCTCCTCCGCCTTTGCCTGAGCCTCCTGCGCCCGTCTCTCGATCCGGGCATCAGCCTGTGCAACGGCTTTGGCGATCACTTCTTCCTTCTCCGCCTTCGCCTTTGCGATCATCTTCACGCTCTGCGTGCGAGCCTCCTCAACGATGCGGGTAGCTTCCTTGTCCGCCTCGATAACATCTTTGAGCTGTCCCATATTATCACCTAATTCTTCAAGCTGTGAAGGGGAGCAGGTATCTGTCCTCCTCTGGAGATGAACTTAGACGGCGAATATGTGTTCACGGGCATCACAGGCCCCTTTCCGAAGAGTCCGCCCAGTCAAGCGTATCCCCTACTTCATGCCCTATGGCAGGGATCACCCTGACAGCGGTGGTCTTGGAATTGACCATGCCGATAGCCGCCTCATCAGCAATGATGCCTGAGATTATCTCTGCGGAGGTATCGCCGGGAATAACTATCATATCAAGGCCTACCGAGCATACAGCGGTCATGGCTTCAAGCTTCTCTATGCGAAGGGAGCCGCACTCAGCCGCCGCTATCATGCCAGCATCCTCCGATACGGGGATGAATGCGCCCGAAAGTCCGCCGATGCGTGAGCAGGCCATAACGCCGCCCTTCTTGACAGCGTCGTTTAGCATCGCAAGGCAGGCAGTCGTTCCTGCGCAGCCGCACTTCTCCAGTCCCATCTCCTCCAGTATGTAGGCAACGCTGTCGCCCACCGCAGGAGTAGGCGCAAGGGAAAGATCCACTATGCCGAAAGGCACGCCCAGTCTCTCCGATGCGGTCACGCCCACCAGCTGACCCACACGGGTTATCTTGTAAGCCGTCTTCTTGATGATGTCCGCCAGCTGTGAAATGTCAGCATCAGGGTACTTTGACAGCGCACTGCGCACCACTCCGGGTCCCGATACTCCCACATTTATCATGCAGTCGGGCTCACCCATGCCGTGGAACGCACCCGCCATAAAGGGATTGTCGTCCACCGCATTGCAGAACACCACCAGCTTTGCCGCACCGAAGCACCTGTCCTTCACCGTAGCCTCAGCCGCCTCACGGACGATGTGTCCCATAAGAGCCACCGCATCCATGTTTATGCCCGTCTTGGTCGAACCGATGTTCACCGATGAGCATACGCAGGAAGTCTCCGCCAGCGCACGGGGTATGGATCTGATGAGCCTTTCGTCTCCTGCGGAAAATCCCTTCTGCACCAGTGCGGAATATCCTCCTATCAGATTGACGCCGCACTCCTTTGCAGCACGCTCCATAGTGTGCGCAAACTTCACGGGATCCGCATCACAGGCAGCCGAGATCATGGCGATAGGTGTCACCGACAGCCTCTTGTTTATGATGGGGATGCCGTATTCCTTCTCTATCTCCTCCCCCACGGGGACGAGCCTGCCTGCGCATCTGCATATCTTGTCATATACCTTTTCGCAGGCACGGTCAATATCGCTGTCGATGCAGTCCAGGAGCGAGATGCCCATGGTGATGGTGCGTATATCCAGGCACTCATCCTGTATCATCCGAATAGTTTCAAGTATATCGTAGACGTTTATCATTGCGTAGCTCCGATCATATGCTGTGCATGGTGTTGAATATGTCCTCGTGCATGGTGTGGATCTTCAGTCCCAGTTCATCCCCGAGTTCCGTCAGCTTGTCCTGAAGTGCGGCGAATGAGCCGTTGAGACTGCTGATATCCACCAGCATTATCATGGCGAACATATCCTGGAGCACGCTCTGCGTAACATCCGTCACGTTTGCATTGTTCTGGGCGCATATGCCGCTCACCTTCGCAAGTATGCCCACAGCATCCTTGCCTATCACAGTTACTACTGCCTTCATAAATGACCTCCGTTCTCAGCGGACAAAGCACTCATCCGAGAGCCTTGCCGTTTTCCCCCAAGGGTATCTGATGGTCAAGCCCGACGAACTTCCCGTCCTCCTGCCACAGTACTTCCTTGACAAATGAATATTTCTCCTCGTCCCAGGTAACAAAGTCATCCCTGACCAGTCCGCCTGTGTCCCCCGAGTTTGCGTTGAAGCACCAGAACGTGTGATTGAGGTGCTTCTCCCCGATAAGCTGCCGCAGATACTTCATCCACGTCAGATTAGGCTCCGTCATGAAGCCGCCCCACTCCCCGATAAGGATGGGAGCCGTGCCGCTGTCATGGATGTACAGCCAGTTATCGTTCCACGCATCTTCTTTGAGGGACTCATATGTATATTTCCCCTTGAACCACTCCTGCTGATATACCGCAGGGCCGTAGTCATGAGGTGAATAGACCAGCTTGTTGTTGTATTTCCCCAGATCCACAGGGTCATTCTTCACCCCTCTGAGGTTGCCGCCCCACCATGTGCTCAGGTAGTCCGAAGGGTCCTTTGAGGAGAAGTCCCCGTTGGACTTTATGTCCCTGGGATATATCTCGATGCCCTCCACCATGATAAGCACATTGGGATTTGCGCTGAGCACCGCATCCGCTGCCAGCTCCGCCTGGTACTTCCAGTTGTCCTCATCCTTCGAGCCGTCCCACTTGGCACGGGGCGACTCATTCGCCTTCCCGTGAGGCTCGTTCTTCAGGTCGAATGCGATGATGGTATCATCATCCTTATATCTCTCCGCCATCCACGCAAGGGCGTCACGGTAGTCCTCTGCGCTCACGTCCCCCTCGTACCACATATTCTTCATATGCCCCATGGAGTCGGTCTTTGCGGAGTGTATGTCTATCATTATCTTCAGACCGTTCGCCCTGCACTGACCCACAACGTAGTCGAAGATCTCCAGGGAATTCATGTCATTGAGATAAGAGTTGTATGCGTGGTTGTAATTAGCCTCGGGATACTCCCCTGCCGCCCATTTGTTGATGAGCTCCGCCGAGAAGGGTATCCTCAGCAGGTTGAAGCCGTGATCGGCGATGGCGTTCACCGATGTGTTGAGATCGCACGCCCACAGCCCGTCAAAGGTGTTCGTTCCCGTGTTGTAGCCGAACCAGTTGACACCTGTCATCCACACTTCCCTGCCCTTGCTGTCAACTATCTTGTTGCCCTTGACATAGAGCCAGTCATCCGTCGTAGGCTCGGGCACATCCTTTGCGGGAGTCACGGTCTGTCCTCCGTTGCCCCCCAAATTCTGTGAGACCGCACCGAAGGTGCATACCACTGCCGCCGCAGCCGCATCTATATCCGCAGGGTCTTTGATTATCATGCCGAAGGAAGCATCCGAACCCGGATATATGACCGTATTGAAGTCCACCGGGCCTGCGGTTATCACGCCGTCCTCAGCCTTTATCTGCGTATTCCAGGACTGATCTATCACTGCCGCCCCCGAAGGGATGGTAACTGTCCAGCCCGAAACGTCCTTTTTGCCCTTGTTCTTCACCGACACGTCGAACTGTGCAAAGTCGTTCTTCCCGTCGTTCCAGCCTCCCGTGCGTGTGAGCGTCACCGTAACGTCACCGCTCTGTACGCTCTCAGACGCCGAAAGAGGTTCGGTCTTTGTCTGTGAGGTCTGTTCCGCAGGTGCCTTTTCGGTCTGTGAAGTCTGCACGGAAGTCTCCTGCGTATCTTCCTTCTCATCAAGTTCAGGCGTGACTGCCTGTGTATGCACTCCTCCGTCCCCGTAAGGGTCGGACATATCTTTCGTCGTCACCGTGCCTGCCGAAGTCACTGTTGTGACCGTACCGTCGGTCTGCACTGATGTCTCCTCCGCTGTCTTCCCTGCGGCGCACGAGCTGAGCATCATCACCGCCAGAAGCGAATATAACGTCTTCCTCATAAGGCACCTCCTGTCCACATCTTATAATTATACCATAGTCGGCGGTCAAATGCAAGGGTTTTGAAAAATTAAGCTCATCTTCCCTCCGCCAAACGGAAAATGCGTCCGAAAGCCGCAGGCGCAGGCTTTCGGGCGCATCAGCGTACATATCGGGGAAGAGCATCAGTCCGCATCAGCCGTGCGTCCGTCTATGATGCCCATCACATAGTCCTTGAGCACCCTGCCGGGTGTAGTGCCTGCCGCCGCACAGTATTCCTTGAATACGGCGGCATCCTCCGCCTTTATCCTACAGGTAAGGGAGCGCATATTCTCACGGTCCCACTTGACGTTGTTGCGCCTGTGAACTTCCTTCTTCTGAGCCTCCGAAACACGTTTGCGAGCCATTCTCACACCTCATTCCCTTGTATTCCGTATCCATTGTACCATTTTTTTGTTACCTTGTCAATTGCCGATATGCACAAATATCTCTCTCCATGTTTGTCAAAAGCGCATCTTTTAGCGAACAGACGCAAAAAAAGACCCCTTCCCGAATGGGAAGGGATCGGAGTTGTCAGTTCTCGTCATGAGGATAAAGGTCATCTGCGGAAATGTCATCCATGGAATTGGGAGCCGCAGAAGGAGGCTGTGCATTGGGGTCATAAATATTGGGCTGACCGCCGTAAGGCTGTGCCGTCTGTCCGCCATAAGGCTGACCGCCGTAAGGCTGTGCCGTCTGACCGCCATAGGGCTGACCGCCGTAGGGCTGTGCCGTCTGTCCGCCATAAGGCTGACCGCCGTAAGGCTGCGTAGGCTGTCCGCCGTAAGGCTGAGCGCCGTAGGGCTGTGATGCACCGTAACCGCCCGCAGGATATGCGGAATAAGCCTGTCTCTCACCGTCCGCAGGAAGCTCACCGGGCATAGCGTAGCCGTTTGCCATAGCCTTAGCCTTCATGCACACATAGAATTCGGTGTAAGCCGCAGTGGTGTAGGGTGTGAGGAAAGCCTGACCCAAAGGAACGATCCCTGCAAGGATGCCCCAGCCGATGAAGGAAAGCTGGAATACGAAGAGGTTCATCTTCTCGCCTTCCATTGTGCGGCGTGAGATCTCAAATGCACGCTTCTGGTCGATGTTCGGATTGTCTGCCAGTATATAGGGAACGAGTGCATATTCATATGTCTTTATGATGCCGGGGATCACGAACAGCAGCGACCACAGGAATATCTTCAGGTTGTACAGGAACATCGTCCAGCACACGTTCTTGTAATTTCCGCCCGAGAACATACTGAATACGTTCCCCACGTTATAGTCGCCGTACCTCGCATCCAGGTGAAATCTCCTGTGACCTACCACCACGATGTTCGATACGAATGTGCTCCATCCGAATCCGATCACAATGGCTATCAGGATTATGACAAACACCACGGCAGCAACTCCTGCCGCCATAAAGTCATACGCATTCGAGGATGAACTGCTTGCCGCAGCCATGTCATCAGCGATGACCACCTTCTTGTTGGTATCGTAGTCAAAGTTGAAGTCAGAGCTGTCAAAGTCTATGTCAAAGTCATAGTCGCCCTTGCCGCCGTTCTGACTGTTGACATATTCCTCTATCCTCTCCTCAAGGTCGCTGTAGGAATTGAGTCCCCTGTTGCGGTCGAGCGCACCAAGGCTCAGCTGCCCCGTAAAGAAGCACACGATCAGCGATGCAAGAAGAGCCTTCCAGTAGAAGTTTTTCAGAAGGTTCCACGCATTGCTTTTAAGTTCTTTTATTGTCCACATATTATTACCCTCCCTGTATGTGTCATCAGATGTTAGTATAACATACTCTTTGGGATATTGCAAGCGTTTTTTTAATTTGTAAACTGCTTTTAATCAAATTCTAATCTGATATCAAAAAAGAGCAGGCTTTTAGAAAGATACCCATACAGAAGTTTTACCCCCGAAGCACTTCAAAGTGCTTCGGGGCATTGTTATTATTCGGATACTAAGCTATATCAGAATTTATCACTTAATATTTCCAATAAATTCTTTCATTTCTTCACTTATTTGCTCCTGCTTATAATTATGAACATAGTGTCCGCAATCCAGTTCAACAACAGTTGCATTTGACAGTTCAGAAGCATACTCTTTTTGTATCTCCGACCACTTTTCAATGCCTGTTTCTTTTCCGTCAGATACAAACATTAACATTGGTATATCAGGCTTAGGCGCTCCGTCGATCTTTTTGACGGCATCGGGGATAGCAAGACCTTCATTTATAACGTCATCGTTTACAGCTATTTTACAGGCTATTGCTCGGTATAAATCTTTCTCATCTTCTGAAAGTCCTTGAGGAAGTGAGCTGTCAGAATAGTAAAATCTGATGATCCCCAAATCTCGTCCAATAGCTGCAATTCTTTCAAATCGCTCTGTTTTTGAATAATTAAAGTTGTCATAAGAGCGTGGCAGAGACATATCAAGGCCTACGATTGCTTCAACTTCATCCGGATATTCTTGTGTCCAAAGTATCGCTTCAAGTCCGGACATTGAATGAGGACAGAGGATAAACGGAGCATCAATTCCAGCCTTTGAAAGTGCTTCTCTGTCCTGCCTAAGTATTGTATCAAATGACCTTTCAGTATTGACTACATCACTTAAACCGTAGCCAAATTTTTCAACAACTACTATCCTATAATCATCATCCAATAAACTATAAAGACTTCTGAAATCAAGTATAGGAGAAGCAGTTCCCGATCCTGAAAGAAATACTAATGTATGTTCACCTTCACCCTCAGAGTATATGCACATATTGTGTCCGTCAACCTCTATCATTTCGCCGAGAGGTTCGTCCAATAGTGCCTTTTCCTTATTCATCATAATTTTATTGTATATGAACACTATTAGCAAGAAAATGATTAGTAATATTATGATTACAAGAAATACCTTTCCGATTATCTTAAATGCTTTTTTCATATGAACATTGCTCCGTAAAATTCCGATTTACGTCAGTAACTATTACAGCGCCGCATCACTGTTGTCAATAAAAACGCCACAACACTTCTGACCTTGCATCAGAAATACTATGGCGCAAAACTATTGTATCAGCGCCGCTCCCTGCGCCTGCTCTTTATATCATTCTTCCTCGTCGGATTCGGGCATATCCCAGTTGTGATACACGTTCTGAACGTCATCGTTGTCCTCAAGGTTCTCCAGCAGGAGGTTCATCTTGCGGATGGCATCCTCATCGGTAAGGGTGGTGTAGGTGGAAGGTATCTTCACAGCCTCGGCGGAAAGCACCTTGTAGCCCTTTGCCTCAAGAGCCTCACGCACCGCACCCACGGAATTGGGATCTGTCTCTATCTCTATCTCATCATCGTCCATGGTGAAGTCGTTTGCGCCGCATTCAAATACGTCGTCCATCACCTTGTCCTCGTCAAGCCCCGTATTCTCGGCTATAACGATGCCCTTGTCGGAGAACATGAATGAAACGCATCCCGAAGTGCCCAGATTCCCGCCGAACTTGTCGAAGTAGTGGCGTATATCGCCTGCCGTGCGGTTCTTGTTGTCCGTAAGAGTCTCGACTATGACTGCCACGCCCGAAGGACCGTATCCCTCATAGACATTTGCCTCATAGTTGGTCTTGTCCGAATCGCCCATAGCCTTCTTGATGATGCGGTCTATGTTGTCGTTGGGGACGTTGTTTGACTTTGCCTTTGCGATAAGATCACGGAGCTTTGCGTTGTTGTTGGGATCTCCGCCGCCCTCCTTCACGCACACGGCTATCTCTCTGCCTATCTTGGTGAATATCTTTGCCTTGGCACCGTCGGTAGCCTCTTTCTTGCGCTTGATATTGTTCCATTTTGAATGTCCGGACATATGTATCCTCCTGTTATCGTGTAAAGTTTTCCCATATTGTATTGAAAAGATCGTTTATCCGACCGTCATTTCCCATAAGCTTCAGATAGCCGAACAGAGCCTCAAGAGCGGTAGCCCTCGTGTATTCCTCAATATCCGAGCTTTTCGGCGTGTTGTGAGTATGCGTGGCATTGCGTCCCCGTCTGAGTATATCCGCCTCATCCTCACCGAGCATGGGGAGTATCAGCTCATACGCCCTTGACTGTGAAGCGGCACGGACAAGTGCCACCGACTGCTTGTGGAGCTTGCCTATGGGCATATTGGCGTCAAGCAGAAGATGCCGCCTGACAAGTTCGCTGTACACCGCATCCCCCAGAAAAGCCATCGCCGCAGGACTGTACTGCTTTGCCTGATGTGGAGTCAAGATATCCATAGCCGCCTCATCAGAATACGAAGTCGAACTCAAATCCGAAGATGTTGACCGTGTCGCCCTCATCTATGCCCATTTCCTCCAGCTTTGCGATGATGCCCGATGTGCGCAGCACCTTCTGGAAGTACTGGAGCGACATATAGTCATCCATGTCCACCGTGCGTATGATATGTTCGAGCCAGGGAGCCTCCACATAGAATACCGCATCGTCCCCTCTGGTGATCTCGAACTTCTGCCCGTCGCCTGCGTGCTCATCAAGAACGACTGCGGGAGGCTCAGGCTCATATCTCTTTATGGGCGGGAGCTTCGCCAGTTCCTCGGCGATCCTGTCCACAAGCTCCCTTGTGCCCGTGGTAGTGGCGGCGGATATGGTATACACATCGCAGCCCTTCGCCTTCACATAGTCGGTGAAGTCCTTTATCTGCTCAGGGGTCGCCATATCCGACTTGTTTGCGCACACGATCTGAGGCCGTG
Organism: Oscillospiraceae bacterium; assembly: GCA_017468865.1. GTDB lineage: Bacteria > Bacillota > Clostridia > Oscillospirales > Ruminococcaceae > Huintestinicola. The sequence goes on along the minus strand of JAFUHM010000054.1, from coordinate 10,114 downwards.
CCGCAAGCTCATCGGAGAAGTTCGCCAGCTCCCTGTTTATTATCTCGAAGTCCTCCTTCGGATCACGCCCCTCGCTGCCCGATACGTCCACAACATGGACTATGAGCCTGCATCGGTCAACGTGCCGCAGGAATTCATGCCCCAGACCCACACCGTCTGCTGCCCCCTCGATAAGTCCGGGGATATCCGCCATTACGAATGAGTTGCCCTCATCCACACGGACCACGCCCAGCACAGGCGAAAGGGTGGTAAAGTGATAGTTTGCGATCTTGGGCTTTGCGGCTGACACCACGGAGATAAGGGTGGACTTTCCCACATTCGGGAAGCCTACAAGTCCCACATCCGCCAGGAACTTGAGTTCGAGAGTGACCTCAAATTCCTCTCCGAGAAAGCCCGGCTTTGAAAAGCGGGGTATCTGTCTGGTTGGGGTGGCAAATCTTGCATTGCCCTTGCCGCCCTTGCCGCCCTTTGCAGCGACCACAGGCTCATCACCCGAAATATCGGCGATGATGCGCCCCGACTCACGCTCTCTTATCACCGTGCCTCTGGGCACCTTTATCACAAGGTCGGGAGCGTTCTTTCCGGTGCGGTTGCCTCCGCCGCCGCTCTGCCCCTTCTCCGCATGATACTTGCGCTTGTAGCGGAAGTCGATAAGCGTTGACAGTGAGTCATCGGCAACGAATACGATGTCGCCGACCTTGCCGCCGTCACCCCCGTCGGGTCCGCCTGCCGCCACATATTTTTCACGGTGGAAGGAAACAGCGCCGTCTCCCCCGTCACCCGCCTTAATATTGATTATGGCTTTATCTACAAACATATGATACTCCGATCACGGAAATTTCTTCAATAAACAAACACTCTTTGATTATAACACACCTCCGCTGAAAATACAAGAGGTATCCCAAAAAGTTCACAATCTGTACTTATTTGCCCCGCACCGCAGCAGAAATAAACTGCCCCTGACAATGTCCGGGGCAGCTGTTTCCATGTTCGTGAAGCTCATTCGATGATGCCGTATTCCAGCTTCATCACAAGTATGCGGTGAAGGTGCTTTTCTATGATCTCATCGTTGATGATGCCGTCGTTGTAGGCATATACAAGGTCATTGTATGCCGTGTGGATGTCCGTCACGCAGAGAAGGTCGTTATCCGCAAGGAGCGCCTCCACATAGACAGAGCCGCTTGACGCATATTCCTTTATGGCATCCATCCCCAGATCGTCCGTTATGGCAACGCCGTCAAACCCTGCCCTCTCACGCAGCACCTTATGTATCTCAGGCGAAAGGGATGCGGGATGCTCGGGGTCGATGCCGTCATATATGGTGTGCGCCACCATCACAGCAGGGGTGCGCTCCTCATCTGCGGCAATGCCTGCGGAAAAAACGGTGAGGTCATTGTAGTAGATCACCTGCGCCTCGGTCGGGTCATGAGCCACGCCCGTATGTGTGTCCACATTCTCTCCGTAGCCGGGGAAGTGCTTGAGGCAGGAAGCAAGCCCGTTCTCGTTTGCGGTGTGTACTATCTGTGCCACCGCCTCGGCAGTCGTTTCGCAGTCCTGTCCAAGGGTGCGGTCGTAGATGTAGCTCCCCTCATCCTCGGATACGTCCGCCACGGGTGCCAGATTGAGATTAAGTCCTATGCTCTTTAGAAGCTCCGCCTTCTCCTGTGTATCCACAGCCAGGAGCTCCGTGCCGCCCCTGTTGAAAAGCTCCCTCGGCGATGCGAAAGGCTCATCACGGAACTGCCTGTACTTGCTTACCCTGACTATGCTGCCGCCCTCTTCATCCACCGCAAAGAACGGCGTAACGGCGGCATTCTCCGTGATGTCGGCTATCTTTCCCCGAAAAGCATCGGGGTCACTGTTCCTAAAATCCTCAGCATAAAATGTAATGCCCCCAAGATGATACGTCTGCATATCCGCCGCAGGGTCTGAGGATGCACGTCCCAGAATGAGCTGACCTATCTTCTCGTCGATCTTCATTCCCTTTGCGATCTCGTCGGCACGCTCATCAAGGAGCTGCTCACGGGTCTTTGCCGTGGTTACGGTGGTCGTCTCCGCCTCCGTGACGGTCGTCTCCGCATTTGTCACGGAAGTCACCGACCCCAGTGCGGGAGCATTCATGCCGATGTTGGCATCTATGTCCATGAACTCCCCGACCTTGTCGCCGCAGCCCGTGAGCATCACCGCCATCAGGACGGCAAGTATCTCTTTCTTCATTATCCTCGCCCCTATCATGTATACTGTTCCATACTGCGCAGATTTTCCACTATGGTGGAAGAAAGCGTGCGCCTTGCCGCAGCAAAAGATGCCGCCGCCGCTATTACAAATGCGCAGGCGATGCCGATGACAAGGTAGACCAGCGGCTCCGTGTAGCTGAATGTGAACGGCAGGTCATCAAAGTCAAGGTCATTGAAATTCGTCATGAACGGCAGCTGTATCACCAGCACCGCAAGTTCGACAAGCACAGCGGATATTATCCCCGACAGCCCCGCATAGATCGTGCTCTCACGGAACAGCAGAGAGTATATCTGCCTGTCCGACATACCGCAGGCACGCAGCATCGCAAGCTCCGATGTGCGGTTGAGCACATTTGCGGAGATTATGTTCACGATATTTATAACGGCTATCAGGGACACCACAGCGATGATGAAGTATCCCACCAGCTTTATCACACGCAGGAGCATCTCTGCATCCGCCCTGTCGCCCGCATTGTTGGTGTACTGTCCGTAGAAGTACTTGTCCAGGTAGTTCTTCGACACGGTCTGATCGGAGGAGGAGAGCAGTATCTTTGAATAATACACCTTGTACTCCGTACCGTCGTCGGCTGTGCTGACAACGGTGTTGTCATCCTTCCCCACAGTGGTAAGGAGCGTCCTGTATGTGTTCTCGGACACGATGGCAACAGGCATCTGATACTGTCCCATAAAGGTATGGATATCCGATGTGTAGAGCCCCTTCACCTCAAATTCGCACTCCTGCTCGAAGCTCATGGTGCTTGAATAAAAATACTTTCCCGACACCTTCTGCGGAGCTGCCGTGTACAGATCGTAGAGGAAGGCATAGTTGTCGCCGTATATCTTGCTGCACAGCATCAGACCGCACTTGTCAAGCTCCTCGTAGGATACGTCCGACGTGATGTGCGCATCAAATTCAGCTTTGTTGACAGGCACGATATTGAGCAGAGCAGTATCCGACTCAAGTGTCTCAGTCCCCAGTTCCTCCTTTGAGGCATATACCAAAAACCGTGAGTTTACCAGTGCGGAGGTGAACTTCCCCTCCGACTCTGCCAGGGAGCGTGCCGTGTCGAATGCCGCCACCGGGTCGGTGGACGCATATTCGAGCGCATAGTCAAAGGGCTCACGCAGCACGTCGTATTCGTTTGCCGTTCCCTGTTCAAGCAGGCTCACCCCGTAGGAAAATCCCGTGAACAGCGTGATGCTCATGACCATTGATACTATGGTTATGATAAATCTCTTGGTATTCCTCTTTACGGAGAGGGAGGCATAGGCAGGGATGAATGAGCCGCCCCGTGCTATGGCGGTAGGCTTAGCGGGTATGCGCACAGCATCCTGTCTGCCTGCCGAGCGCAGAGCCTCCACGGGTGTGGACTTTATGGATCTCATTCCCGTAGCCACCGCAGAAATGATGACCCAGAGCAGACCCATGACCACTGCGGAGATATACACATAGGGCTGCACTTCAAATACCATGTCAGCCACGTCATATTTGCCCGAGCCTGTCACTCCCATGCTGACTATCAGCCCGAAGATGAGGCGTGCAAGTCCGATGCCAAGGGCAAGTCCCATGATGATGCCCGGCACCGCCAGATAGACAGCCTCCGTCACCAGCATGGAGAATATCTGCTTCTTCGATGCGCCCACGGCTTTGAGCAGGCCGAACTGCTTTATCCTCTCCTTGGCGGATATCTCGAAGGAGTCATCTATCACCAGTCTTGCGCAGAACATGATGAAGATAATGAACAGATACATCACAGCGAAGAACCTCGCCGTGTTGAACTTGGCGTCCGTGCCAAGCCCCTCCGCATTGAGAAGGTCGTCATTCACGCCGTAGTCAAAGTCGTCCAGCTCCATCCCCGCTTCACGGAAAAGGGGCTCCATATCCCAGTATGGGTCGGACATGGTGGAGGGAAATCTGCACAGGAGCTGATCCTTGTTCGATGAGAGCGCCCTCAGCCTTGTGTCGTCATAGGTGACAAATGAGTATTCCGGGGTAAAGCCCACCACCGTAAAGGAGACTTCGTTCGCCCTCTGTATGCTCAGTGCCGAGGACAGTTCCTCCGGGATATACCACCCGTTCACGTCGCCCTCCACGCCGTTTGCAGCCTGTTCATCCGTGATGTCGAACCAGATGCCGTCCCTGAACTGCGCCGCATCCTCCCTGTCTGGAGAGCCGCAGGTGACAAGCACCGCCGTCACCGTATCCCCCACGGCAGGATATCCCCACATATAGGAGGAGCTGTACGAAAGGGTGATCTCTCCGTCCTTTTCGGGGAGCCGCCCCTCGGACACCGTGTACATCGACTGCGGCAGCATATCGGGAGTGCCGTTCATCCGCAGGAATGTGGCATCCATGAGATTTCCGCTCCTGCACAGATACTCTATATCCGCATTCTTGTCAACGGCGCCGAAATCTATGTCCGTCCTTGACGAATAGCTCGATATGCCGTAGTTCTGAGTCTGCTCAAAGCAGGGCATATTCCGTATGGTCAGAAGCTCTTCCTTGGTGATGCCGTTGAACACCACATGGTAAGTGCCGTTCTTCTGCACCACCGCAAGGTTCGATGCCCTGTACACGGACAATGCGCTCAGGAGCACCGTCAGGAATGCCACAGACACCGTTACGGCGATGATGGTCATCAGGGTGTGCTTTTTCTGCCCTTTCAGATACTTCCCCGTTATTTCATGTAATTTCATATTCCGTTCCTCAAACACAAAGACAGAGGATGCTCTCACCTTATCCCGTGTTCTCCGTCATAAAAGTTTCTTCAGATACCTGCCGGTGTAGCTCTTCTTGACCTTCGCTACCTCCTCCGGAGTGCCGCTCGCCACGAGGGTGCCGCCCCCGTCGCCGCCTTCTGGCCCCAGGTCGATGATGTAGTCGGCGCACTTGATGACATCAAGATTATGCTCTATCACAAGCACGGTATTGCCCGCATCAGCCAGACGGTCAAGCACCTCCAGCAGCTTATGCACATCCGCCGTATGAAGTCCCGTGGTAGGCTCATCAAGGATGTATATGGTCTTCCCCGTGGAGCGCTTTGACAGCTCGGTCGCCAGCTTCACACGCTGCGCCTCGCCTCCCGAAAGGGTGGTCGCAGGCTGACCTATCTTGATATAGCCCAGTCCCACATCCTGAAGGGTGAGGAGCTTGCGGTAAATCTTCGGATGGTTCTCAAAGAATGTCACGCCCTCATCAACGGTCATTTCCAGCACATCGTAGATGTTCTTTCCCCTGTACCTGACTTCAAGTGTCTCACGGTTGTACCGATGCCCTCCGCAGACCTCGCAGGGGACATACACATCAGGCAGGAAGTGCATCTCTATCTTGATTATGCCGTCTCCCTCGCACGCCTCGCAGCGGCCGCCCTTGACATTGAAGGAGAACCGCCCCGACGTGTAGCCTCTCGCCTTTGCGTCGTTGGTCTGTGCAAACAGATCCCTTATGTCGTTGAACACGCCTGTGTATGTGGCAGGGTTTGATCTGGGGGTGCGCCCGATGGGTGACTGGTCTATTGCGATGACCTTGTCGAGCTGGGATACTCCCGTGCAGGATGTGAACTTCCCGGGACGGGTGCGGGCACGGTTGAGCTTCCCCTGAAGGTACTTGTATATGATCTGATTTACAAGGGAGGACTTGCCCGACCCTGACACTCCCGTTACGCAGGTGAATGTCCCCAGCGGTATGGATACGGTGATGTTCTTCAGGTTGTTCTCACCGCACCCCTTGAAGGTGAGCATCTTCCCGCTGCCCTTGCGCCTTTGCGCCGGCACGGGGATCTTCCTCTTCCCCGAGAGATACGCCCCCGTTATGGAGCGCTCCGCTCCTATTATGTCATCAAGGGTGCCTGCCGCTATGATCTCACCGCCGTTCACCCCTGCGTAGGGACCGATATCCACGATGAAGTCCGCAGCCCTTATGGTGTCCTCATCGTGTTCCACCACGATGAGGGTATTGCCGAGGTCTCTGAGCCGTTTGAGCGTGCCTATCAGCTTGTCGTTGTCACGCTGATGAAGACCTATGGACGGTTCATCCAGTATGTACAGCACTCCCACCAGGGAAGAGCCTATCTGGGTGGCAAGCCTTATACGCTGGGATTCTCCGCCTGACAGAGTGCCTGCCGAACGTGACAGGGTGAGGTAGTCGAGTCCCACCGAATCGAGAAATCCGAGCCTGCCGTTTATCTCCTTCACGATGCGGTCTGCGATGAACTTCTCCCGCTCCGTAAAGACCGTCTCCTCAAAGAATGCCTTGCAGTCCCTGACGGACATATCCGTCACCTCTGCGATATTCTTTCCGCCCACGGTGACGCTGAGTATCTCCTTTTTCAGACGCTTGCCGCCGCAGTCGGGACAGGGCTCCTCGGACATATACTGCTCTATGTCCGCCTTGCTCCAGTCGCTGTTCGACTCACGGTACCGCCGTTCAAGGTTGTGTACCACTCCCTCAAATGCCTGGGTGTATGTGCCGCCCCCGTATGAGGTGGTACGGTGCAAAGTCAGCTTTGTATCCCCCGTGCCGTAAAGGATGGCGTTCACAGCCTCCTCCGACCAGTTTTCAAGGGGCTCGTCCACGCTATATCCGTAGTGATCCGCCACTCCCTTGAAATACATCATGGCAATGGAGTTCTTGTCGGTGGTGGTCCACCCCGAAGCCCTGACCGCCCCTTCGGAAATGGAAAGGGAGTAGTTGGGTATGATAAGGTCGGGGTCTATCTTCTTGAACACTCCGAGCCCCGTACAGGTCGGACACGCACCGTAGGGCGCATTGAAGGAGAACATCCTCGGTGTCAGCTCCTCCATTGATACGCCGTGTTCGGGGCAGGCGTAATTCTGGGAGAACATCATCTCCTCGCCGCCGACAACGCTGCATATCACCGTGCCGCCCGACAGCTTCGATGCTGTCTCTATGCTGTCCGCAAGGCGTGTGTTCATCTCCTCCCTGACCACCAGTCTGTCAACTACGATCTCGATATTGTGCTTCTTGTTCTTTTCCGGCTTTATATCTTCCGTCAGGTCATATATGTTCCCGTCGACCCTGACACGGACATAACCCGAACGGCGTGCGTTCTCGAATTCCTTCTGATGTTCGCCCTTGCGTCCCTTTACCACGGGAGCCAGCACCTGTATCTTCGTCCCCTGTGGAAGAGCCGTGATCCTGTCTATGATCTGATCCACCGACTGCTGAAGTATCTCACGTCCGCACACGGGGCAGTGAGGCACTCCTATCCGTGCATACAGCAGACGGAAGTAATCGTATATCTCCGTCACCGTGCCCACCGTGGAACGGGGATTCTTCGACGTGGTCTTCTGGTCTATAGATATTGCGGGGGACAGCCCCTCGATAAGGTCGCAGTCGGGCTTGTCCATCTGTCCCAGAAACATCCTCGCATAGGATGACAGGGATTCCACATACCGTCTCTGTCCGTCCGCATATATGGTATCGAAGGCAAGGGATGACTTGCCCGACCCGGAAAGCCCCGTCATGACGATCAGCTTGTCTCTGGGAAGGTCAACGTCCACATTCTTCAGATTGTGTTCTCTTGCTCCTCTGATGATTATTTTATCTATTGGCATACCTTTCGCCTCCGCATCAGGCATTCTTCAGTTTCTTCATGGTGGGGGTGATCTCAAGGTCGGCCTTTCCGCCTGCGGCGATGCGGCAGACACGCTCAGCCGCACGGTCGATGTGCGCCAGCCCCGCTTCCTCGAATATGTCGAGTGCGATGAGGTAGGCGCAGAAGTTCACCCCGTCAAGCCTTGTATACAGCGCAGGGATGCTCACAGGCTTGTCCGAAAGCAGCCTGTATACCGCCGCAAGAGCGTTCCTGTCGGGGGTGATGTGGGCAAGATGAGCCTTCTCCTTCACCTCTCCCCGCCTGAACCTGCGGTAGAAGTCCTCCGCCGCAATAAGGGCATTCTGATTGACGCCCTCCCTGCGTATATCCTCCGCACGCAGCTGCACCTTCGTGACACCGTTCCATGTGTTGAGCGACGGGGATGCGAGCATATTCACCCTGTCCCCCTGCTTATAGGGGAACTCATCCGTTTTCATGCCGAACATCACCGCATCGTATGCACTGTCCCCCAGCTTTACAGACAGCTTCGTGTGCTTGCCCCCCGACATGGGATACACCGACTGTATCACCGCATCGCTGACCACGAACACAGGGGAGGGATTGCACTCCCCGAAGGGTTCAAGTATATCAAGACCTCTCACATTCTCCTCTGTCAGATCCGACGGGGATATGATGCCCCTTGTCTCTATGACCATAGGCATAGGCTCGGTCATCACCTTTGCCGCATATGCCTGAAGTGCGCTGTCAAAGGCTGCCGCCCTGTCAAAGTCAAGGGAAAATCCCCCTGCCCCCGCATGGCCGCCGAACTTGCTCAGGTGATCCTTGCAGGCGGAAAGCGCCTCGAATACGTTGAGTTTCCCGAAGGAGCGTGCCGAGCCCCTCAGCTCCTCTCCCTCGCTGTCCGCCGACATGAGGAATGCGGGACGTCCGTATCTCTCCACCATCCTTGCGGCGACTATGCCTATCACCCCATGATGCCAGCCCACTCCCGAAAAGAAGAGTATCCGCCTGTCGAGCTTGGCAGGGTCTGCCTCTATCTGAGCCATTATGTCCCGTGTGATGACTTCCTCGAAGCTGCGCCGCCTGGTGTTGAGCTCGCATATCTCATTCGCAAGATCCTCCGACTCCCTGTCGTCCTCCGTCATAAGCAGGCGAAGGGCATCCATAGGGGACGCTATGCGCCCTGCGGCATTTATCCTCGGAGCCAGCACGAACGCCGCTCCCGTGGATGTGTAGGGCTTTTTCAGCCCTGCGTGCTCTATGAGCTTGGTAAGCCCCACGTTCTCCGTGTTCTCCAGCATCCTCAGCCCACGCTTTACAAGGCGGCGATTCTCCCCCGTGAGGGGCACCACATCCGCCACCGTAGCGATCGCCGCCAGTTCGGAATACTGCTCAAGGGCGATCTCCATATCTCCGCCCTCCATGGCGGCAATGAGCTTGAGTGCCACACCGCAGCCGCAGAAGTCCTTGTATTCGGAGGTGTCGTCCGCACGGTGGGGATCGACTACCGCCGCACAGTCGGGAAGCTCATCCCCGGGCTGATGATGGTCGGTGACGATAAGCTCTATACCCAGCTTCTTGCACAGCTTGGCCTCTTCGATGGCGGCGATGCCGTTATCCACCGTGATGATGAGCTCTATCCCCTGATCGCATAAGGACTTGATGGCATCGGCATTGAGCCCGAATCCCATGCTCCGTTCGTTTATATATGCGGTGACACTCGCACCGATGTTTTCCAGATATCCCGTGAGCACCGCCGTCGAAGTGATGCCGTCACAGTCGTAGTCGCCGTAGACGCACATAAGACCGCCTCTGTCAACAGTCTCATTTATGATGTCGCACGCCTTGCGCATATCCTTTATGCCGAAGGGGTCGCCCCATTCCTTTTCGCTGCCGTCGCTCTCCTGCCCGAAGAACTCCGCAGCCGCACCTATATCCTCTATGCCCATGCCCACGAGCACCTTTGCCGCAAGAGGACTTATGCCGCCCTCCCGTGCGAGCTTTGCCGCCTTGTTATCGTCGGTTCGGGGGACATTCCATTTCTTTATCATATCATCACCGTCACGGGTAAGTTATCTTGTATAAACGTCACTCTTTTCAGTATACCACATTTGCCCCGAAAATGCAATAGCTATGACAAAATCCATCTTCGCATAATGTTCACTTGTCAATGATCTTGGACACTCACCCTCAAAAATAATATGACATTAAGCAGATATTGGCAAAATCACCTCTTGGAGGAGCCGGAGGCGACGGAAAGAGGTGATTTTGCGGCAGCTCACCACATCACCGAAAGGT
>JAFUHM010000053.1 GCA_017468865.1 Oscillospiraceae bacterium | reverse complement strand
CCATCGGTGCGCACAGCTCGGGCAAGATAGGCGAAGACCCCAACGGCATACCCAATAACCTCATGCCCTATATACAGCAGGTGGCAGTTGGCAAGCTGCCTGAGCTGGGCGTGTTCGGCAATGATTATCCCACCCATGACGGCACAGGCGTGCGTGACTATATCCATGTGGTGGATCTGGCGCTGGGTCATGTGAAGGCTATACAGAAGATACGCACCATGACAGGTACCGGTATATGGAACCTCGGCACAGGCAACGGATACAGCGTACTTGATGTGGTGAACGCATTCAAGAAGGCAAGCGGAGTGGATATACCCTATAAGATCAAGCCCCGCCGTCCCGGTGACATCGCTGAATGTTACGCAGATGCAGGCAAGGCTCTTTCGGAACTGGGCTGGAAGGCTGAGCGTGATCTGAATGAAATGTGTGAAGACAGCTGGAGATTTATCAAGAACAACCCTGAGGGACTGTAAAATGAAAAAGTACATCTTGGCTGCAGCACTTCTGCTGACGGCGTGTTCACAGGCACAGGATAGCTCCGCTGAACCAGCGCTCCCCGATGTGTCACAGACTGAGATCTCTCAGGGCTCCGAAACACAGTCGGAGACGGTGACATCATCAGAGGGACAGGCGGATCCTGTCTCACAGATCGCCGCTCCCCTGCTTTCCCATAAGAGCGGCTTTTACGAGAAAGGCTTCATGCTTGAAATGACCGCTCCCGAAGGATGCACCGTCTACTACACTACCGACGGCAGCACCCCCACCGTGAAGAGCAAGGTCTACACTGAGCCTGTCAAGCTGATAGACCGCACTCCTGAAGCAAACTTCCTCTCGGAGGCGGGAGGGATAAGCGCAGGCGGAGATTTCCGCCCCAAGGGTCAGGTCAAGAAGGCAAATGTGATCCGTGCCATAGCCGCAGACAGCAGAGGTAACATATCCCCCGTCAGCAATGCCACATACTTTGTGGGTATCGACAAGTATCCCGTCCCTGTCATCTCACTGAAGACGGATACTTCCAACCTGTTCAACAAGGAAACGGGGATATATGTGCTCGGCAGCACCTATGATAACTGGGTAAAGGAACAGACGGGGAATTTTGAGCCCTGGCAGGCACAGGGCAACTATTCCATGCGGGGCAGGGAATGGGAGCGACCCGTGAACTTTGAATTCATCGACGGTGACACCGTATTTGAGCAGGACTGCGGTATCCGCATAATGGGCGCCGCATCACGTTCGGCTACGCAGAAATCCTTCAGGCTCACCGCAAGGACAGATTACGGTGAAAAGAACTTCAAGTTCCCTCTTATCCCTGACAACGAGCGCTCCGACGGGAACGGCAACGTGGACAAATACCGCTCCTTCGTCCTGAGAAACGGCGGAAACGATCACGAGTTTGCTAATATCCGTGATCCCCTTCTCCAGGATCTGGCGACAGGAGGAGACTTCGAGACGATGCAGCACACTCCTGTCGTAGTGTTCCTCGACGGTGAGTACTGGGGCGCATATACGCTTGCCGAAGATTACAGCGACCATTACATAGAGAACAATTACAGCACGGACAAGGATGATGCTTTTGATGACAACAACATCATCTTCCTCAAGAAGGGCGGCATAGAGGACGGCAAGGAGGAAGACATTGAGCTTTACAACGAAATGTTCGACTTCATCACATCAAATGACATGAGCAATGCCGCCAATTACGAGAAAGCCTCGACCATGCTGGATATCCATTCCTATGCGGACTATCTGGCTGTGTCGCTGTACATATGCAATCACGATGCCTACTATGACAACAACAACTGGGCGATGTGGCGTGTGCGAGAGACGGGAGATGCGGAAAAGGCAGACGGCAGATGGCGCATGATGGTATATGACATTGACTTCTCTTCGGGCATATATGACGGGAATGACGTGAACATAAACAGCATCAGACAGATGCTTGACAAGAAGCCCTCCGATATCAACGAAGACGGCGATCCCATCCGTGACCCCGTGAAGATGATACATTCCCTGCTGGAAAACAAGGATTTTCGCAATGAACTGGTAAACTCCCTCTGCGACATGAGGAATATCTCATTTGAACGGGGCAGAGCCGTAGATCATCTGCTGGAAATGTATGACGTTTACGCAAAGCTCATTCCCGACACTCTGGAGAGGTTCGGGCCGGAATGGGTGCTCCACGGAGGTGCGGACAAGCATTTTGATGACCAGATAAACGGGCTTGCAGCCTTCCTTGATTCAAGATACGACAAATTCCCGAAGATGATCGGAGATGCCTTTGATCTCGGGAATACTGCGGAGATCCGCATAAGCTACGATGACAGCAAGGGCAAGGTATACGTCAACGGCAAGGCTGTACCGTCGGATTTCAAAGGTATCTACTTTGCGGATATCCCCATAAGCGTGACCTGCACCGCCAATGACGGCAGCGAGGGCAAAAAGGCACTTCAGGGATGCCGTGAAGAGAACGGTAAGATCAGGGTGAGCGACGGTGCCGTCATAAATGTGACATTCTGATAAAGGGACGATATTACACATGAAGGCGGAGAGCGGACCTTTTGGCCTCTGCTCCCCGCCTTTGCGAATACAGGATGATTATGGATAATGTAGAACTGTTTACAGACGGAGCGTGCAGCGGCAATCCGGGTCCCGGAGGATGGGGTGCTTTCCTTCGAATGGGGACTCATACGAAAGAGATCTCGGGAGGAGAGAAAAGCACGACGAACAACCGCATGGAGCTTACGGCTGTCATAGAAGGGCTGTCCGCACTCAAACGCCCCTGTCATGTGATCCTCACCACCGACAGCAAATATGTGGCTGACAGCATACAGAAGGGCTGGGCACGTTCATGGCAGAAAAACAACTGGGTCAAAGGCGATAAAAAGCCTGCCCTCAATCCCGACCTGTGGGAAAAGCTCCTTTCCCTGCTGGATACTCATGATGTAGAGATACACTGGGTCAAGGGCCATGCAGGGCACCCAGAGAACGAGCTCTGCGACCGTCTGGCGGTGGCACAGAGGGACAGATACTCGGGATAGGACATTTCAGATGAGATCGCCCTATGTTTTGCACAAATAGGAAACGATTACACTTGTGCAAATTGTCAAATAAATAAGTTACCATTTGTCTAAAATGCTACTTGATAGTTTTGTGAAAATGTGATAGAATACATTTGTAGGATCACGGGAGAGTACCCGTGGTCGTCAGGTGTGATTTTCCGTACATTTTATGTCGGGATGATATCGATTACACTACCTTATTTTAGGAGAGATGTATAATGAAAAAGTCAAAGATCCTCAGCGTTGTAAGTGCTGCTGCACTGGCTGCAAGCCTTATGTCCGTATCTGCTGTTTCCACATCCGCAGAGGACACCTATCATGCTTATATCGGTGTTCAGTCCGCTTCCTTCACATTCCGTAACGCATGGAACGAGGGCAGCTACGGTAAGGGCGTAACAGGCGATGACGGCATGGTATACTTCGATCAGCTCACAGGCTGGGACGGACCTACCGCTGTAAACAAGGGCGGCGTATTCACCGATGCTGAGATCACAGGCGACGGCACTTATTCCGTTAAGGTTACCGATTTTGATTTCGGCGAAGATGAGACATTCAACCTCCTCTTCGTTTCCACCGATATCCCTCTGGATGCTGCTGAGATCACCGATGTCAAGGTTATTCTCGACGGACAGACAAAGTACACCTTCGATGATGCTTATCTCTCCCCCGATGAGGTAGAGTATCTCCAGCCCATGGCTATCAACATCTGGAACGATGACCTCGGCGGAAGCGACGGTCTGTTCGGCTATGTAATGCCTTCCGATTCCATCGAGATCCAGTTCACTGTTTCCGGTCTTGGCGGTGCTGCTGAAGAGGCTCCTGCTGAGGAAGAAGCTCCCGCTGAAGAGGCACCTGCCGCTGAGGAAGCTGCACCCGCAGAAGAGGCTCCCGCTGTTGTAGAGGCTGCTCCCGCAGTTGAGACCACTACTCCTGCTGCAACAGGCAACGCTTCCGCTGCTGCTGTTGCTGCTGTAATGGCTGCCGCTGCTGCTGCTATGGTCATCAGCAAGAGAAAGTAAGATATAATCATCAAGCCATGCCGTACATCGGTACGGTATGGCTCTTTTTTAAGATGTTGTAAACGTTTACACAAGATAAGAAACGTTTTTGCGTTGTCGAACAGGGAGGTAATCATGTCAAAAAACTTCTCTGACGGGATGTATTCCACAAATCAAAAGATCGCCGATAAGCTGTACTGGATACTCCGCATCGGCATAGTCGTGAATGTCATCCTGTTGTTCTTTCCCTCATTCAATCCTGCAAGAGTCTGCGGGATCATGAACAAAAACCTGTCCCTGTTCTCCTGCGGTGTATCCTATGATACGATAGTGGGCGACTTCGGACGTGCATTCAGACAGAAATGGGTGGATGAAGCTGACTTTCACTCACTGAATATATGCTCATTGACCATAATCATTTCTGTGATACTCTCCTGTGCGGGCGGATGTATGTCCCTCGGCAACACCAAGATGAAGAAAACGGGGCTCGCAGTTTCGGCAGTCGGCGGCATAGTGGAGATAATCACCTTCTTCTGGATGAAGGGCATATACAATGCTGTGACACAGACAGCGGCTGATGCAGGCAAGATCGACAAGGTAATGCCGATGTTCCAGAACATAAACTTCGTTTACCTGGCTCTGGGCATAGGTATGCTCGCCATTGCGTGCGTAAACTTCATACTGCTGATGAAAGTGCCCGTTGAAGAGAAATTCGAGATGGAGCCCAAGTACCATCTTTTCCTGATGATGCTGCCTATCATAGCGCTGGCGCTGGTCTTCAGCTACCTCCCCCTCTACGGCTGGAGATACGCATTCTATGACTACAAGGCCGGCGAGACTCTCTCCCCCGACAAGTTCGTAGGCTTCAAGTACTTCAGGCAGATCATCAACACGCCCCAGACAAAACGTGACATAATCACGGTCATGGAGAACACCCTCGGTATGTCGGGTCTGGGCATCATCACGAGCTGGGTGCCTATGGCATTTGCCATATTCCTTTCCGAAATAAAGAACGGTCCGTTCCGCAGATTCGTACAGACTTTCACCACCATACCGAACTTTATCTCATGGGTACTGGTTTACGCCATCGCTCTGGCACTCTTCTCCACCGACGGATTTATAAACACCATGCTCACGAGCATCACGGGAGAGATACATTCCACTCCCTACCTCATGAGTGCGGAACACTCATGGCTGAAAATGCTTGCATGGGGTATGTGGAAAGGCGTCGGCTGGAGTGCGATCATCTACGTTGCCTCCATATCCGGCATCGACCAGGGTCTTTATGAGGCGGCGACCGTGGACGGCGCAGGACGCTTCCAGAAAATGTGGCATATAACCGTTCCCGAACTGATACCCACATTCTTCGTGCTGCTTCTGATGAGCGTTGCCAACATCCTCTCCAACGGAATGGAGCAGTACCTGGTATTCTCGAACCCTCAGAACAAGGAGACCATGCAGGTACTTGACCTGTATGTCTATAACCGAGGCATCGGATCGGGACTTATCCCCCTTTCCACCGTCATCGGAATGATCAAGTCACTTGTCAGCGTAATACTGCTGTTCGGTGCGAACGCATTCTCGAAGGCAGTACGCGGTGAAAGCATAGTATAAGGAGGTGCTGTCATGGATATAGCTGATATGGACATGAATGAACACAAGAAGCTGAACGACTCAGTGGCAGGCACTTCCGGAATGGTGGAGAAGCCGACTCCTGCGGATTACATCTTCAACGTCATAAACTATCTTTTCTTCGGCATCTTCACCATCTCCTGCATATTCCCCTTCTACTACATCTTCATCAACACCATCTCAGATCCTTCCTATGTGACGAGCGGACAGATCACTCTCCTGCCAAAGGGGCTCACCATCGTAAACTACGTCAACATGGGCAAGGTGGGCGACCTCTGGACTTCCGTTATAGTGACGGTGCTGAGGACGGTTCTGGGTACGGCTCTGATGGTGGTGGTATCATCCCTTGCGGGCTACCTGGTGACGAAAAAGGAAATGTGGCACAGACAGCTCTGGTATCGTATGCTGGTAGTTACCATGTACTTCAATGCAGGACTTATCCCCTGGTATCTGAATATGAATATGCTGGGTCTTACCAACACATTCGCAGCATACATAATCCCCGGCATCGTAGCCCCCTACAACATCATACTCGTCAAGACCTATATAGAGTCGATACCTGCGGAGATAGAGGAGAGCGCATATCTTGACGGTGCATCCTACCTCAAGATATACACGTCCATAATATGGCCGCTGTCAAAGCCGATACTTGCAACTATCGCCATCTTCGGTGCGGTGGGGCAGTGGAATTCATTCCAGGATTCACTGATACTCAATGCAAACTCTCCGCATCTGTATACGCTTCAGCACAGGCTCTACATCTATCTTAACCAGTCTTCGAACATCGGAGCACTTGCGTCCTCCGGCGATGTGTCAACTATCGCAAACTCCCTCAATACGAAGATAATACAGTACACTATATCGATGGTGACCATAATACCCATCCTTTGCGTCTATCCTTTCATGCAGAGATACTTTGAGAAAGGCCTTATGCTGGGCGCTGTCAAGGGATGATCCGTATACCGCATCAAATCAAGTTTCAAGGAGGAAGAACAATGAAAACGAGAAGGACCATGGCGGGTCTGCTCGCTGCATCCATGTGTGCAGGCCTTATGGCAGGCTGCGGCGCACAGACTCCCGACACGCAGTCTGTAACTACCGCTGCAGGGAATGACACCGCTGCCACGACTGCTGCTCAGGCCGCTACCGAGCCGCTTATAGTGGAGACTTCCGCACAGGAGGCACAGATCACACCTGAGGATAACACCGACGCCGCTTACTGGAAGGATTTCTACGGCACCGATGAACTTATCCAGCTCACCGCATTCTCCGAGCTTGCAAACTACAACGGCAAGGCTACGGGCTGGTTTGCACAGATACTCAAGGATAAATTCAACTGCGAAGTGACCATCATCCCCGCTACCGACGGTGCATTCGATACCCGTATGGAATCGGGAAATCTGGGCGACCTGGTGGTATTCGGCTCTGACGGCTCCAACTATCAGCGTGCCGCTAAGGAAGGCAAGCTCTTTGACTGGGAAGAGGACGGCCTTATCGACGAATACGGCTCATATGTCAGGGACAATATGCCCTATGCTCTCAAGAAGAACCGCACCTTCAACGATTCATTCGGTGCAGGTGATGTGATCTACGGCTTCGGACACAATGTTGCTACATCACCCGATGAACATGAGGCTTTCTTCTACACCATGGATATGCGCTGGGATCTGTACAAGGAACTGAAGTATCCCAAGATGTCCACTCTTGACGACCTGTACAATGTATTCGTACAGATGAAGGAACTCCAGCCCACCGATGCCAACGGCAAGGAATCCTACGCTATGTCCCTCTGGCCCGACTGGGACGGCAACATGGTCATGTATGTCAAGGCATTCGCTACCTGCTGGTACGGCATGGATGAAATGGGCTTTGGCCTTTATGACGTTGAGAACGGCGTTTACCATGACTGCACCGAGGAGGACGGTCCTTACCTCACGATACTTAAATTCTTCAACAAGTGCTATCGTGCCGGTCTTATTGACCCCAACTCCATGACACAGACATACAACGAGATGAGCGAAAAAGTAGCGGCAGGCGGCGTATTCTTCTCGATATTCGATTACGCAGGCTCCGCTCTCTACAACACTGAGGAACACCTCACCGAAGGCAAGGGTATGTACCCTGTTGTTCCCTCCGATGCCACTCCCCTTTGCTACGGCATGAACGTAATGGGCGGCAACCGTCTGTGGACGATAGGCTCCAACACCGAATACCCCGAGCTTGTAATGGCTATAATCAACTACCTTGTTACACCCGAGGGCTGCATGACTTCCTGGTACGGCCCCAAGGATCTGTGCTGGTACTACGATGAGGAAGGCAACACCTGCCTTACCGAATTCGGTGAGACCTGTCAGGCTGACAAGAAGGGCACCATGATGCCTGCTGAATGGGGCGGCGGATCCTATAACGACGGCTCATTCCAGGTAAACAACACCACATGGACAAGAGACGCTTCCAACCCTGACTCCAACGGTGAGACATATAACCTGGAAAACTGGAAGAGCAGACGTCATGACACCGCATACGACATCTTACAGGACTGGAGAGACTGGTCCGGCTACTATAACTCTCAGGAATACATGGACAGCGTGCCTCATAAGGTAGCCATCGCTACCGCATACTCCGAGACTGACCGCAGCGATGAGCTGAAGGTGGTATGGCAGCAGGTGGCTGACTGCGTTGTCACCTATTCATGGCGTGCAGTCTATGCTTCTTCCGATGAGGAATATCAGCAGATCGTGGACGAAATGATAGCAAAGATAGCAGAATATGACCCCAACGGTGAATGCCTCGCTTACTGCAATGCAGAAGCTGAAAAGAGAAACACCCTTGAGGATGTAGTAAGAAACAACGGTTAAACCGATCCCCCCTATAAAACTGCGTGGCCGCATGGTCACGCAGTTTTGTTTTTAGTTTTTTCTGACCGGGATAAGCCATGCGCAGATATGGAATATACACTCAGCACCCTTTTGTCTAATTTTTACAAAATCAATTTGCGAATAATTATCAATTTGGCAGAGAGTGAGAAGATGTCAGAATACTATTGACAACCTACGGTCATATTGATATAATATAAAAATGAAAATGATAATCATTTTCATTTTTGATAAATGGGGTGAAAATATGGCGGCATATAAAACCATACAGCGAACCTGCATTTTATCTTTCCTGGAAGCAAATATCGGTCAGGACTTCACCGTAAAGCAGATCGTTGAAGGGATACAAGCAGACGATTCTGCCTGCTGTGCCCCGTCGGAAAGCACGGTCTACCGCATCATGAGCGATCTTGTGAAAAGAAGTATCGTCCGCCGCAAGATAAATCAGGATCGTGAATACCAGTACCGATTAACAGATCAAAACCCGGGCAAGATCAGCCTGCGATGTAAGATATGCGGCAAGGATCAGCATATTGATGAGAATGTCTGTAACAAGATCATGGATGAACTGAAGAATTTCAGTTCGATAGGGATCGATGCAGATATCGAGATCCTTGGCGTATGCGATAAATGTAAGTAAAGTGAGGTGAGCGGATATGACAAACAGAAGAAACAGAGCTGTATCATGGATAATATTTGCAGTATTCAGCCTTGTCATATTCTGCTCATCTGCCTTTATAATGATCCATGCGGATCACGACTGTACGGGTGAGGACTGCTCCGTTTGCATGGAGCTTGCACAGTGCCATAAGGCACTTCAATCCCTCGGTACAGCATCAGGAGCATTGTGCCTTGCACTGATGCTCTGCGCTGCTGTCGGATTTTGCGTGACTGTCGCAAGATCCCGCTCTGCACATACAACACTTATTTCCCTTAAAGTGGAACTTCTGAACTGAATATCACGAATATGCTCAATAATGATACTGCGCCTGATGAGCCGACCCCATACGGGTCAGGCAAAATCTTTGAGCGGCACGCTGTATCGTTATTCGGTATGCCCCGTCTCTAAAACAGCTTCATCCTGTCGGCTTTCGACAGGATAAAGCGGACGGCCGACGCCGAGGCAGATGCCGATCTATTTCACGGACATCTGCATCCAGACATGGGGCAGGCGGCATTTGATGCTGTTTCATCCTCGGTATACCGTACTGGAACAGTATGGGGAGAGGTATGCCCCTTTTTAAGTGCGCCCTTTTTAGTTGATATTCTATTCGGAGGTTCTGTTTTTATGTTTAAGAAAAGACTGGGTATCTATGCCCTTACACTTGCAATGGCTGCATCGGGAATGACAGGATGCGGCTCCGCAAGCACCGATAATTCCGCTGAAACTTCGGCAATACCGACAGAAACAACTGCGGCTGTGACTGAAACACCCGCAGCTGCGGAAAGTGCCGACGAAACTACACCCGAAAGCTCTGACCCGTTCAGCGTGGTTTGCACCATCTTCCCCGAATATGACTGGGTGAAGGAGATCCTGGGAGACCATGCGGACAACACCGAGCTTACCTATCTTCTTGACAGCGGTGCCGACCTTCACAACTACCAGCCTACGGCTGACGATATAATAAAGATATCTACCTGCGACCTGTTCGTATATGTGGGCGGAGAGTCCGACGTATGGGTAGAAGATGCTCTTTCGGGTGCGACCAACGAGGATATGAAGGTCATCAGCCTTATGGACGTTCTCGGGGATCAGGCTAAGATCGAAGAGCTCAAGGAAGGTATGCAGGAAAGCGAACACGATCACGACCATGACCACGAACACAGCAAGACAGTTTCCACCTTTGAGGACGATGAAGTTCGTGACAGACCTCTCTCCGACTGGGAGGGCGACTGGCAGTCAGCTTATCCGCTGGTACTCGACGGTTCTCTTGATGAGGCTTGGGAACATAAGTCCGAAGACGGCAAAATGACCGCCGAGGAATACAAAGAGTACTATACAAAGGGATATAAGTCAGATTACGACGCTATCAGCATCCATGACGATCACATCACGTTCACCGACAATAAGGGCAATGTGACCGGATCCGATTACGAATATACAGGCTACTTCATTCAGGACTGGTCAACAGGCACAAGAGCTGCAATGTACAGATTTGAAGCCGTTGACAAAGAATCGGGCGCGCCTGTCTATATCGAGTTCAACGACCATATGATCGAGCCTGAGAAGGCAGAGCATTTCCATATCCGCATGAGCAATGAAAGCTATGACGCTATCGTAGACCCCGAAGGCAACTGGCCGACGTTCTTTGATTCAGCACTCTCTCCCGAAGGGGTGTGCGATGAAGTCATCGGTCACGATCACAAGCATGACGATGAAGACGAGCACGATCACGAAGACGAGCATGAACATGAAGATGAACACGATCATGAGCATGAAGAGGGTGAAGCAGAATACGATGAGCACGTTTGGCTCTCTCTTAATAATGCAAAGCTCCTCTGTGCTGAGATCGAGAAGAATATAGAAGAAATAGACCCTGCCAATGCCGCAGATTACAAGGCTAACCTTGATGCCTACACAGCAAAGCTGGACGAACTTGACAACAAATTCAGGACACTTGTTGACGCATCTTCTGTGAACACTCTGGTATTTGCAGACAGATTCCCCTTCCGCTACTTCGTTGACGATTACGGCCTTGACTACTTTGCCGCATTCATCGGCTGCTCGGCTGAATCAGAGGCAAGCTTTGAGACTATCGTATTCCTTGCTGACAAGGTAAACGAGCTTGACTGCAAGTCAGTCTTCACACTTGAAAATTCCAGCAAGGATATCGCAAACACCGTTATCAGCACATCGGGCAGGAGCGTTGAGATCGCAGAGCTCAATTCTCTCCAGTCGGTGTCCAGAGATGACATCGCAGGCGGTGCAAGCTACCTCTCCATCATGCAGAAGAACTATGATGTTCTTGCAGATGTACTCAAGTGAGGTGCGCCATGAGCAATAAGAAGATACCCATTATCCTTATAACAGGCTACCTCGGCTCGGGAAAGACCACCCTCATGCAGAACCTGCTCAAACAGGAACAGCGCAAGATCGCCCTTATCGTAAACGACATGGGCAGCGTCAATATAGATGCTGCCCTCCTGAACAAGAACCGTGACCGCATCGCTTCGGTCGAGATGGTGGAATTGCAGAACGGCTGCATATGCTGCACTCTCCGTGACGAGTTTATCGCAGAAATCGAGCGCATCTCCAAGCTCCCTGACATCGAAGCTGTCTTCGTGGAAGCATCCGGCATCAGCGAGCCTTCCAATATTGCCGCATCCTTCGTCATCTATACCGACGAAAACCCTGACACCAACGTTTATCTCAGTTCCGTAGTATCAGTAGTGGATGCTGACCGCATCTACAACGAATTCCTGCGTGAGATAACCATGGAGAACGACACCGAAGAGGGCGACATCATCAACCTTATCATAGACCAGATCGAATTCTGCAATCTTATCATACTCAACAAGACCGATTTTCTCTCCCCCGAACAGGTGGAAGAAGTCACGAAGGCTATCCGTGACATCCAGTCCGGGGCAGAGATAATACCTGCCGTAAACAGCGTGGTGGATACCGCAAAGATACTCCACGGCAGGGAATTCGACTACCACTCCGTCCTCGCATCCTCCTCCATACAGCGTGCGCTCAACACCAACGAGCCTGACGACAAGGAAGCGTGCATGGATGAATACTGCATAACATCCTTTGTTTACGAAGAAGTGCGCCCCTTTGACCGTGATAAATTCATGGATCTTGTGGATGAGTATCCCACGGAACTTATCCGCACCAAGGGCTATATGTGGTTTGCTGACGATGATACGCATATCCAGCTTTTCGAACAGGCAGGACGAAACGCAAGCGTGACCGAGCTTAACGAATGGCTCGCCACCTGCCCCAAGGATCAGCTTGATGCCATGCTTGAAATGTATCCCGATCTGAAAGATGACTGGGACGATACATACGGCGACCGTATCAATCAGCTCGTTTTCATCGGCAAGGGCTATAAAAAGGCGGATATCCTCGCCAAGCTCAATGCGTGCCTTGCAACCGCATAACAACACTTACTGTAAACAACGGAGGTTTCCCAATGATAAAAAAGCATGACCTTATCACCGCTTTAGCCCTGATCTCTGTGATCGGCAGTCTGACCGTCTGCGGCAACACTGCTGACGCAAAGACAACATCCGCCGATGAAGCTGTTCCGACAGCTTCCGAGGTACAGGAAGACACGGCATCCCAGAACATCAGAAAGGATGAAGTCATAGCAGCCGTGAACTCTGAACCGAGTGCAGGCTGGAATCCGATCACAGGCTATGGTCAGCGCTATGACCCTATCCTGCAAAGCACCCTGACAAAGGCTTACGGCGGTGAGATAACAAACGATCTTGCCACAGGCTATGAAGTCAGCGATGACGGAAAAGAATGGACATTTACCATCCGTGACGACGCCTGCTACTCAAACGGTGACAAAGTCACCGCATCTGATGTAGCATTTACATATGAAGCTGTAAGTGACAACAGCACAAGTCTTGACCTGAGCAATATCGCATCTGCCGAGGCTGTGGATGACACCACCGTGAAGTTTTGTCTCAATGAGCCCGACTATACCTTCCTGTATGTGACATATAAGGTAGGCATCGTCCCCGAAAAGCTCTATGATGAGAACTACGGTGAAAATCCCATCGGTTCGGGTCCCTTCAAGATGGTGCAGTGGGAAAAGGGTCAGCAGTGCGTATGGGAGTACAATGAGTACTACTACGGGAAAGAGCCTGAGATAAAGAGGATCGTCCTGCTGTTCATGGACGACGACTCTGCTTTCCTTGCCGCACAGAAAGGCGATGTAGACCTTGTCTATACAAACCAGAATCTCGCTGTTCAGCAGATAGACGGCTACCACATGGAAAACGTGGAGTCGATAGACAACTACGGCATTATCTTCCCCACGACCCTTGACGAGGGCAATACCTCCGAGGACGGCAGAGCCATCGGCAATGACGTTACAGGCGACCCTGCGGTAAGAAAGGCACTGAGTGTCGGTCTTGACAGAGATGCACTGATAACGGATGTGTTCAACGGCTACGGCAGGAAGTCCTTCTCCATGTGCGATACAATGCCCTGGTTCAATGAAGAGACTGCCCTTGACGAGAGCAATTCGGGCAAAGAGACAGCCATAAAGATACTTGAAGAGGCAGGCTGGACAGACAGCGACGGCGACGGCATCCGAGACAAGGACGGCGTTGATGCGGCATTCACTTTGCTCTATACATCAAGTAATGCCAACAGACAGGCAATGGCTATGGCTGTGGCTGAACAGGCAAAGGAACTGGGATTTGCCATCACTCCCGAGGGAGCTGCCAACGATGAGATAACCAAACGTGTATACTCCACTCCCTATGTCTTCGGCAGAGGTGACTACACTCCCAACGAATTCTACCTCATGACCTCAACAGATACCATCGGCTCAGGCTGGAGCAATACAGGTTATTATTCAAATCCTGTCGTAGATGAGTATATGAAAAAGGCTATGGCATCAAAGGATATCGAGGATGTATACAAATACTACAAGCTCGCCCAGTGGGACGGTGAAACAGGCGCAAGCCTTATCGGTGATGCCCCCGACTGCTGGCTCGTCAGAGCGGATCACTGCTATTTTGTCCGTGACGGTCTGGATATAGGCGAGCAGCCCATACAGCCCCATTGTGCCAACGGTCAGGTAGTCCTCAGCAATATCTGTGACTGGAAATGGGAGTGACATGGCAAAGAAGATTTTGCAGAACATCCTGAAAATGCTCCTGCTTTTGACAGCGGTAAGCATAATCACATTTGCACTGGCAGAGCTCTCACCCATAGATACCGTAAGCGCCTATATAGGAGAAAACAGCCTTTCCCCCGAAAGGCGTGCTCAGATAGAGGAATACTGGGGGCTCGATGAGCCCGCTGTCACAAGATACCTGAAATGGGCAGGCAATATCCTTCACGGTGATATGGGGACTTCGATGATATACCGCAAGCCTGTGGCTTCGGTGATTGGCGAGAGATTCAGCCTGTCCATAAGGCTCATGTTTGTGTCATGGGTGATGTCGGGAGTATTCGGACTTATGCTGGGGCTCATCGCCTCAGCATACAGAGGGTCTTTCATTGATAAGGCAATAAAGGTCTATTGCCTTATCAATGAATCCTCCCCTGCCTTCTGGATAGGCATGGTACTTCTGCTGATATTTTCGGTAAAGCTGGGATGGCTTCCGATGGGACTTGCATCGCCCATAGGAGTATCCGTCGAGGAAGCCTCGCTTTCCGACAGGATACGTCATATCATACTTCCTGCAATGGCTCTGAGCCTTACGGGGATATCAAAGATCACTCTGCAGGTCAGGGAAAAGATGATCCAGGTCGCAGAGAGCGATCACGCCCTTTTTGCAAGGGCAAGAGGCGAAAGCAAATGGCAGTTCATCCTCCGCCACGGGCTGAGAAACGTCATGCTCCCATTTATCACGCTCCAGTTCGGTGCGCTTAGCGAGCTTTTCGGCGGTTCAGTCCTTGCGGAAACTGTCTTCACCTACCCCGGGCTTGGGAATGTCACGGTACAGTCTGCTCTGAAAGGTGATATACCTCTTTTCCTCGGAATAGCACTGTTTTCGGCGCTGTTTGTCTTTACAGGAAATCTTATTGCCAATATCCTGTACTCTGCCGCCGACCCCCGTATAAGAGAAGGAGGCAGAGCATGAATGAAAAGAGAAGGCGCCCCATACTGAACAGGCGCACACTGACCATCATTATCATAACACTGTCGGTCCTCATAATCGGTGCGGTGACTGCCGCAGGATCGATAATGGACGAGGAGCTTTATGCTCCCCATTTTGCGGAAAAAGACCTTCCGCCGTCCGCAGAACACCTGTTCGGCACTGACTGGATGGGAAGAGATATGTTCGCAAGGACGGTGAAGGGGCTTTCCGTCAGCATATACATCGGACTTCTTGCCTCCTGTGCGACCTCGGTCATAGCTTTGTTTCTCGGCGTGATCGCAGGCACTTTCGGGAAGTATGCCTAGGGGATATTCAACTGGTTCGTTGATATTTTCATGGGCATACCGCACCTTATACTTCTGATACTTATCTCCCTGCTTCTCGGAAAAGGGGCTAAGGGGGTAGCGATAGGCGTCATCGTGACGCACTGGTGCTCTCTGGGCAGATCAAAGATGTGAATCGCATTTCACCATATCATGCCCCATGTCGTTCCGCAGTTCATCGTAGGACTGATACTCATGTTCCCCCATGCCATAATGCACGAATCATCGATCACCTTCCTCGGATTCGGTCTGCCTGCCGAACAGCCTGCCATAGGCATCATATTATCGGAAGCGATGAAGCATCTGACGACAGGTATGTGGTGGCTGGCGGTACTGCCGGGTCTGAGCCTGCTGGTGATAGTGATTTTGTTTGAAGCCATCGGAACGCATCTGCGTATGCTTCTTGACCCATACAGCGCACAGGAGTGACCATGAACAAGGACAGGATAATACTTGAAGCCGAGGATATTTCCGTCAACTTCGGAATGTACGGCAAGGGGCTGTCAAAGTACGACCTGACAGTGATAAAAAGACTGAATGTCACGGTACATGAGGGTGAGATACTTGCGATAGTAGGTGCGAGCGGAAGCGGAAAAAGCGTCCTGGCTCACGCAGTACTCGGCATACTTCCCTCAAACGCCTCTGTCGGCGGTGAGATACGCTACTGCGGCAAGCCCCTCACAAAGAGCCTGCAAAGGGAAAAAGTCGGCTCGGAGATCATAATGATACCCCAGTCGGTAACATACCTTGACCCGCTGATGAAGGCAGGACAACAGGTCATGGGGCTCAAAGGCACCAAGCAGCAGCTCGAAGAGGCTTTCAGGCGGTACGGACTGGATATGAGCACCGAGAAAAAGTATCCCTTTCAGCTTTCGGGGGGCATGGCAAGGCGGGTGCTTATCTCGACAGCGGTCATCTCCGACGCAAAGCTGATACTTGCAGACGAACCGACTCCGGGACTGAGTGAAGACATGGCTGATGAGACTATGCGGCATTTCCGTGAGCTTGCCGACAAGGGCTGCGGCATACTGATGATAACACATGACATCGAAGCCGCACTGAAAGCGGCAGATACCATAGCGGTATTCTATGATGGAATGACCATCGACTGCTGCACCGCAGAGGATTTCCGCAAGGGCAGAGAAGCACTGAAACATCCCTATACCAGAGCTCTCTGGTCTGCCCTGCCCGAGAACGGGTTTGTAAGTGCAGACGTTTCAGCGCTCATGAAAGGAGCATCATGACGGACAGTGTGAAACATGAAGCTATACTGAGCTGTAAAAACGTCAGCTTCAGATACAGCAGCGGACCTTGGATCCTGAAAAACGTCAGCCTTGACATACAAAAAGGGGAAAGACTGGGACTTGTGGGACCTTCCGGCTACGGGAAAAGCACCCTTTCAAGACTGCTGGCAGGATATGACGCTCCGACCGAGGGCCAGATACTCTGGAAAGGCGGAAAGCTCCCGCAAAAAGGCTTCTGTCCCGTGCAGATGATATATCAGCATCCCGAAAAGGCTCTTGACCCCAGATGGAGACTAAAGCGCTCCGTCAGCGAGGGATGGCAGCCTGATGAAGAACTGCTGAAAAAACTGAATATAAACAGCAGGCTCTGGTTTGACAGATACCCCAACGAATTATCGGGCGGAGAGCTCCAGCGCTTTTGTATCGCAAGGGTGCTGGCTCCTCAGACGGAATTTATCATAGCCGATGAAATGAGTACGATGCTCGATGCTCTGACACAGGCGCAGATATGGAACGTTCTGCTTGATGAGGTAAAGAGAAGAGATCTTGGACTGCTTGTGATAACACATAATAAAAGCCTTGCAGAGAAGCTGTGTACAAGGATAGTCGATCTGAGGGATATAAACAATGCAGCCGACAGACCCTGACGGCAGAAAGAGCATGACAGCACTGCACCGCTTTGCGGACGCAGTGCGATGCTGCTTATGAATGGAGTGGATAAAATGGCTGAGAATTTGGAAAAACTGCATTCTTACTTTGACTACCCATTTGTAAGATATGCTTTCATCGTAGGTCTTCTGATAGCGCTGTGTTCTTCCCTGCTGGGTGTGACTCTGGTATTGAAGCGCTTCTCTTTCATCGGTGACGGACTGTCCCATACAGCCTTCGGTGCTATGTCACTGTCGTCTGCATTGCCCGTTATCATAAAGGAGGCTGCGCTCTCTGTGACACACAGCGAGACTATGAGTCCGCCTGTACAGAAGATCGTGATGTGGCTTGCGGAGCTAAACGACATGGTAATAGTACTGCCTGTGACGCTGATATGTGCGGTACTGCTCCTGCGCACCGGACAGAACACGAAGGTAAAAGGAGATGCAGCTGTCGGTATGCTCTCGGTAAGCTCACTTGCAATAGGCTATCTGCTTATGAACCGCTTCCCGTCAGGTTCAAATATCTCAGGTGACGTGTGCAGCACTTTGTTCGGCTCGACCTCTATCCTGACGCTGGGGCCTGACGATGTGGCGATATGTGTCATAATGGCATTTGCCGTGATCGTGACATATGTGATGTTTTACCATAAGATATTCGCAGTCACCTTTGATGAAGAATTCATCAAGGCAGCAGGTGTCAATGCCAGAGCATATAATCTGCTCATAGCCGTTGTTACCGCATTTATCATAGTCCTTGCCATGAATCTTGTGGGTTCTCTGCTCATAACTGCCCTCATCATATTCCCTGCACTTGCGGCTATGAGGATTTTCAGGAGTTTCCGCGGAGTGATAATCTGTTCTGCGGTCATATCCGTACTGTGTGCGGGATGCGGGATCATATCGTCCCTACTGTTCTCCACGCCTGTGGGATCAACAATAGTTGCGGCTGATCTGGCAGTATTCCTGTTATTCTCGCTGCTGTCGGCCTTTGTCAGAAAAAGACAGGCTTAATAGGAGGTGTATTATGAAAAACAGAATACTGA
Organism: Oscillospiraceae bacterium; assembly: GCA_017468865.1. Lineage (GTDB taxonomy): Bacteria > Bacillota > Clostridia > Oscillospirales > Ruminococcaceae > Huintestinicola. Next base: position 27,699 of record JAFUHM010000053.1, on the reverse strand, counting down.
TATCCACTCTTGCAGCCATCACCGCATCCCTGACAGGATGCGGCAGTCAGGTACCACAAGCTCCCTCAGACAGCGGTATTGTCATCTATCAGAATACATCGGCGGAAACCGATACCGCACCGCAGGAGCTCATCACAGTATCCGAGCCGCAGGAGATCGTCGATGAAGAGGTAGATATAGACCTTACGCACCTTGGTGCGACTATGGTATATTCACAGATCTACGATATGGTCGTAAACGGTGATGCCTACGTCGGAAAGACAGTAAAAGCCAACGGACAGTTCGCATATTTTCAGGAAGCGGACGGCAGAGAATTCTATTCAGTTCTCATCAGCGACGCCACCGCCTGCTGTTCACAGGGACTGGAATTCGTCCTTGACGGTGAATATTCATATCCCGACGATTACCCTGCCATAGGGACGGATATAACCGTTGTCGGAACCTTCAACTATTACATGGAAGACATATACACCTATATCCAGCTCACGGATGCCCGGATGATCACGGAGGAAACATGATCAAGCTGAGGGGGAGAGGCACTCCCCCTTTTTTCATTTCTCACCTGCCGTATCAGTCCTCAATGAATTCTAGTATGTCGCCCGGCTGACAATGCAGTACGGTGCATATCGCATTAAGAGTGGAAAATCGGATGGCACTGACCTTTCCCGTCTTTATCTTTGACAGGTTCACATTACTTACTCCGACCTTTTCGCTCAGTTCGTTCAGGCTCATTTTTCTGTCCGCCATTACACGGTCAAGCCGTAATATTATCGCCATACAGCACCTCACAATGTCTCATCGGATTCCTGCTGGAGCATAGCACCGTAGCGTATTATGTGCCCCGTACACAGGAAAAGCAGCCCCACCGCAAAGGCGTTCGGATCAATGGCGGCACCGTGAACGAGCATATACGACCCGCTGATAATGTCCGCAACAGCCACCGACAGGATGGAATTTGCCAGTACAAGCCCGCCTATAACGTTCACCAAACGCATATTCCTGATGGAGAAAGGCTCACCGTCCTTTGATATTCGGTAAAACAGCCATGCCGCCAAAGCCATTACCACAGCCGATATGAGTGACCCGACAAAAACACGGGACAGACCGTAGCGTGATAGGGTATCATGTGCGTAAGTCAGGTACGACCTGCCCCGAATCACCGCCATGACCACATTGAACACGGATGCAGCGGCGCAAACTGCGGATATGATAAGACTTCCCTTTTTCAGCTTACCCTGGACTGCACTCTTTCTTTCGATAATACTTTCCATACAAGTACCTCTTTCCATATTTCCTCAGAGCCGTTCCCTGCTCTGTTGTATGGATTATACATCATAATTTTATGTTTGTCAAGTAATATTTAATGTTTCGCATTAAATATTATATCTTTACACAATATTGCCTCTGTTTTTCCATTTGTTTTTGCACATTTTAACGATAAATATTTAATGATTATCATTAAAACCATTTTCACCATCCGATACCGACCACACCCGGCAGGCGGTGCCTGCACCCATTTTGAATCAAGCTGCACTTATGCAGTTTTAAACTTTTTTCGATATCCATTGCTTTTTCTAAGGCTTTATGCTATAATGATGAAAAATAAAAGGAGAAAACGCCATGAACGATATAATATCCACTCCTGTTAACAAGGATGCACAGCAGGAAGTAAAAAATGTATTAAAATACTTAGCACAGATATCATATGAAAAGATCGTGACAGGTCAGCACGTCCAGACTCTCGCTATGGAGGAACTTGCGACGGTAAGGGAACACACGGGAAAGGAACCTGCTCTGTTGGGCTTCGAGCTGCTCTCATACTCACCGAACATCAACTACCTCGATACCGATGAGGAATGTATGACCGAGGTAACGGAAAACTACGGTATGCTCAGACGTGCATGGGAGTGGGCTGAGAAAAAGGGACTCATCACATTCACATGGCACTGGTTCTCACCCGTCGGCGGACGCAGCAAGTCCTTCTTCTCCGTCAACACCAATTTTGATGCGAGCCGTGCGGTAATAAGCGGCACTCCCGAATATGATGCCCTCATTTCCGACATGGACGTGATGGCAGGGATACTGCGCCCGTTTTGCGACAGGCACATACCTATCCTCTGGCGGCCGTTCCACGAGAGCGAGGGTGACTGGTTCTGGTGGGGCAAATGCGGCCCCGATACGGTCAGGGAGCTCTGGAAGATAATGTACGAGCGCTTCACCTGTCATCACAGGCTCAATAACCTTATCTGGGTATGGAATTCCACAAAGAAGGAATGTTACCCCGGGGACGATATGGTGGACATCATATCACGGGATATGTACCCGGAAGCACACAATCACGGCTCACAGAAAGCGGAATTCGACGGTATGCTGGATATTACGGATGCAAAGAAGATCATCACCATAGGTGAGATTGGAGTTCTCCCCGACCCCGAAGCCGTACACGCCGAGAAAGCAGGATGGGCAAGCTTTATGGTATGGTCAAGGGTCTTCTGTCTTACCGAGCAGTTCAACACATATGAGTATATGAAAAAGGTTTATGACAGCGAGAGAGCAGTGACCCTTGAAACTTTGCCCGAGCTTTACTGATACACAATATTTCACACCGGAAAAGAGTTTTATTATGGGTCTGCTCCTTGCTGTAATCTATCTTGCATTTGTAAGTCTCGGTCTGCCCGACTCCCTTTTGGGGTCGGGCTGGCCTGCCATGCAGAATGACTTTAACGTACCGTCATCATACGCAGGATATGTATCCATGTCCATATCCTTTATGACCATCGTTTCCGCACTGCTGGCTCCTGCCCTCATAAGGAAACTGCCTACCCATCGGATAGTTTCCATATCCATATCACTTACAGTCATAGGTCTTTTAGGATTTTCCTTCTCGACATCCTACCCTATGCTCTTTCTTTTCGTAATCCCTTACGGACTGGGCGCAGGCTCGGTGGACTCTGCCCTCAATAACTATGTGGCAAAGCATTATTCCTCACGGGTAATGAACTTTCTCCACTGCTTTTACGGGGTAGGTGCAATGATAAGCCCCTACATCATGTCCCTTGCCCTGTCAAAAGCCCACTGGAACGAGGGCTACCGATGGACGGCGTATCTTCAGTCGGGGATACTCCTTCTGTGCATCCTGTCAGCCCCCGTATGGAAAAAGAGCGCAGAACAGGATGATGAGACAGAAGAGAACTCCGCAGGCATAAAGGACGCTCTGAAGATCAAAGGCGTCATCCCTACCCTGATAGCCTTCTTTGCCTACTGTTCGGGAGAGGCAACTTGTTTTCTCTGGACGTCAAGCTACTTCATAGGGACAAAGACACTCTCCGCACAGACTGCGGCTGCATTCGGCTCCCTTATATTCGGAGGGCTTATGGCAGGCAGACTTATCTCCGCCTTCGTCTCAAACAGGATCGGAGACAAGGCACTGATCCGCATAGGTACAGCCATAGAAGCCGCAGGCATACTTCTCATCTTCCTGCCCTTTGAAAGCTATATCCCAGCAGCGGCAGGCTTTGTCATCACAGGGATAGGCATGGGGCCTGTATATCCCTCCATCCAGCATATGGCGCCCATAAACTTCGGCAGACAGAACAGTTCTGCCGTCATAGGGCTGCAAATGGCATCAGCCTACATGGGAAGCACATTCATGCCGATGGTCTTCGGTCATCTGCAGCAGGCGGCAGGCATAGGCATAATGCCTGTTTATCTGACCGTCTTTCTCCTGCTCAACGTCGGTATGCTGGAATTTGCCTATATCAGGATCGGAGCGAAACGATCCGCATGAACACTTATGACCGTCCCCGTGACGGTCTTTTTTCTTTGTGAGGCAGATGCACGGACAAGACAGGAAAAAGCATGATCCGCTCCCATACCTATTACACAATATAGGTAAAATGTGTTGGACATATCGGGATTTATGTGCTAATATATCTGTAGTCGAGCAACGGAGGTGATATCGTGAAGAAATACATAGTTCTTACAGGACTGTTGATCATGTGTATGTCAGGTCTTACTTCCTGCGATTCATCTACACAGGCAAATGCGGAGACAACACCGGCTACGGTCTCGGAAACAGTTTCCGAGAATAATAACAGTTCCCAGACAGACGACTGCTGCGCAGAAGAGAAGGACTGCTGCAAAGACGCGGAGACGACACCGTCCACGGCTTCTGAAACAGTCTCCGGGAATAATAACAGTTCCCAGACAGACGACTGCTGCACAGATGAGAAAGAATGCTGCGCAGATGAGAAAGACTGCTGCAAAGACAAGGATCTTGCAGATGTCCCAGACTGCTGTGCATAAAAGAAAGGAAATATCATGAAAAAGAGAATTATCACAGGACTTGCTGTCCTCACACTGCTGACCGCTTTCACAGGATGCGCAGGCACCTCATCCGAGGCTCCCGCATCTACCGCACCTGCCGCAACTGCCGCACCTGCCGCCTCTTCCGTACAGGAAGCTGACAGTACGGGAAACACGACCGCCCCTGAAAAGACCGACTTCACCCTTGGCACGCTCAATTCCACCGCTCATCTGCTGGGCTTTGTAGCGTCAGAGGAAGGCTTCTTCAAGGAGGAAGGTCTCAACGTGACCGTAACACAGTTTTCATCCGCATCGGAGCTTGCGAGCGCACTTGAATCCGAAAAGCTGGATGCTGCATTCATCGGTTCGGTACCCACCCTCACATTCCAGTCACAGGGACATGAGCTGACCGTTTTCGGCGGAGCAATGACCAACGGACACGGCTATGTCATAAAGCATGAGCTCAACGATGAGAGCAAGAAGGGCGTGGAGAAGCTCGTAAACAGGAACGTTGCCTCCGTTAAGAACAGCATCCAGGATGCAGAGCTTCAGATACTGCTCAAAAATGCAGGCATTGAGATCGGCGAAGGTGAAGGCAAGGTCAATATAGTATACTTTGACAGCCAGAAGGATGCCTATGCAGCCCTTGCAAATGACAGCATAGATGCGGCATCCGTCTATTCCCCCTATGCTTCCCTTGCGCAGAGCCAGGGATATGACATAGTATACCGCTGCTCCGAGGAGGAGGCGCTAAAGAATCAGCCCTGCTGCCGACAGGTCGCATATACTCCTTCCCTTGAAAAGTACCCCAATTCCTATGCAGCATTTGAACGTGCCCTTATCAAGGCATACAAGTTCACACAGGAAAATGAGGACAAGACCATCACCGACGTAAAGAAATTCATCGACATAGACGAAGACTTTATCAGGACAGAGGTATACGGCGGCTACGGCACATCCAATCCCGACCCCGACAAGCAGGGCACATCCGCACTCAAGGAAACCATCGTTTCACTCGGCTACACCGATGACTACGACTTTGATGCCCACTACAACACGGACATATACAAGAAGGCTCTTGACAGCCTTATCGAAGAAAACCCCGACGACAAGGTATATGCCGAGCTCAAAGCACATTTTGAAAAATTTGAATGATCCCGTCTTACGCCCTCCGGTCACGGAGGGCGATAGGTTTTGTCTATAGCCCATCAAAGCAAAGCAGTATTTGACATATAGCCTTTCTTGAAGTATAATATACACGAAAGGTGATGATAATATGAAAATTGAAATAAAGGATCTCACAGTTGATTATACAGAAAAGAATTCCAGATTTACAGCCCTTGAGAATGTATCCTTCGGCGTGAATGAAGGAGAATTTGTAAGCATCGTAGGTTCATCGGGATGCGGAAAATCCACCCTTCTCAGCGTGCTTGAAGGCATATACAAGGCTGCATCGGGTTCAGTTAACATAGACGGCAAGCCCATCAGCGGCACAGGAACCGACAGAGGCGTGGTGTTCCAGCACTACTCGCTCTTCCCCTGGATGACCACCAGATCAAATATCGCATTCGGCATCCGTCAGGTTAGACGTGACATTTCAAGGAAGCAGCGTCTGGCGCTTGCCGATGAATACCTGAAAAAAGTAGGGCTGGAGGGCTACGGCAGCAAATACCCCTCACAGCTTTCCGGAGGGATGCAGCAGCGTGCCGCCATTGCAAGAGCACTTGCGATGGATACGGACATCCTACTCATGGACGAGCCCTTTTCCGTACTTGACCCCAAAAACAGGACTGACCTTCAGGATCTGCTCCTCAAGCTCTGGGAGGGCGAGGAAAAGAACGGAAAGAAGAAGACCGTCGTATTTGTTACCCACGACATAGACGAAGCTATACTCCTTTCGGACAGGATAGTTGTTATGGCATCCCATCCGGGCACTGTCGCCGAGGTGCTGCCCGTCCCCTTTGACCGTGGACACAGGCGCACCGACTCCCGTGATGAACGCAGCTACCGCTCATTCAGAGATAAGATAATGAAGGTATTCTGGGGCAATGTATATAACGGCATAGGCGGACAGGAGGTCGTTATATGACGGCTAAGCAGCGATACATACGCCCTGTCCATCTTCTGTTCGTACTGCTTCTGATAATAGTGTCCGTCCCCGGAAAGAACACCGATGAATACGCTTTGTGGCTCCTGGGCACGGCCGTTGTCACAGAAGCAGCCACACTCATTGCATCCGCACTGTTCAAGAAAAAACAGAGCCTTCAGCTGTTTACCGATATAGTCAGTTTTCTCTATATCTTCCTTTCCCTGTGGACAGTGGCAACAGTCAAGACCGGACTGCTGAAGAAAGCTCTCTTCCCCCCTTTCGGGACTATCATCCATCAGTTCTATGAGGACAGGGCGAAGATAATCGTCAATATCGGAGCATCTCTCAGCATAATCGCACAGGGCTTCTTCCTGGCACTCATCGCCGCCGTTCCCCTCGGACTTATCATCGCATCCAACGCACGAACGGGCAATGCGGCATCATACATCACAAAATTCTTTTCATCCATCCCCCCCATCGTGTATATCCCCTACGGCATCGCACTTCTCCCCACACTTCACAGCTGCTCGGTAATGGTCGTCTTCCTTGCATCCTTCTGGCCTGTATTTGCGGCGACCATGAGCGGAGTAATGGGTGTTGACAAGAAGATCCTCGACTCGGCAAGGGTATTGTCCCTGAACAGATTTTCCATGCTGTTCGAGATATACCTCCCTGCGGCGCTGCCTCAGATATTCCTGGGCATCAATCAGGGACTTTCCGTCTCCTTCATTCTTCTGACCTCTGCGGAAATGATAGGCGCACAGGACGGAATGGGCTACTATGTGAAGAATTACTCGGATTTCGGCGATTATACCAGAACTATCGTGGGACTGCTCGTGATAGGCTTCGTCGTCATCGCAGTGACATTTGCCGTAGGCAAGGTGCAGAAAGCACTTCTCAAATGGAAATGATATGTCAAGGTATAGATTTTGTCTATACCTTGATGCTGTTTTTATGTATTAGACAAATAATGTATATTGGAGTATAATTAAAATAGAACACTGAACAATAGCAGATACTGTTCCCGACCCGCCCGCAGACACAAAAACTCCGCTGTCGGGAACGAAGGTATCAGTTTTGATAGGAAGTGAGACCATGACAGAGATAATATGGATAGGCAGAGGCGGACAGGGGGCATTTACCGCCGCAAAGCTGTTAGGTGCGGCATTTGCCGCTGATGACCGCTTCTCCCTTGCATTCCCCTCATTCGGGCCCGAGCGCAGAGGTGCGCCTGTCAGAGCATTCACAAAGCTGTCCGACAAGCCCATCAGCGACCGTTCCCAGACGGTCGAGGCAGATCACATAGTCCTGCTTGACAAGACGCTCTATGATAAGTCCCTTCACAGACTTCTGAAGAGCAGCGGCACCATCATCGTCAATTCCCGTGACAGTATCCCCGATACCGTCACCTTTGATGCCGACAGCATCGCACGGGAACTGAAGCTCCCCACGGTAAACACTATAATGTCAGGCGTGCTGTGCGGTCTGTATGGCACCGTGTCAATGGAAGATCTCTTTGCAGCCGTGGAAAAATGTATGCCCCGAAAGCTGCACGAAAAGAACAGGACCGCCGTCCGCAGAGCATTTGATGAGGTGACCCCATGAAGCCGTATATCAGAGAAAAAAGCACATTCACATTTGATGAGATACCCGAGGAGACCTGCTTTGAAGCAGGCTATCTTGTGACCGTCAACTCCGGCTGGAGAAGCGTCACTCCGTATGTTGACGCCGACAGGTGCATAGGCTGTTCACAGTGCTATCTCTACTGCCCCGACGGAGTCATCTCCATGGACGGGAAAGTACCCGTTTTAGACTATGATTTCTGCAAAGGCTGCGGGATATGTTCCAAGATATGTCCCCGACAGGCTATCGAAATGAGGTAAATATGAAAAAGTTCTTATCGGGGGATGAAGCCTTTGCGGAGGGTGTTCGTCTTGCCTGTCCCGAAGTTATATCCGCATATCCCATCACACCTCAGACAGTCGTGGTGGAGAAGCTGTCGGAAATGGTGGAGAACGGCTCGCTTGATGCAGAGTTTATCCATGTCGAGAGCGAACACTCCGCCCTTTCCTGCGCCATAGGCGCATCAGCGGCAGGTGTGCGCACCTTTACCGCCACATCCTCACAGGGACTTCTGTACATGGCGGAAGGCCTTGTCTACGCATCGGGCGGACGCTTCCCCATAGTCATGATGAACGCCAACCGTGCCACCGCCCTTCCCTGGAACATCTACGGAGATCAGAGGGATTCCCTCGCCCTTCTTGACACAGGCTGGATACAATCCTATGCGGAGAACGCACAGGAAGCCCTTGACCTTGCACTCATGGCATATTACATTGCCGAACACAGGGATGTGTCCACACCTTATATGGCAAATCTTGACGGATTTATCCTCACCCATACATATGAGAACGTGGACATACCCTCACCCGAACAGGCAAAGGCATATCTCCCGCCCTATGAGACGGATAACCGCTTTGACTTTGACCACCCCACCAACATGGGATTTTCCGCAGGCCCGGATACCAACTTTATCTTCAAGTATAAGGAGCACCGTGCCTTCGACAGAGCCAGGGGCATCATCACCGAAGCAGAACAGCGCTTTGCGGAGATCTTCGGAAGAAGGTACACAGGTCTGCTGGATACATATCTCACCGAGGATGCGGAGTATGTCATCGTCACCCTTGGCACCATAGCGGGACTGTGCCGCAACATTGCGGATGAGCTGCGTGAACAGGGGATAAAGGCGGGAGTTGTCCGCATACGGTATGTCAGACCATTCCCCAACGACGAGATAACAACGGCTCTGCGCAGTGCGAAAGCCATCGCCGTGCTGGAAAAGGATATCTCCTTCGGAAATGCGGGAACCGTCTATACCAATGTCACATCCGCACTCCACTGGGGCGGCATCACCGCTCCCGCCTACAACTTCATAGGCGGACTGGGCGGCAAGGATATTTCCGCCGATGATATACGGGAAGTTTTCCGCAGGATACAGACAGGCACAGACAGACTCAACTGGATCGGGGTGAATGAAAATGAACATTAACGCTCTTGACAGGAACGAATACTTCTACGGTCACAAGGCGTGTGCGGGATGCGGCGGCTCACTTGCGGTGCGTGCCGCACTGAAAGTCCTCGGAGAGAGGACGGCTGCGGTGCTTCCTGCGGGCTGTATGTCTGCGGTCGGATTTAATTTCCCCCAGCTCTGCTTCGGGAACAATGCCATAATATCCATGTTCGCAGGGACAGCATCCATGCTTACGGGAGTTGAAGCAGGCCTGCGCAGGAAGGGACACAGGGACTTTCATGCAGTGGGCTTTGCAGGTGACGGCGGTACAGCCGATATAGGCATACAGGCACTTTCGGGAGCCATAGACAGGGGCGATGATATCATCTACATCTGCTACGACAACGAAGCGTATATGAACACAGGCATCCAGAAGTCGGGGCTTACCCCCTATGGAGCACGCACCACCACCACACCCGCAGGTGCAAATATCCACGGCAATATCCGCCCCAAGAAGAATATGTTCGAGATAGCCGCCGCTCACGATATCCCCTATGCCGCAACTGCGACCGTAGGCTACCTCAACGACTTTATCAGCAAGGTGGAAAAGGCATCAAAGATAAAAGGTACAAAGTACATCCATGTCATAGCGCCATGTCCCACCGGCTGGGGCATTCCCGTCAGCGACACCGTGGAAGTCGCCCGTGAGATCGTAGACTGCGGACTGTGGTATCTTGCAGAGTATGAAAACGGGGAATACAAGCTCGACCGTGACCCCGGGGAATTTGCCTCCGCCGAAAACTATCTCCGCCGTCAGGGGCGGTTCAGACACCTCACAGATCAGGACATACACACCATCATCACTTCCAGAGACAGGAAATGGGAAAAAATAAGGAAAGAGTGGAAATAATGCCGACACTATCCAGAAGAGCAGAAAACTTCACCGATTCGGTGATACGCCGCATGACACGAATATCCGCAAAGTACGGAGCCGTAAACCTGTCCCAGGGCTTCCCCGATTTCGACCCGCCCTCAGAGATAACAGACAGGCTATCCCGGGCAGCGCATGAGGACTTCAACCAATACTCCATCACCTTCGGAGCGAAGAACTTCCGTGAAGCCCTCGCAAGGAAGCATGAGCATTTTTCGGGTCAGAAGATCGACCCCGAGACCGAGATATGCGTCACCTGCGGCAGTACGGAGGCTATGATGGCTGCAATGCTGTCCGTCACCAATCCCGGGGACAAGGTGATAGTATTCTCCCCCTTCTACGAGAATTACGGTGCAGACACCATCCTCTCAGGCGCAGAACCCATCTATGTCCCCTTAGTCCCCCCCGAATACGGCTTTGACCCCAATGTGCTCGAAGATGCCTTCAGACAGCGTCCCAAGGCGCTCATCCTCTGCAATCCCTCAAACCCCTGCGGAAAGGTCTTTACAAGGGATGAGCTTCAGATCATAGCCGACCTTGCCATAAAGTACGATGCCTTCGTCATCACGGATGAGGTCTATGAGCATATCCTCTATGCACCCCACGTCCACACCCATATATCCACTCTTCCGGGTATGAAGCAGCGGACGATACTCTGCTCCTCCCTCTCAAAGACATATTCCGTGACAGGCTGGAGACTGGGCTATGTCATCGCATCTGCGGAAGTCACGAATACCATTCGCAAGGTACATGATTTTCTCACCGTAGGAGCAGCAGCCCCCCTTCAGGAGGCAGCTGTTACGGGGCTCAACTTCGGAGACGGCTACTACAAGGCTCTGCAGGACAAATACACTCATATGCGGCAGCTTTTCATAGACGGCCTTGACCGTATCGGACTTACCCATAATGTACCTCAGGGAGCATATTTTGTCATGGTGGATATCTCGGAATTCGGATATGATGACGATCTGCTGTTCTGCGAGCATTTGGCAGAGAAGGTAGGCGTGGGAGCCGTACCGGGTTCGAGCTTTTTCAGAGAGCCCGAGAACAGATATATCAGATTTCACTTTGCAAAGAAGGACGACACCCTCTATGAAGCCCTGAACAGGCTGGAGAGCATCCGTTCCAGAATATGATCCCATGCACTGCCTTTGGCAGTGCATTATCTTTATCAGTTATAAATATTTTCTATATCTGACCATATATTATATGTATTTGACTTATAGCGATCCATGATGTATAATAGGAACATCAAAGGAAAACAGATACACTGAATATACAACTGAATAAACGGAGGAAAAACAAATGGCACAGACAGCACAGAAATGGGTAGAAAGAAAATACTGGAACGAGGAACTGGAGACGCTCCCCAGAGAGGAACTTGAAAAGTTCCAGCTCGAAAAGCTCAAGGAGATCATCCGCCACGCCTACGACAACTCGCCCTACTACAAGCGCACATGGGATGAGGCAGGCGTCTCCCCCGATGATGTCAAGTCCCTCAAGGACATCGAGAAGTTCCACTTCATCAACAAGAAGACCCAGCGTGACACACAGGGCGTGGGCAGCTTCCTCGGAGAGCTTGCAGCCGTTCCCGAAGAGGATGTGGTATTCATCTCCACTTCATCGGGCTCCACAGGCGTTCCCACAGTCAGCCCCTTCACCAAGGAAGACTTTGATGCCTTCCAGAACACCGAGAGCCGCTGGTTCTGGCAGATCGGCATGAGGCCGAACGACCGCTATGTTCACGCCCTCAACTTCTCCCTCTATGTAGGCGGACCCGATGTTATCGGAGCTCAGAACTTGGGCGCACTCTGCATATGGGGCGGCACACTTCCTTCCGACAGACTTCTCTTCGTACTCAAGACCTACCAGCCCACAGTCATCTGGACTTCACCCTCCTATGCATGGCAGCTGGGCGAGAAGGCAAAGAAAGCAGGCATAGATCCCAAGAAGGATCTCAACATCAAGAAGATAATCGTTGCCGGTGAGCTTGGCGGTTCCATCCCTGCGACCCGCAAGGCTATCGAAGATCTCTGGGGCGCTGAACTCTACGATTTCTACGGCCTTTCCGACATATTCGGTGCGTGCGCCGCACAGTGCGAATATCATGACGGTCTGCACATCGCAGAAGACCACATCCTTGTTGAGACAGTGGATATCCATACAGGTGAGGTGCTCCCCGACGGTCAGGTAGGCGAACTTGTCTACACCACCCTCCAGAAGAAGGCTCGTCCCCTCATCAGATTCAGGACAGGTGACATAGGCTACATCGACAAGACCCCCTGCAAGTGCGGACGCACCCACGGACGCATCCACATAAACGGACGCAAGGATGATATGTTCATCGTTTCCGCCGTAAATGTGTTCCCCTCCGATATCGAGGCAGTCGTTCGTGACATCAAGGGTATCACAGGCGAGTATCTTATCAGGATATTCGAGAAGGACTTCACCTGCAAGTATGCCGTAGAGATAGAGAAGAATTCGGACAATCCCAAGACCGATGAGGAAGTTGCAGCAGAAGTATCCACCGCACTCAAGGCACGCATAGGCGTTAAGCCCGCCAGAGTGGAAGTACACCCCGACGGAGGGCTCAACACCCGTTCGGAGCACAAGTCATCGAGAGTCATAGACGAACGCAACCAGGACTACAACATCTGATTTGCCCGTTTATTCAGGACAGACCGTGTATCTTCGGATATGCGGTCTGTTCTATGCCCTCATACCGTGAAGATGCACACTGCATCCCCTTTCAGCCTGTTAAAACCTGTCCTTTTAGCAAGGTATAGAAAAAAACTATTTGACATTTCATTTCCTATGGTGTATAATAGTTTTATCAAATAACAAAGGAGAACACCGCCATGATGTGTGCATGCTGTTTTTATCTGTATAATAGAATAAACAGATGAGAACAGCATATCCATAAGTGCGTGTATTAGGGAGAATGCGTGTTTTCGCATTCTCCTTTTTGTTTTGAGGTGAATTATGGTCGATAACAGAGAGAGTATGACTGCCAAGCTCTGCGCCTTCGCACGGGCTTACCACTCCAACAACGAGCCAAAGAAAATATCCGATGACTACCTTGCCTTCGATCTCATGGGCAAAGAAGAATATGAAGAGATCCGTGAGCACATAATCTCAAGCTATACCCACGACAGGAACATAAAGGGCTTTGTCAACACATATTTTGCACCCATCCCCCTTGCACGGGAGCGCTTCGTGGAAGAGCGTCTGCACAGCTTTGCGGACGAACCCTGCCAGATGGTCATATGCGGAGCGGGAGCCGATACCTTCTCATTCAGGAACGACAATGAGAACATCACCATCTATGAAGTGGATCATCCCGACACCCAGAAGTACAAGAAACAGCGCATCCTCGATCTTGAATGGAATATCCCGAAGAACGTCCGCTTCGTATCAGTGGATTTCAATATCGAGAAGATGACGGACAAGCTGCTTTCGGTAGGCTTTGACACAAGTGTGAAGACATTTTTCACCATCCTCGGCGTAAGCTACTACCTGACCCTCCCCGTCTTCACCGAGACGCTGCGTCAGATAGCCGATCTTTCCGCCCTCGGAAGTGAGCTGGTCTTTGATTTCCCTCTGTACGGGACGGACTTCCCCCAGCGTGTCTCCCATCTTGAACACATCACCGAAGAACTCGGCGAGAAAATGTCGGGTGGCTTCACATACAGCGACGTTTCAAGGGCTTTGTATTCTCTCGGCTTCCAGATAGACACATATCTCCCCCCGGTTAAGGTGGAGAAGTCATATTTCGGAGACAGAAGCGACGAACTCCACGCCTTTGAGAACGTCTCCCTGCTCTCGGCACGCTACACTTCGGGATATGTATTTGAATAACAGCTATAGATCCAAACTATATCAGACTATATAATTCTAATACTTGACTTATATAGGAAAAAGCTATATAATGTACAAGGAGGTGATAATATGACACTGCAGCAGATAAAATACGCACTGGTCATAGCAGAAGCAGGATCCCTCAACAAGGCGGCTGAGATACTGTATATCTCACAGCCCTCACTTTCAAGTTCGGTCAAGGAACTCGAAAGTGATACGGGTATCACCATATTTACACGAAACAGCCGAGGAGTCGTCCCCACAGCGGAGGGCGAGGAGTTTCTGAGCTATGCAAGGCAGGTCTATCAGCAATACGAACTGCTTACCGACAAGTATTCCGGAAAAGCCAGGAAAAAGCACAGGTTCGGAGTTTCCGCACAGCACTATTCCTTTGCGGTGGATGCCTTTGTCAAGACCGTCGAACTGTACGACACCCTGGGATTTGATTTTGCTTTCCGTGAGACAAAGACGATGGATGTCATCGAAGATGTCGGTTCCTCCAAGAGCGAGATAGGCATCATCTTCAAATCGGAATACAATGAAAAGGTCATCAACAAGATGCTCAAGATAAATGACCTTGACTTTACCTCCCTCATACGATGTCGTGCATATGTGTATGTACACAAAAATCATCCCCTGGCAGACCATGAGAGCATATCCTTTGATGAACTGCTCGAATACCCCTGCCTGATGTTTGAACAAGGCGACAGCATACCCGGCTTCTTTGCCGAAGAGATACTCTCCGACAAGCAGTACCGCCGCATAATACGCACCACCGACAGGGCGACGAACCTCAATCTGATGATAGGGCTCAATGCCTTCACCCTCTGTTCGGGCATCGTCTCTGAAGATCTCAACGGCTCTGACTATAAAATGATACCCTTCAGGGAAGATGACGAGAACCGCAACTCCATCATGAATATCGGCTATATCACCAAAAAGAATACCATACGCAGCGATATCGCCGAGGACTACATTTTCTTCATCAGGGAATTTCTTGACAAGGTCAAGGATCCCGAACTTAACAAGGAATGATATAAATGGCTTACAAGAATATCAACACCGCCCTCATACACGGCGGCATATCAACAGACGAGCGCACGGGTGCCGTGAACATCCCCATCTACCAGACATCCACCTACAAGCAGGACGGTCTGGGGAAGATGAGAGGATACGAATACAGCCGCACGGGCAACCCCACAAGAGAGGCTCTCGAATCCCTTATCTCCGAGCTTGAAGGCGGTCACGCAGGCTTCGCCTTCGCATCGGGCATGGCTGCAACAACAGCGGTGCTGAGCCTCTTCAACAGCGGCGACAGGATACTTATCTCAAGCAATGTATACGGCGGCACATTCAGAGTGCTTGACAAGGTGTTCGACCATTTCGGCTTTACATACCGCATCTCCGATACATCAGACCCCGCCGCCTTTGAAAGAGACATCACCGACGACGTAAAGGCAGTCATCATCGAAAGCCCCGCAAATCCCCTCATGACCGTCACCGATATAAGGGCGATCGCAGATATCTCTCACAGGCACGGCATCACCGTCATAGTTGACAACACCTTCATGACCCCCTATCTTCAGCAGCCCCTGAAACTCGGTGCGGACATTGTCATCCATTCCGCCACCAAGTATCTCGGCGGCCATTCCGATGTAGTCGCAGGCCTTGCTGTCGTATCCACGGAAGAACAGGCAAAGCGCCTTGCATTCATACAGAATTCCACGGGCGGGGTGCTGGGTCCCTTCGACTCCTTCCTTCTCATCAGAGGGATAAAGACCCTGTCCGTCAGAATGGACAGACATACCGAGAATGCCCTCAAAGCGGCATCATTCCTTCATGAGCACAAGGGTGTCTCAAAGGTGTTCTATCCCGGGCTTGAAAGTGACCCCGGCTATGAAGTCAACCTCAGGCAGGCAAAGAACGGCGGTGCAATGATCTCCTTTGAGCTTGCGGAAGGACACGACATCAACACATTCTTTGAGAGCCTGGAACTTGTCACCCTGGCGGAGAGCCTGGGCGGAGTCGAAAGCCTTGTATGCCATCCCTCCACCATGACCCACGCATCCATCCCCAAGGAGATAAGAGATCAGGTAGGCATCACGGACGGACTGATAAGGCTTTCAGTAGGCATAGAGGATATTGACGACATATTATCCGACCTTTCACAGGCGATAGACCGTTCGGAGGTAAGAAAATGAGCATATACGGATCCATGCAGGAGCTTATCGGGAACACTCCCCTTGTAAAGCTGAATAACTTCGATCTTCCCGACGGTGTGTCCCTGTACGCCAAGCTGGAGCTTTACAATCCCTCCGGCAGCGTCAAGGACAGGACAGGTCTTTACATGATAAAGGATGCCGAGGAAAAGGGACTGTTAAAGAAAGGCAGCACCATCGTTCTCGCCACAGCAGGGAACACAGGGCTCGGCATAGCCTTTGCAGCCCTCGGACGCGGGTATGACCTTGTCTTTGTCGTGCCTACTAAGTTCTCTGCGGAGAAGCAGTCTCTCCTGCGTGCCCTCGGCGCTAAGGTCATCAACACCCCCCGTGAGGAAGGTATGCTCGGAGCCGAGCGGAAGGCTGAGGAGATCACCCTTGAAACAGAGGGCGCTGTCACCCTCGACCAGTTCAAGAATGCCGCAAATCCCCTCGCCCACTACGAGACCACGGGCAGAGAGATATGGGAAGACCTGAACGGCGCCATAGATCATGTGGTGGCAGGTGCAGGCAGCGGCGGTACCGTCAGCGGCATCCTCAGATACCTCAAGGAGAGAAAACCATCTGTCAGAGGTATACTTGCCGACCCCGAAGGCAGCACCATGGGCGGCGGTGAGCACCACGACTACAATATAGAAGGCATAGGCAATGACTTTATCGCCGACACTATGGATATGTCCCTCATCGACGGCGTCATTAAGGTGACCGACAGCGAAGCCTTCGCACATTCAAGGCTTCTTGCCCTGAAAGAAGGCATATTTGCAGGATCGTCATCAGGCGCAGCCCTTGCTGCATCCCTCAAGCTCATACAGAGCGGCGCAAAGGGGAATATCGTGACCGTATTCCCCGACAGAGGCGACAGATATTTCACCACAGGGCTTTATGCCTGACCGCTAAGCCAAATCCTTGACCGGGATCATCACAGATCCCGGATTTTCTTTTTGGGGCCTTCGTCAGTTTTCATAAAAAAGACTTGATTTTTCTGTATAGCTATGGTATAATATGAGGTGGTTTTCAAATGTCCCACAAAAGCAGGGGACGGCTCATAGTGCGGCAATTGCTCCCATGAGCCTGATATTGAACACATCTGATGAAAGGATAATTTCTATGATAAAAGTTGGATTTATAGGCGCAGGCAACATGGGCGGCGCCATTATGGGCGGCATGATCGCCAAGGGCATGGATGCCGAGGTCAGCGCATACGATTCAGACCCCTCCAAGGCAGAGCTTCTCCCCAAGGGTGTCTCATTCAAGAACAGCATAGGCGAACTCGCCGCCGCATCAAAGTATGTCTTCCTTGCCATCAAGCCTCAGATATTTGATGCCGTAATGCCCGAGCTTGCAAAGTATGTCACCGAAGATCATGTCATCGTCTCCATAGCCGCAGGCATAACCGAGGACTACATCATATCCTCCCTCGGAGTAAATGCACATACCGTCATCGTCATGCCCAACACTCCCTTCCTGCTCGGCGAAGGAGCCACCGCCCTTGCCAAGGGCAGGTTCACCTCCGATGAGGAATTCTCGACCGTCAGATCGATATTCGAGACAGGCGGCATCGCCGAGATAGTCCCCATGGACAAGATGAAGGAGATAATCGCCGTCAACGGCTCCTCCCCCGCATTCATCTATCTTTTCGGCAAGGCATTCGTTGACTACGCCAAGGATAACGGCATAGACGGAGATACCGCCCTCAGACTCTTTGCGAAGTCTCTCACAGGCTCAGCCAGAATGATGACCGAGTCGGGCAGGAGCCTCGACGAACTCATCAAAATGGTATCCTCTCCGGGAGGCACCACCCTTGCAGGCCTTGACGGTCTGTATGAGGGCAGGCTTGAAGATGTCGTGAAGGACTGCTGTGAACGCTGCACAAAAAGAGCATATGAACTGAGTAAGTAATCACACAAAGGATGGATGATCTTGGCATTTTCAATTTTCGGCCGTAATATCCACGAAACACCGGGGCCCGGCGTATCCAAGGACCGCCCCGTGAAAAAGCCCTTCTTCCGATTCTGGGAGATGTTCTTTGAGCGTTTCTGGAAAATGGTGCGGCTCTCTCTTCTCACATTTGTTTTCTGTCTCCCCGTCGTGACCATAGGGCCCGCCCTCACAGGCATGACAAAGGTGCTTCACGAATACGTCCTTGACAAGGACACCTTCATCTGGAACGAATTCAAAAAGGGGTTTTTCACCAATCTCAAAATGTCCGTTCCCGTAGGGCTGGCAGACGTCGTATTTGCAGTATCCTTCATATGTTCCCTGAACGTATATCCACAGCTTGCCGATCAGACAGGGAGCTCCTTCTACTATGCGCTCTGCGTGCTTGCGGTAGGATTTGCCCTTACGGTATTCATGATGAACTTCTTCATCTATCCCATGATCGCCTGCACCGACCTTAAACTGCGCCAGATAATCAGAAATTCCTTCAACCTTGTAGCCCTCGGACTTAAAACGAACATCATCACCCTTCTGCTGGTGCATCTGACTGCTGCGATACTGCTCATCCTCATGCTGCTGTCATCATCTGCGGTACTTATCCTTGTGCCGCTCATACTCATATCATTCCTGGGATTTCTCATCATGTTCAACAGCTATCCCCAGATACAGAAGCACGTTATCGAGCCATACTACGAGGAAAGAGGAGAATCCAACCCGGAATACGACTTTCTCAAGCCCCTCAGTGAGGATGAAGCCGTATTTACCGACATGGGAGAGCAGGATCTCCCCGAAGATATGCCCCATCCCAAGAAGGGCAAGACCATCAGCTGACAAACCCGGAAAGCAAAAGAAAGGTAAGTTATGAAAGCAGGAAATGTTATATTCGATCTTGACGGTACCCTCTGGGATACATCCGCCACGGTTGCCGAGTCTTGGACACAGACCTTGCAGTCCTTCAACATCCCCATGTATTCAAAGCGTGTCTTCACCGCCGATGACATGAAGGGCGTCATGGGTCTGACCATGACGGATATCGCCGAAAAGCTGTTCCCCGACCTCTCCCCCACAAGGCAGATGGAGATGATCGACAGATGCTCGGAAGATGAGAACAACTACCTTGCCGAACACGGCGCCCTCATCTTCGACGGCGTGGAGGAAATGCTGGCAAAGCTGAGCAGCGACAAGAGGCTCTTCATCGTAAGCAACTGCCAGTGCGGATACATTGAGACTTTCCTGGAATACAGCGGATTTGAGAAGTATTTCAGCGACTATCTCTGCTGGGGCGACACCCGCAAGGAAAAGGCTGAAACCATCCGTCAGCTCATAGAGGATAACAAGTGTATCAATTCCGTATACGTCGGTGACACAAGAAGTGATTACACTGCCGCTGTCAAGGCAGAGATACCCTTCGTCCATGCGGCTTACGGTTTTGGCACTCTCAAAAACTCCGACACGCCCTTAGCAGTCGTAAACAGCCCCATAGAGCTTTGCTCCGTACTATAACAGGCAGGCAGTGCCTGCACCCATTTCGGGTATAAGACCACTGTCCGCTTAAATATATACGGCATATCCATCGCATTTGCCTTTTATGATGTCAGACAGGCAGTACCTGCACCCGTTTCGGGTATAAGACCACTGTCCGCTTAAATATAAACGACATATCCATCGCATTTGCCTTTTACAATGTCAGACAGACAGTGCCTGCACAGTTTCATCACTTATCATACAGCCGGAGGCATCCTATGCAGCGACGTGACAAGATCAACTATTACCTTGACATAGCGGAGCAGGTGCTTGAAAGAGGCACCTGTCTGCGCCGCAATTTCGGTTCGGTCATCGTAAAGGATGACCAGATCGTATCGACAGGCTACACAGGCGCTCCGAGAGGCAGGAAGAACTGCTGTGAACTGGGCTGCTGCACCCGTGAGAGGCTCAACATCCCCAAGGGACAGCGGTATGAGCTGTGCCGCAGTGTCCATGCCGAGGCAAATGCCATCATCAGCGCATCCCGCTCCCAGATGATAGGGTCAAGCCTTTATCTTGCCTGTCACGATGCCGTGACTGATGAACTGTACGGAGAGATCGAGCCCTGTTCCATGTGCAAAAGGCTGATACTCAATGCAGGCATCGAACGCATCTATGTGCGCAACACCCGCGATACCTACACGGAAACGATCACCTCGGACTGGCTGATCTTTGATGATTCCCTGAACGGATCGGACGGATACTGATAGAAGGAGAGAATATGGTTAAAGAGAGATATTATCTTGATGACGGTGAGACCATCGCCTTAAATGTCATCAGCGATGACAAATTCAAGCTGTGCGGCTTCCGCTTCGTGTTTTTACAGGAAATGGACGGGCAGACAGCTGCCGCAGATTCCCTGCTGGCATACCTGCTGGAGGACACCAATGAGGACTATCCCGACCTCACCTCATTCAACAGCAGACTTGCCGAACTCTACGGTGCGGAAATGAACTGCAGCAATCTTCGGGCAGGCGATCACAGGGCGCTGACCTTCAGCATCTGGTCCATCGCACAGAAGTACGCCCTTGACGGGGAAGACATCCCCATGGAGCTGTTAAAGCTCGTCTGCGGATGTATATTCCGCCCCGCCCTTGAAGACGGCGTTTTCCCCAAAAAGAGATTTGATCTGAAAAAGAACGAGATGATCGACGACATAAATGCGGAGATAAACGACAAGCGAGGCTATCTCATATCCCTTGCAAGGCCTCACATCTATGAAGGCGAACTCTCCGCCCTTCCCCTCAAGGGCACCGCAGAGGATGCAGCGAAGCTCACTCCCGAAACAGTGTATGCCGCATACCGAAAGATGCTCACATCGGCACGCATAGAGATATTCTGTGCAGGCAAGGGCCTTTCGGATGAGTGTCTGGCATATCTTCGCAGATGCTTTGACCGCACCTCACCCGAGAAGATATCCGTCCTTCCCTCACCCTCCCCCATCAAGGACAAGGTGTATGAAGGATCCGCCGAACTCGACATCACCCAGTGCAAGATGGCAATGGCATTCAAGTATGAGGGCGAGACCGACAATGCTGTGAAGCGTGTGTTCAACACCATGTTCTGCACCGCTCCCTTCTCGCTCCTGTTCAAGAACGTGCGTGAGAAGCTCTCCCTCTGCTACTACTGCTCCGCCTCCTCCGATCCCTCCAAGAACACCTATCTCATAGACAGCGGCCTTGAAGCGGAGAATATAGATGCCGCAAGGGAAGAGATCATGAAGCAGCTTGATGTCATGAAGAGCGGCGCTTTTTCCGACGAGCTCATGGAGCAGGCCAAGCTCATGATCGACACCGCCCTCAAATCCACATCCGATTTCCCCACATCCCTTGTCTACTGGTATACGGACAGGGCGCTTGAAGGCAAGGATTACTCCCCTGCCGACATGATGGCAAGGGTGAAGGATGTCACGAGAGAAGATATCATAGCCTGCGCAAATTCACTCAGGCTCGATACCGTCTTTATTCTCAGAGGCAGGCATTGATAGGAGCATGATATGACAAGAGAAGTTATTACAAATGAACGCATCAGCGAAAGCTATGTGAGGATAAAGCATGACAGCGGTCTGGAGATACTCATCTGGAAGATGAAGGATTTCTCACTGAAGCACGCCATATTCGGCACCCGCTACGGCTCGGTGAATACCACCTTCAAGACGGCGGATGAACCCGATTTCGTGACCGTCCCCAACGGCATCGCCCACTATCTCGAGCACAAGCTGTTTGAGAATGAGGATACGGATGTTTTCGACCTCTACGCCAAAACAGGCGCATTCGGAAATGCCTACACCTCCTTTGACAAGACCTGCTACCTTTTCTCCTGCACGGATAATTTCATCGACTCCCTCCGCATCCTTCTCGACTTTGTTCAGAAGCCCTATTTCACGGAGGAGACAGTAGCCAAGGAACAGGGCATCATCGGTCAGGAAATAAAGATGTACGATGACAACCCCGAATGGCGTGTGTTCTTCGGCCTCCTCGAAGGCATCTACCACAAGAACCCCGTTCGCATCGACATCGCAGGCACCGTGGAGAGCATCGCACAGATAACTCCCGAGCTCCTCTACCGCTGCTACTACACCTTCTACAACCTCAACAACATGACCCTTGCCATCGCAGGCGATGTTGACGAGGATGAGATACTCGCCCTCTGTGACGAGATGCTCAAGCCCTGCGAGGACAAGCAGCTCCTGTCTGTCGTCCCCGAAGAGCCTGCCGAAGTCTGCAAGGCATACGGCGAGCAGAGTTTTGAAGTGGGCATCCCCATGTTCAACCTCGGCTTCAAGTCTAAGCCCGTATCCGATGAAGAGTCCCCCCTTGTGGGAGCACTCAGCGACATGACCCTTTCCCTCCTTGCGGACGAAACTTCCCCCCTGTATAAAAAATTATACGATGAGGGACTTATCAATTCGGAATTCGGTACGGAGACATTCATCGGCAACGGCTTCTTCGTTCCCATCATCGGCGGAGAATCAAAGGATCCCGTCCGCACCTGCGAGATCATCAAGGAAGAGATCCACAGGCGCAAGAAAGACGGCTTTGAGGAGCAGAGATTTGAGAACATCAAGAAGGCTTATTACGGTTCACTCATAAGGGCTCTCGGCAATGCCGACTCCCTCGCCACAGTCCTCGTAAATACCGGACTTCGCCGTGCAGGGAACGCATTCTCCTCCATCGATGCAGTCGCAGGGCTCACCTGTGAGGACATCAGGAAATTCCTCTGCGAAAGATTTGACACCGATAATTGTTCACTTTTCGTGATCAAGCCCAAGTCGGTCTGAGAGGAGGATATCATGCAGTTAGATCCCCTTTCCAACGATCATGTGGTATTCCCCGGTTTCGGCATAGACCTCCGTGTTGACCCCACAGCCTTTTCCATATTCGGCTTTGAGATCAAATGGTACGGTATCTGCATCGCCATAGGACTGTTCCTCGCCATGACCTACTGCTTCAAAAGGACAAAAGCATTCGGCATAGACGGCGACAGTCTCAGCGAAGCCGTTTTCTGGGGACTGGTCGGTGCGATCATAGGCGCAAGAGGATACTATGTCCTCTTCCATCTTGAAAGCTACAACGACATCAAGCAGATACTCTCCATCCGTGACGGCGGTCTTGCCATCTACGGCGGCATAATCGGCGCCCTCATTTTCGCCTGCATAGTCTGCCGCATAAAGAAGATACACATACTCTCAGCCGTCGATCTCGCCTCCATAGGATTTTTCATCGGGCAGGCGTGCGGCAGATGGGGCAACTTCTTCAATCAGGAGTGTTTCGGCACCAACACCGATCTCCCCTGGGGAATGTCCAGCGGACGGGTGCAGTCATATCTCAAATACAGTGCCTCACTTCTCTCACAGCACGGCATCACCGTAGACCCGTATCAGCCCGTCCATCCCTGCTTCCTGTATGAGAGCATCTGGTGTCTGCTTGGATTTCTTATCCTGCACTTCTTCTACAAGCACCGCAAGTTTGACGGTGAACTCATCTGCATATACTGCGCATGGTACGGTATGGGACGTGCCTTCATCGAAGGGCTGCGCACCGACTCCCTCTATGCCGGCACATTCAGGATATCTCAGGTGGTGGCAGTCATCACAGCCGCAGCCGCCGTGGTCATCATCGTCTTCGGCCATATCCGTGCTAAGAAGAAGGGCGTGCGCCTCTTCTGCGATACCGATGAGGCAATGGCTGTACTTGCCGCAGCCGAGCAGCGTGAAGCAGAAGAAAAGCAGCGCTCCGTAAACCGCAGGAAGAAGCAGCTCGACTCCGATCAGCATATTCTCGGCGACGAGGAGGACAAGGGCGATGAATAGGTTCATAGCAGGCATCATGGCTTTTATGATGATGCTGCCGATGGCCGCCTGCGGACAGGCTCCCCGTGAGGAGTATGTGCAGCCTGCCGAAGGCGAAAAACTGACCGATGACCAGATACTCAATATGTTCGAGGTCAACGGACAGCGCATATCCTTTCCCCTCACCCTCTCCGACCTGACCGCCATAGACGGCGTTACCTCAAGACGGATGTACAATATCGACTATCCCGATGACATAGACATCACCGTCAGACTGTACTGCAAGGACCTCACCATAGGCTATGCCCTCCACGACAAGGACGGCAATATCAGCGACATCACCTTCATCGACAACTCGGAGGACAATATCGTCCATGTCAACGGCATCAGGCTTTCCGACCATGCTTCCATGCAGAAGCTCCTGCTTCCCCTCATAGATTCCAAGAGCGGAGAATACTCCTCTGTCGGACGTGAGCTCAGACTTTCCTATTCCGAGGACCGCATAAGCCTGTCACTGGGGAATAAAGAGCACAAGTCCTTCACAGGCACAGTCACCACCGATCAGGGGCCTCTGCCTCCCTCATGGGATACCGACAAGCTCCTCTCCTCCCTTTCCGTAGGCGGCACCCCCGTCAAGCTCCCCTGCTCCGAAGAGGACATCATGAACATCAGCGGAGTCAAGCTCGAAAGGGACATATCCGAAGACGACCCCACTATGGTAGGCATCAGGGAAGACGGAGACATCATCGGATACTACAAGGTCAGAAATGAAAACGAGGTATACTGCCTCACACTCATATCCAAGGGCACTGCCGCCATAGACGGAGTCAGCCTTTCCGATACGGCAGAAAGCGAAAAGGTGCTGACAGGTCTTTTTGAGATGAACGTCTCCGACTATGTGACCAGCATCAAGAAATTCACGGGCGATAAGACCGTAGGCATCGTATATAACTATGAACCGGGGAACGCCAGCGTTTCCATGGAAGTTCTCGAATAGGAGGATAATATGAATATCATAGACGGCAAAAAGGTATCCGCAAGGGTAAAGGCAGAGGTAAAGGCAGAGGCTGAAAGCCTGAAGGCAAAGGGCATATCCATAGGCCTTGCCGTAGTCATCGTCGGTGACAACCCCGCATCAAGGGTGTATGTCAACAACAAGAAGAAGGCCTGCGCAGAAGTCGGCTTTGACTCCTTTGAATACGCACTCCCCGCCGAGACCACACAGGACGAGCTCCTCGCCCTCGTAGACAAGCTCAACAGTGATGCCAAGGTAGACGGCATACTCGTCCAGCTCCCCCTCCCCTCCCATATCGACAAGAACGCCGTCATCAATGCGATCTCTCCCGAGAAGGACGTAGATGCCTTCCATCCCCAGAATGTAGGTCACATCATGATAGGTGACTATGCCTTCCTCCCCTGCACACCTGCCGGCGTAATGGAACTCATCGCCGAAACAGGCATAGAGGTCAGCGGTAAGAAGTGCGTCGTCATCGGCAGGAGCAACATCGTAGGCAAGCCCATGGCAATGCTTCTTCTCCATAAGAACGGCACTGTCACCATCACCCATTCCCGCACCCGTGATCTTCCCTCCGTCACCTCAGAGGCTGATATCCTTGTGGCAGCGGTGGGCAAGGCAGGATTTGTGACCGCCGACATGATAAAGCCCGGTGCAGTGGTCATAGATGTGGGCATGAACCGCAATGCCGAAGGCAAGCTGTGCGGTGACGTTGACTTTGAGGGCTGCAAGGAGAAGGCAGGATATATCACTCCCGTGCCCGGCGGCGTAGGCCCCATGACCATAGCAATGCTCATGCGCAACACACTCACCGCCGCAAAGATGCACAATGGCTGTCAAGACTAATGCCATGCGGATACTTGACCGCCTTAAAATAGACTATAAGGTGCATGAGTATCCGCACGGAGATGAAGCCGTGGACGGCATGAAAGTCGCCGAACTTCTCGGACAGGACGTACATACGGTTTACAAGACTCTGGTCACAAGGGGCGCATCCGCTCCCTCACGGGCATATTACGTCTTTGTCATCCCCGTCTGCGCCGAGCTTGACCTGAAAGCCTGCGCAAGGGCAGTCGGCGAGAAATCCGTCGAGATGATACACGTCAGGGAGATAAACGCCGTCACAGGCTATATCAGGGGCGGCTGTTCCCCCGTCGGCATGAAGAAACAGTACATCACCGTATTCCATGAGCAGATGCTCATACTTGATACGGTCATGGTCAGCGGCGGCAAGATAGGCCTGCAGATAGAGCTTTCCCCCGCCGACCTCATAAAGACAACGAGCGGCATTACTGCGGACATAATTACAAGGTGATTTTATGATTAAAGGTTACACATACGGTTGGGACAGCAGAAAGGGTATGCTCAGCGATCCCCGCTCCGAAGGCTCTATAATCAGGCTTTCTCAGATGGGCTGCAACTGGGCGGCTCTCGCATTTGCGGTGACACAGGAGCGTTTCAGCTCTACCAGATTTGGATTTGACTTCCGCTTCTGCAACACAGACCGTGAGATCGAAAAGGCGATCGAAAATCTCAAAAAGCATAACATGAAGGTGTGTCTCAAGCCCGTGCTCAACTGCGAGGACGGCACATGGCGCGCCAACATCTCCTTCCCCGAAAGGGAGTTTCCCGTCTATGATGAGCACGGGAGAAAGAAAAGCTACTGGAACGAATGGTTCTCCTGCTACACCGCCTTCATCCTTCACTATGCCGAGATAGCCGAATACACCTCATGCGAGATGCTCTGCATCGGCTGTGAGATGGTGGGGACGGAGCACCGTGAAGAGGACTGGCGTGAGCTTATCGCCAAGGTGCGCAATGTATACCACGGTCCCCTGGTGTATAACGCAAACCACGGCAAGGAATCCAATGTCAAATGGTTCGATGCACTCGACTACATCGGCACATCCGCATACTATCCCGTAGGCTCTCCCGAGGGAGGATCTACCGCAGAAGAAATGCTTGCCCGCTGGGAAGAGCCCAGGAAGCAGCTCCGCCGGATCTCCGAGCAGTTCGGGAAGAAGGTCATCTTCATGGAGATCGGGTGCAGGAGTGCGGAGAAATGCGCATCCATGCCATGGGACTTCACACATATCGGCAACGCCCGCAGCGAGGAGGAACAGGCAAACTTCTACGAAAGCGCCCTGCGTGCCATGTGGGATGAAGACTACTTTGCAGGCTATTTCTGGTGGGACTGGCCCACTCTTCTCCCCACGGACAAAAAGGCAGAGGAAGACACAGGCTTCATGATCTTCAGCAAGAAGGCTGAACAGCTCCTCACCGAATGGTATAAGAAATAGTCCGCCGCAAAGTCAGCGTATCATATTAACGATACATCCATTGTATCACATTTCTGTTACTTTGTCAATACCTTTCGGGAATTTCCTCTCGGAAAATCCCGCCATTTCCGCAAAGCGGCCGATGGTATCCCGCCTGCGATCCCCATTGCACCCACACCCATAAACTTATACATAACGCTATGGAGGTAATTATGGAAGACAGAGCCAAGATGATCGAAT
>JAFUHM010000052.1 GCA_017468865.1 Oscillospiraceae bacterium | reverse complement strand
TCAAGGCAGCGATGTCCCCCGCCTCTAAATGGCAGCTCATGCCATTTGGTGGCATGGGTTCCATCTTGATATTCAGTAGGGGATACAATCCCCTACTGAATATCGGCAAGCTTTCGCTTGCCGCTGCTTTCTTGAAAGCAGCGCTTTGAAATTCGGGTGATACTTATGAAGAAGATCACAGCTTTCCTTTCCTGCGCACTCATCGCCATGTCTCTTGCTGCCTGTGACGGAGTGACCACTCCCGACAATGCACAGGCACGGGTGGACAGTGCCAGACAGCTCACCGCAGACTCCAATGCGGAGCTTATGATGCAAAACGCCGTCAACTACTGCTCCTCATGTGCGGCAGGCGGCGTCACGGTGAAGTCGGGACGCTATGCGGGCAAGCTTGACACCGCAAACGGCAGCCTCTCCTTTGACGGCTCCTCCTCCGACTTTGACAGGGCATTTGACACCTACACCAACGGCATGACCTCCGGCTACTATGCCGTCATGATAAACAACGGCGCACCTACCGCCGCATACTGGAGCGAGAGCGACCTTTCTTCCGTGGACTTCACACAGATCCCCGAAGATATGGTCGTCGGCGTAAAGACTGAATGAGAATGGAAAACAGTGTATTCTTACTGATATTACTGATACTGTTATCGGGAGCGGACAGGATAAAGGATACTTCCGACCGCATCCGCACCGGACATGACAGGATACTTTACTCATCCGATAAAGTGACTGCCGAGGCATATGCTCCCTCATCCGTGAGAACCGTTTCCGAGACGGTATGGGATACTATGACCATAGACGAATTCAGGAAAGATGTATCTGCCGTTTCCGACTGTACAGTAGAAGATGCACGGGAGGTAAGGATAACTTACCTCTGTAACGGGACGCCCCATATCACCTACAAGAAGATATATACTTTATCGGTGCAAAAAAATATCTGGGGCACTGCAAAAGGCGACAGGATAACGGTCGCATTTCCGGAGTCATCATATGCGGATTCCCCTGACATCCCCGATCTGAGCAAAGGTGATGAGATCATACTGTTTCTGAGGGATACATCATCACTTGAAAATGACCCCATGGAACTCAGGGGCTATGCCGATCACTATGTTTCTTGTCCTGCGGACATCGCATATACGGATAAGGGATATGACAAGGGTCATGTGAATGCCGATGCGGTATTCTCAGGGGGAAGCGGACTGTCTCCCATAGATACCGACCTTCTTGAGGGAGAGATCATCGAGGAGGACAGGACGATATACGATATCCCCGATACCCCCAACACCCTCCGTGCAGTGATACCCAAAAACGATTTTTACAATAATGTGATCGGTATTATGAACAGGGGCTCGGAATAAGACCATCCCCTGACACATAAGGAACTGACAATTAAGAGAGCCTGCCCGGCATGACACGGCACGGGTCACAGGCTGTCATAGGAGTGATATCATGCAGCTCAACAAAGAACAGATAAAGGAACTTATACCCCACCGTGATCCCTTCCTTCTCATTGATGAGATAGAGGAGATGGAGCCTGGCAAGCGTGTGGTGGCTTACAAGGATATGACCCCCGACGAATTCTGGTTCAAGGGACATTTCCCCGATTACCCCGTAGTACCGGGCGTGCTCATGGTGGAGATGATGGCGCAGGCAGGCTGTGCGGCAATGCTGGCTCTCCCCGAGAACAAGGGGAAGATAGGCTTCTTCGGCGGCATCAAGGACGCAAAGTTCCGCCGTCAGGTAGTCCCCGGCGACAGGCTCCGCATAGAAGTGGAGATCACTAAGGTGAGAGGTCCCGTAGGCTACGGTCAGGGCATCTGTACCGTAGACGGCGAACGTGCTGTCCAGGCTG
Organism: Oscillospiraceae bacterium; assembly: GCA_017468865.1. Taxonomy (GTDB): domain Bacteria; phylum Bacillota; class Clostridia; order Oscillospirales; family Ruminococcaceae; genus Huintestinicola. The sequence continues at coordinate 14,705 of JAFUHM010000052.1, read as the reverse complement.
AGATACAGTTTGTCATAAAGTGAGGTCCTTCAGGGGTCTTGAAAATCATCGAAACAGGATGTTATCATGTTTAAGAAAATACTTATAGCAAACCGCGGCGAGATCGCCGTAAGAATAATCCGTGCCTGCCGTGAAATGGGCATCCATGCTGTGACCGTATACTCCACAGCGGACAAACATTCCCTGCACGCACAGATAGCCGATGAGAGCGTATGTATAGGCCCTCCCGCCACGAAGGACAGCTACCTGAATGCGGCGGCGCTGATAGAGGCTGCCAAGATGACGGGGGCGGATGCCATTCATCCGGGATTCGGCTTCCTGTCGGAGAATGCCGACTTCGCACAGATGTGTGCGGACAACGGCATCACCTTCATAGGCCCCTCCCCCCGTGCGATAAGGGCGCTCGGTGACAAGGCAGCCGCAAAGATGAGCATGAAGAATGCGGGCGTCCCCGTCATCCCCGGCTCGGACGGCACCATCAGGGACATAGACGAGGCGAAGGCTCTCGCCGCCAAGATGGGCTATCCTGTCATGATAAAGGCATCAGCAGGCGGCGGCGGCAGAGGCATACGCAAGGTAAGCTGTGAGGAGGAACTCGAGTCCGCCATGACTGCCGCCAAGCAGGAGGCAGGGTGCTTCTTCGGCTCGGATGAGATCTACATGGAGAAGCTAATCCTGAACCCCAAGCATATCGAATTCCAGATCCTTGCGGACAGTCACGGCAATGTCGTTCACCTCTGCGAGCGTGACTGCTCCATGCAGAGACGAAATCAGAAGGTGCTTGAGGAGACTCCCTCTCCCATAATGACCCCCACTCTCCGTGAGAGGATGGGGCGTGCCGCTGTTGCTGCCGCTATCACCTGCGGCTACACAAATGCAGGCACCATAGAATTTCTTGTGGACAAGGACAAGAATTTCTACTTTATGGAGATGAACACACGCATACAGGTGGAGCATCCCATAACAGAGGAGATAACGGGCGTTGACCTTATCAAGGCACAGATAAAGATAGCTGACGGACAGGCTCTTGACATACGTCAGCAGGATATCGTGGTCAGGGGACACTCCATCGAGTGCCGCATAAATGCGGAGAAGCCCGAGGAGAACTTCCGTCCCTCTCCCGGCACCATCCGTGCCCTGCACCTTCCCGGAGGCCCCGGCATCCGCATAGACAGCGCCATCTATCAGGGGTACACCATCACCCCCTTCTATGACAGCATGATAGCAAAGCTCATCGTTCATGCCCCCACCCGTGCGGAAGCCATCGCAAAGATGAAGTGGGCGCTTTCCGAATTCATCGTGGAGGGCGTGGATACCAACATAGATTTCGATCTGAGCCTCATACGGGATCCTGTTTTCTGTGCGGGGACGTATGACAACAATTACCTGAATGAAAAGCTTTCGGGCATATGATGCTGCACCCGATCGTCTGCGGACAGACAGGGAGCAGTATGAAATTAAGATTAAGGTGATACTATGACAATGGAGGAACTGTTCAGGCAGGTCACTCAGAAATTCTACGATGACCAGCCCAAGGAACCCGACTTCAAGTGCCCAAGATGCCAGAAGTCAACATCTGCAAAGACGATGCAGGAAAATATGCAGGTGTGTCCCTTCTGCGGCTATTCATCGAGGCTCACAGCCCGTGACAGGCTGCGCATGACCTGCGACAAGGACAGCTTTACCGAAACAGAAGCAGGAATGACATCGGTCAACCCCATCGACTTCCCCGACTACGAGGACAAGATCGCCGAACTGCGTGACAAGACAGGTCTTGCGGAGGCGGTAGTCACAGGCATATGCACAATCCATAACGAGAAATGTGTCATCGCCGTGATGGACTCCCATTTCATGATGGCATCCATGGGAAGTGTGGTGGGCGAAAAAATAGCCCGTGCATTTGAACTGGCAGGGAAGGAAAAGCTCCCCATCGTGATATTTACCGCATCGGGCGGTGCCAGGATGCAGGAGGGGCTGGTATCCCTCATGCAGATGGCAAAGACATCCGGGGCGGCGGCAAAGTATTCCGAGCAGGGCGGACTGTACATCACCGTGATGACAGACCCCACCACGGGCGGCGTCACGGCATCCTTTGCCTCCCTCGGAGACGTCATCATTGCCGAACCGAAGGTGCTTATCGGGTTTGCGGGCAGACGTGTCATCGAGGGAACTATCAAGCAGCAGCTCCCCGAGGATTTCCAGTCGGCTGAATTCATGCTTGAGAACGGATTTGTGGATATGATAGTGGAAAGACGTAATATGCGGCGCACCATCGCCCATCTGATACGTCTCCACAGAGAAGAGGTGCGGTAATGGACGAGATCATAACACCCTATGACAGGCTCAGCCTTATCCGCCACCGTGACCGCCCCACAGTCCGTGACTACATCCCCATGATATTCACAGACGTGTACGAACTCCACGGAGACAGGCTTTACAGCGACGATAAAGCAATTTTCGGCGGCATAGGCAGACTTGACGGCCTTCCCGTCACCATCATCGCAGAAGTCAAGGGGCGTGACCTGTCGGAGAACAAGGAAGTCAACTTCGCCATGCCTCACCCCGAGGGCTACCGCAAGGCTCTGCGCCTTGCACATCAGGCGGAGAAGTTTCACCGCCCCGTCATCAACTTCATCGACACCCCCGGCGCATACTGCGGCGTGGAGGCAGAGGAAAGAGGTCAGGGCGAGGCTATCGCAAGATGCCTGTATGAGTTCATGCAGCTGAAGGTGCCCGTCATCTCCGTCGTCCTCGGTGAAGGCGGCAGCGGCGGTGCGCTGGCGCTCGGCGTATGCGATGAGCTCGCCATGCTCGAGAACTCCATCTACTCCGTCATCTCCCCCAGAGGATTTGCCTCCCTTATCTGGAAGGATGCCTCAAAGGAACGTGAGGCCTGCAATATCATGCACATCACCGCCGAGGATGCCGTCAGACTCGGTGTAGCGGAACAGATCATCATGGAGGCGGAAGGCGGCGCACACACCGATCCGGAAATAACTGCCGAAAATATCCATAGATTTTTGTCTAATTCGCTGAATGATAAAATGGCAAAAGATATTGACGAATTGCTCGTATCACGTTATAATAAGTTTAGGTCAATCGGTGAGTTCACACTGATGGACTCATCTGAAAATCAAGGAGGATAACAAAATGATATTTGATAAGGTAAAGGATCTTGTAGTTGACGTACTCAGTGCCGATGAAGACAGCGTTAAGCTCGACACCGACATCTCTGCTGACCTCGGCGCAGATTCTCTGGATGTAGTTGATCTTATCCAGGCTATAGAGGATGAATTCGGCATCGACATCCCCGATGAGGATGCTCAGAACATCAAGACCGTCGGCGACATCGTTTCCTACATCGAAGAAAAGCAGGCTTAGTCGGCAGGCGGGCACGGCCCGCAGCGAATTCGTTGATTTGTTTGTTTATGACATATCAGAAATGGCTCGGCTAATTAAATATGATATACGAAAAAGTGTCAGCGGTGCTGACACTTTTTTATTGTTCTCTATTGATACTGCCGCTGTCCTACAAACTCGTAACGGTCGAGCCATATCCAATATCCCCGATGCAAACTGACCTGCGAATTGGGTGCAGGCTCAGCCTGCTACAAGTGACAGACTTCGGGCTTGTTTTCCTTGGGGATAAGGCTTTCCTTCGGTGCTTTCGCATCAAACATCTGCTCCATGGTGTGCCAGCAGAGCACCGCACACTTCACACGGGCAGGCATATGGGAAATATCACGCAGGGACGAAGCCTCTTCAAGCTGGTCTATCTCATCATCCGAGGCAGTGCCCTTTATCATGCGGATGAAAATATCCGCCAGACGCATAGCCTCTTCCTTCGGCTTCCCTATAACGAGATCGAGCATCATGTCAGCCGAAGCCTGGGAAACGGCGCATCCGTCACCGGTGTATCCGCCGTCCGTGATGATCCCGTCCTCCACCTTGAGCTGCAATACGATATCGTCACCGCAGGAAGGGTTTACTCCCTCAAGGGTGAATGTCGCCCCCTCTATCTCATTCTTGTGATAGGGGTTCATGTTGTGTTCGGTAAGTATCTCATTATAGAAAGTATTCATATTATCACCCGAAAGGTAAATTTATATCATATCTGCCGAGCCATAGCCTATATGACCAATGCAAACAAATCAACGAACGGGGTGCAGACACCGCCTGCCGAATTGGCTGTCGGCACTGCCGACCCTGCCGAAGAGGTTCAAACTCAGCCTGCTTGCCGAGCCACTTTAAGTTTGCCCGATGCAAACAAATCAACGAAAGGGGTGCAGGCTCAGCCTGCCGGCACTGCCGACCCGCCATAACCCATTTTGCTGCGTAGGACGGAGAGGGAGCGGATGAACATATCTATGTCAGCCTTGTTGTTGTAAAAGCTGAGACTTGCCCTTGCGGTGGACATGGAGCCCAGAAACTTCATCAGAGGCTGGGCACAGTGATGTCCCGCACGGATACAAACATGATCTTCGTTCATTATCTGTGCGATGTCGTGAGGATGCACACCCTCCACCGTGAAGGTAACGATGCCCATGTGCTCATCCGGGTCGGGAGAGCCTATGATGTGTACATAGGGAATGTCCGCCATCTGCTCCATCATGTACCGTGTCAGCTCACGCTCACGCTGCTCTATGCGATCCATCCCGATGCTCTCCATGTATCTCACAGCCGCACCGAGACCTACCGCACCGCCTGCGTTGACCGTGCCTGCCTCGAACTTGTGAGGAACCTCCGCATAGGTCGCACCGCAGAGGGTGACATATTCTATCATTTCACCGCCGTAAAGGAAGGGGGGCATATCTTCAAGTATACTGCGCTTTCCGTAAAGTACGCCGATGCCCATGGGTGCTAACATCTTGTGTCCCGAAAAGGCGAAGAAGTCCACATCCAGATCCTTCACATCCACCGCCATATGAGGAGCGGACTGCGCCCCGTCACATACGAATACCGCATCGTGTGCGTGTGCGATCCGTGCCATTTCCTTTATGTCATTGACACGCCCGATCACGTTCGACACCTGTGCCGCCGCCACTATACGGGTCTTTGGCGTGAAGCACGCCTCCACCATCTCAGGCGTGATGCGCCCCTCACCGTCACATTCGATATACCGTATGTTGGCACCGGTGAGACGTGCCGCATTCTGCCACGGGAGCATATTGCTGTGATGCTCGGATATGGCGACCAGAATCTCATCCCCCTCTTTAAGGGTGGATGCCGCATAGGAATAGGCGACGAGATTCAGGCTCTCGCTCGCATTTCGGGTAAATATTATCTCCTCCGCATCAGCACCGATGAACCTTGCCGTTTCCGCCCTTGCCGCCTCATAATCCTCGGTAGCCCTCACCGACAGATCGTAAAGCCCACGGAGGGGATTTGCGTTGTCATTCTTATAATAGGCATCAACTGCATCTGTCACCGCAAAAGGCTTCTGCGTCGTAGCCGCATTATCAAGGTACGCATACTCATCGGACAGGATGGGGAAATCCGCCCTTATCTCTTCAAAACTCTTAGCCATACCATCATTCCTTCATTCGATCATCATAATCAAGGCAGCGATGTCCCCCGCCTCTAAATGGCAGATCATGCCATTTGGTGGCATGGGTTCCATCTTGATATTCAGTAGGGGATACAATCCCCTACTGAATATCGGCAAGCTTTCGCTTGCCGCTGCTTTCTTGAAAGCAGAGCTTTGAACTCAGCGGTGACAAAACAGCACCGCCGCCGTCTGACGGCAGTGCTGCGATCCGATCATTCTTCGTCCGGATGGATGTACCTGCGTACCTCCTCACGGGTCTTTTCATCGGAGATCTTTCCTGCGCAAGCGTCAAGTCTTGCCTTCTCTATTATATCATATATCGTCGCTTTGTCAAGCCCCCTTGACATCATATAAGTGACGATCTCCTCGGAGGGGCTTCCCAGAGTAGCGCCGTGGATACCCTCCACGTCCTCTTCGGTACACAGGATAAGGGGCACGTTCCTGTTGATGACACCCTCATTCATCATGAGGACATCCTCAGTCTCCTTGCCCGTGGAGCCTGCCGCACCCGACTTGAAGTCTATGGTGGCACGCAGGAGCTTCTTTGCCCTGTCCTTCAGAGTGCCGTTCACGGTGATGAGGGCATCTGTCTTCTTCCCCCTGTGGAAAGCAGCCACATTCGCATCAAGCTCCTCGTCGCCCTTCACAATGTATGCCATGTCAAGGGAGAAGGCGCTCTCATTTCCTTTAAGGTTCGCCCTGCTGCCGTAATAGGTCTTTCCGCCCTCAAGAAGAACATATATGCTGTCAAGCCTGCCGTCCTTTTCCACAAAGGAACCGTTGTCGTTGAAAAGCGTAACGTCCTTCCCCAGCTTCTCTATCTGCACGAACTCGACGCTTGCGCCCTTCCCCACGATGAACTTCGTCTGGAAAGCCGCCTCAGCCTTCGCACCGTCCTCGGAGTAGAACTTCTCCGTCACCGATGCGTGTACTCCGTCGGGGACGGTGATCTCCACGCAGGTCATCACACTGTCGCCGTCCTTGTACCTGTTCTCTATCACAAGGGGAGCTTCCCCTGCCGTCATGCGTATCACGGGGATGCCGTATTCCTTTGCAGCCCTGTCCATGTCGGGGCCCATGCCCGTCACGATCTTGTCCGCAAAGAGCGCCGCCTGGATCTGCTTATTCGATCTCGGATCGATATCCGAGCCGTGAGCCGCCCTGTCCTCGGAGACGCTCCATCCCTCGGGCAGAGCCACCTCACCGTGAGCCGCAGGGGAGATCTCCGTCTCCGTGCCGTTCATCTTCAGCCACTTCCATGTTATGCAGGGAAGCAGATTACTGTACATCTTCATCTCCCTACCCCCTTAACCTATGGCGCCGATCATCTCAAGACGGATGAGGTTGTTCATCTCGACTGCATACTCAAGCGGAAGCTCCTTGGATACCGTATCGGCAAAGCCCGATACGATCAGAGCCTTTGCCTCCTCCTCGGAAAGTCCTCTCGACATGAGATAGAATACCGTCTCATCGGATATGCGTCCTATCTTTGCCTCATGTCCCACATCGCAGTCTGCGGTGCGTATATCCATTGCAGGGATAGTGTCCGAACGTGACTCGGAGTCAAGCATAAGTGAAGTACAGGAGACAGCGCACTTGCTCCCTTTAGCCTCGGGAGCCACATATACGCTGCTGCGGAAGTTGTTTATGCCGCCGCCCTTGGAAATGGAACGGGTATTGGTGTAGCTGTGGGTGTTCGGCGCACGGTGTGCCACCTTGCAGCCCGTGTCAAGCTCCTGATCGGTATTTGCGAATGCGATGGAGGTAAACTCCGACCTCGCCCTTTCGCCCACCAGATCGGATGTGGGATACAGATAGGATATGTGTGAGCCGAAGGAACCGGACACCCACTCGATCACGCCGTCCTCTTCCACCCTCGCCACCTTCGTGTTGAGGTTGTACATATTCTTCGACCAGTTCTCTATCGTCGAATAGCGGCAGCGTGCGCCCTTCTTGACATATATCTCCACCGCACCGGCATGGAGGTTCGCCACATTGTACTTGGGAGCGGAGCATCCCTCGATGAAGTGAAGATCTGCGCCCTCATCCACGATTATCAGCGTATGCTCGAACTGACCCGCACCGGGAGCGTTGAGCCTGAAATAGGACTGAAGGGGATAGCTCACCTTCACGCCCTTGGGCACATACACAAAGGAACCGCCCGACCATACCGCACCGTGAAGTGCCGCAAACTTGTGCATCTCGGGAGGTATCAGCTTCATGAAATGCTCACGCACCATGTCGCCGTATTCGCCCTTCACCGCACTCTCGAAGTCGGTGTATATAACGCCCTGCTCCTCGGCTTCCTTGCGTACATTATGGTACACAAGCTCGGAGTCGTACTGTGCGCCTACGCCCGCAAGGGAGTTTATCTCCGCCTGGGGGATGCCAAGCTTCTCGAAGGTGTTCTTTATCTCGGCAGGCACATCGTCCCAGTTTGCGGACATCTTCGCATTCGGGCGCACATAGGTGACTATCTCATCCATGTTCAGTCCCGAAATATCGGGTCCCCAGTCGGGAACAGGTATCTCATTGTAAAGGTCGAGGGATCTCAGGCGGAAATCATGCATCCACTCGGGGTCGTCCTTCTCCCTTGACAGCTTCTCCACTATCTCACGGGTAAGTCCGCCCTCAAAGCGATAGGCGTCCTTATCCTCATTCTTCATGTCATAGACGGTCCTGTCTATGTCAGCGACCTGCGTCTTTTCTCTCTCAGCCATCACGCACCAGCCTTTATAAACCGCTCAAAGCCGTTGGCATTGATGTCATCCACAAGTTCTCTTCCGCCATCGCAGGCATTCTTTCCGTCAACTATGACGTGTACCTTGTCCACATCAAGATTATCAAGTATCCTTGTGGAGTGAGTGATGATGAGCAGCGCTCCGCCCACTTCCCTGCGGTAGAGGTCTATTCCTGCGGAAACGGTGCGCACCGCATCCACATCAAGTCCTGAATCCGTCTCATCAAGTATCGCAAGTCTCGGACGCAGCATCAGAAGCTGGAGTATCTCCGCCTTCTTCTTCTCGCCTCCCGAGAATCCCACGTTAAGATCACGCTCCGCATAGGAGGGATCCATGTCAAGTGCCTCCATAGCTGCCGTCAGCTTCTTCTTGAAGTCCCACAGACGGATGCGCTCGCCCGTGATCTGCTCCATAGCCGACTTGATAAAGGACGACATCGTCACACCGGGTACTTCCACGGGATTCTGGAACGAGATGAACACACCCTTCTTTGCGATCTTGTCCGCACTCTCATCCGTCACATCCTCACCGTCTATCAGCACGCTGCCCGAAGTCTTCTCATACTCCGGACTTCCCACGACCGCCATGCCCAGCGTGGACTTGCCGGCGCCGTTGGGTCCCATGATAACGTGAGTCTCTCCCTCTCCCACAGAAAGGGAAACGCCATGCAGTATCTCCTTATCCTCCGCAGATACCACAAGGTCTTTTATGTCAAGCAAAGCCATAATAAAACCACCTTTTTACAGGTCGGGAACGCCCCCGTCCCTTCATAGGGGAACCGCTCCCTCAAGGCTTCTGCCGCCCCTCTGGCCGCAGCTCACCCACCTTATATTATACACCATTCAAGTCTATTTTTCAACCGTCAAAAACAAACATATTTCACTGTTGTCATCAGCATTTGTTAGCAATTGCTACAACCGCTCCGTCAATATGCACAAAGGGATGTATGAATATTTGTGCATATGAAGAACAATCGATTTGTGTAGTATTCCGCCCCCGCCCATTAACAGTATATCATATTCCAAAGTGTTTGTCAAGTGTTACTTTAAAAATTATTTAATTCTGTTACTTTCGATGACGGTGTCTGTCTCATCATGTTGTAGTTATTGATGTCAAATCCGAACAGCACCATCCCCACAGCGACAGACGCCAGGAGAAATGCCAGGAACTTCCGTCTGTAATGCCTGCGTGATGCCATGTCTTCCCTGTCCTTGAAGAACACCGACACATAGCGTATCCCCGCATACAGTATCAGGCATACGAACACCGAATACAATATCACGCATATCTGATATATCACCGATGACACCATAACCGTTCATACACCCCCAAAGGGAGCGTATACCTCCCCTCCGACAGCGGTCATATCTCCTTGAAGTTGCCAAGGAACCTGAAGTATCCCATGGACTGCCCCAGATCATCGAGCATGGTCACTACCTTGCGGTTTGAATAGCTCCCCGCAAAGTCCAGGAAGAACTGCACATCGAAGTCCCTGCCTGCCACAGGCATGGACACTATCTTTGTCAGGTTCAGCCCGTTCACCGCAAACTTGGTGAGGGTGCGGTAAAGTCCGCCCGGAGTATGGGGCGTGGTGAAGGATACTGCGATGGTATCCGCATCCTGGGGCGACGCAAACTCCTTCGAGAAGCAGATAAATCTTGTGTAGTTGGGATACGCATTTGCGGTGCGGTCGCAGAGTATCTCAAGCCCGAGATTTTCGGCGCACTCCTTCGAGCAGATGCAGGCGATGCCGCTCTCCGCCGAGCCTGCCACCATCTGTGCCGCCATAGCCGTATTCGAGTATTCCATAGGTATGAGGGAATGTGCCTTCAGGTACTCCGAGCACTGCGCCAGAGCTTCCTTCTTGGAATACACCTTTGTCACATCCGAGAGCTTCGTCCCCGGCTTTGCAGCCAGGCAATGTGTCACTTCGATGCGAACCACGCTGTTTATGAACAGCTCATACTTGGCAAGCAGCGCATAAGTTTCCTCTATCGTACCCACGGTGGAGTTCTCCAGAGGGAGTATGCCGAAATCCGCTCTCCCCTGTTCCACAAGACCCACCACCTCTTCAAAGGTGGTCATGAACCTTATGGACTTGTCCGAGCCGAACTGCTTTATGCAGGCCTGCTCCGAATATGCGCCCGATGTGCCCTGGCAGGCTATCACCTGTGCCGACTGCGGTTCAAACACCTTCGGCACGGGATATATCTTCCCACGGGTGAGCACCTCCGCCTGAAGGCACTTGCTGATATCCATGATGCTCGCAAACAGCACGGGCGACGCATCGGACAGCCATGACGGAGAATTTATCCGCACACGGTTGATTATCTCCGTCTCTCTCCCGTTCTGATACACGGGCAGTCCGTTTTCCTTCTTGTACTGCGCTATGTCACGGCATATCTCCATACGCCTTTCAAACAGCGACAGCATCTGCATATCTATGTCGTTTATCTCATTCCTGAGAGTATCAAGATCCATATATTATTCCTTTTCGTATATCCGCACAGCTGTCATGAGCCTGCGGTCATATTCTTACAGCCTTGTGATATACCTTCTTGCCCTTCTTGATGATGATGCTCTCCTCGATGGGCACCAGTGCGGAAGGATTTATCACCTTGTTGTCATCTATGGAGATACCGCCCTGTGTCACCAGTCTGCGAGCCTCCGACTTGGAGGGGCAGAGCTCACACCTTACAAGAAGGTCGAGTATATTCATGCCTTCGCCTATCTCCGAAGCGGGGATCTCGGTGGTGGGCATATCTGCGGATACTCCGCCGCCGCCGAAGAGAGCCTTGGCAGCTGCGAGGCACTTGTCAGCCTCCTCTTGTCCGTGAACGAGGGAAGTCAGCTCATATGCAAGGCGCTCCTTGGCAGTATTGAGCTGTGCGCCTTCGAGGGTGCGCTCCATCTCCTCTATCTCCTCGATGGGGATAAAGGTGAGCAGCTTCATGCACTTGATGACATCGGCATCCTCCACATTTCTCCAGTACTGGAAGAAGTCGTAGGGAGTGGTCTTTTCGGGGTCGAGCCATACTGCGCCCTTCTCCGTCTTGCCCATCTTCTTGCCCTCGGAATTGGTGAGCAGAGTAATGGTCATGGCATGGGCATCCTTGCCCAGCTTCTTTCTGATGAGCTCCGTGCCGCCCAGCATATTCGCCCACTGATCGTCGCCGCCGAACTGCATATTGCATCCGTACTTCCGGAAAAGCTGGTAGAAGTCGTAGGACTGCATTATCATGTAGTTGAATTCCAGGAAGGTAAGTCCTCTCTCCCATCTCTGCTTGTAACACTCAAAGGAGAGCATCTTGTTCACCGAGAAGCAGGCACCCACTTCACGCAGTACGTCGATGTAGTTGAGGGACATGAGCCAGTCGGCATTGTTCACCATCATTGCCTTGCCTTCGCCGAACTCGATAAATCGGCTCATCTGCTTCTTGAAGCAGTCCACGTTATGCTGTATGGTCTCGGGAGTGAGCATCTTTCTCATGTCGGTCTTTCCCGAAGGGTCGCCTATCATTCCCGTTCCTCCGCCGAGCAGGGCGATGGGGCGGTTTCCTGCCATCTGAAGACGCTTCATCAGGCACAGTGCCATGAAGTGTCCCACATGAAGGCTGTCCGCAGTCGGGTCGAAGCCGATGTAGAATACAGCCTTGCCCTCATTTATCATCTTGCTTATCTCTTCTTCATTTGTGACCTGGGCGATGAGCCCTCTTCTGGTCAGTTCTTCATACAGTGTCATTTTTATTCCTCCGATTTATAAATTTTGGATGTAATTACACAGCCATTTCAATATATCTGCGGTAAGTGGTGAAGCCCATCGCCTCGTAAAATCCGAGAGCATCTCCGTTGAACTCCCACATATTCAGCTCTATCCTGTCAAAGCCCCTCTTCTTTGCATAGGAGCGGGCAAACTCTATCAGGGCAGCACCTATGCCCTGCCTGCGGTATCCCTCATCCACGCACAGTTCGTCCACATCCACATATCGTCTCTCATACATGAAGGGGTTTTCCGGTCTGGTAAAGCAGTTGAGCACGGCAAAGCCGCATATCACGCCGTCTGTCTCAGCCACCGCAATATCCTTGGACGGGTCGTCAAAGATCGTATAGACATAGCCGCACAGTTCCTCACCAAATCCCGGTCTGAATATATCCGGTCTGCCTGCGGTATGCACATCATTTACCTGTCGCCGCAGCTCATTGACCCGTTCAAGGTCGTCCCTCTGCGCAAGTCTTACCTGCATCATCACCACTTTCCTTTCCGTAAAGATCAGGGAAATCAAAAAGCCCCTGACAGTCATAAGACTGCCAAGGGCGAATTTCTCGCTGTACCACCTTGACTTCACAAGACGCCGGGTACGACCCGGAGCGAATCCGCTGATTAAATATTCCGAGCCTGTCATAAAAGGCACGGCAGAATAAATCAACGAAAGGGGTGTGGGCACCGCCCACCGGGTACGACCCGGAGCGAATTCGCTGATTAAATATTCCGAGCCTGTCATAAAAGGCACGGCAGAATAAATCAACGAAAAGGGTGTGGGCACCGCCCACCGTCTTGCCTCATTCGGACGTATCGTGCCCATCCGTCCCGCCATTTCCTGCGGGCAGCTCGTGAAGTGTATGTCCGAAGTCCCATCTGCGGCTCGCACCCTCCGCCGCTTCTCTGTGCATGGTATGTCTCCGGCTTTTGCTCCGTCATTGCTTTATAGTATACTACCATATTTTTCCCCTTTTGTCAAGGGGAAAATCAACAAAAGTTCAACACCGCCGCCCGGGGATTTATCAGTCATTGAACAAATTCAGACCTTTCATCGCCCAGCAGAAATCCCGTAAGACCGATATTGAGCACGCCGCTGTCATCATACCACTCTTTACGGATGTCCCTGCGGACTATGATCTTGGGGAATGAGTCACCTGTAAGTGCGAAAGGACGAAGTTCCTGTTCGCTCTTGTCTTTGTCGGGAAGGGCAAATGCCGACTGGATATATATTTTTTTCCCGCCTTTTGAAGCGATGAAATCTATCTCACGGGGCACTTTCGAGAAATTACCCCCTGCATTTTTTTCATTTGAGAAGACCACGCCCACATCAACGGAATATCCACGGATGATAAGTTCATTATATATGATATTTTCCATGATATGGGTCATTTCCTGCTGACGAAAACCGATACGGGCATTTCTCAGACCTATGTCCTCGCAGTAATACTTATACGGATACTCAAAATACCTGCGTCCCTTTACATCATAGCGCTTGGCTTCACTGAAAAGGAAGGCGTCCTCAAGATGTGAGATATAGGAAGAGATAGTATTCTGCGATATGTTTTCACCTGTCTTTGATCGGAGAGTATCGGCTATCTTCTTCGGATTTGTGAGTGAACCCACCGATGAACAGAGCAGGTCAAGAAGCAGTCCCAGGATATCTTCCCGCCCGATCTTCTTCCGCTCTGCTATGTCTTTGAGATATACTTCGGAAAACAGGGAGATCAGGTAATTTGCTTTTGCGGTATCATCGGGACGTGACAGGATAAGCGGCATACCGCCGTAAAAAGCATATTCCTCAAAGACATCTTCCTTGTCTCCGCCCACCGCAGAGTAATACTCCGCAAAGCTCAGCGGATGGACGTGTATCTCGTCACTTCTCCCCCGAAATTCGGTCAGGATGTCTCTGGAGAGCATCTTTGAGTTGCTGCCCGTCACATACACATCAAGGTTTGGTATCGACCTCAGGTCATTGAGCGCATCGTAAAAAGTGATCTTTTTTCCGTCGGGGTTGTAGGGATTTTTCACCTCGTCGGACATCTGTATCTCATCGACGAAAAGATAATACCGTTCCTGCCTGCCCTCCGTCCTGCTGCGGACATATCCTGCCAGCACCAGCGGATCACGGTATGCTATATCCTTTGTCAGATCAAGTTCGACAGAGATTATGTTTTCGGGCGCAGTTCCGTTTTCAAGAAGATAGTTCCTGAACAGTACATTCAGCAGATATGACTTGCCGCATCGGCGGATACCCGTGATGACCTTGACCTGTCCGTCCCACATATAACCCTTTATCTGCCGCAGATATCTGTCTCTTTTTATCTCCATTTTATCACCTCACTGAAAACTTCGGCGAGTTTTGGTGTTACTTTTCATTATTATATCACAGCCGGTATAGATAAGTCAATACTTTCGGTATCAGAAAAATCATGAAAATGATCCTCTGTTCTCAGCTGCAAACCGCAAATAAACACAAAAGCAGACTGTCCCGGAATGATCCGGAGACAGTCTGTTTTTTCAAAGCTCTGCTTTCAAGAAAGCAGCGGCAAGCGAAAGCTTGCCGATATTCAGTAGGGGATTGTATCCCCTACTGAATATCAAGATGGAACCCATGCCACCAAATGGCATGAGCTGCCATTTAGAGGCGGGGGACATC
>JAFUHM010000051.1 GCA_017468865.1 Oscillospiraceae bacterium | reverse complement strand
TTTTGTCGGATTTTATTTTTCCCCCTTCCCTTTTGGTTGTCCCTTTGCTCCCCATGGAAGCAGAAACACAAGCCGTTCCCTGCCGTCAAGTCAAGAACATAGCATCTGATCGCAGCTTATAAGTCATAAACATAATTCGGTGTGTACAGTCCAATATCCCTTTGCATTTGCTATTTTCAACCGGTCGAGCCGTGCTGCATATGTTCAATACACAATCATCAACGAAAAGGGTGCAGGCACCGCCTGAAAATTTTGCCATATCTATTGATTATTGTCTGTTTTTATGCTATAATGGGCATTAAGACGATAACCTATCATGGAGAAGATAATATGTTTGAAAAACTGACCAAGACGGAAGAACACTACGAAGACATATCCAACAGGCTCACCCTCCCCGAGGTGATATCCGACAATGAGCAGTATGCGGCTCTGATGAAGGAATACAGCCAGCTCACCCCCATAATCGAGAAGTACCGTGAATACAAGAAGGCGGTTGCGGACGAGGAGGAGGCACTGCTCCTGACGGAGGAATCCGACCCGGAGATGAAGGAGCTTGCCAGGGAGGAGCTTGACGACGCAAAGGCACGCAAGGAAAGCACCGCCGAGGAACTGAAGGTCCTGCTCATACCGAAGGATCCCAATGACGACAAGTCGGTGGTCATCGAGATACGAGGGGGTGCAGGCGGCGAAGAGGCCTGCCTGTTCGCAAACTCCCTCTTCCGTATGTATTCCATGTATTCCGAGTCGAAGCACTGGAAGACAGAGATACTGAACGCCAACCCCACGGAACTGGGCGGCTACAAGGAGATATCCTTCTCCGTCGAGGGAGCGGGAGCGTATTCAAGGCTCAAATTCGAGTCGGGCGTGCATCGTGTGCAGAGAGTTCCCGAGACCGAGTCACAGGGGCGCATACAGACATCCACCGTTACGGTGGCGGTGCTCCCCGAAGCAGATGAGGTGGAACTCAACATCGACCCCACGGATCTGAAGATAGACGTGTTCCGTGCATCGGGTGCAGGCGGTCAGCACATCAACAAGACCGAGTCTGCCGTGCGCATCACCCACATCCCCACAGGCACGGTGGTGGAGTGTCAGGACGAGCGTTCCCAGCACAAGAACAAGGACAAGGCGATGAAGATACTCCGCTCCAGGCTCTACGAGGCTCTCTGCGAGGAGCAGAACGCAAAGATAGCCTCCGACAGGCGTTCGCAGGTGGGCACGGGCAGCCGCTCCGAGAGGATACGCACATACAACTTCCCCGAAGGCAGGCTCACCGACCACCGCATAGGGCTTACGCTGTACAAGCTCGAGAGCATAATAAACGGCAGCCTTGATGAAGTGATAGATGCGCTCAACGCCGCAGACAGGGCAGCTAAGCTTGCCGGGGAGGAAGAATGATCACCCGTGTCCTTTCCACGTCAGATGAAGATATACGCACCGCCGCCCAGATCATCCGCGAGGGCGGCATAGTGGGTATGCCCACGGAGACCGTCTACGGCCTTGCGGGCAATGCCCTCTCAGCCGAGAGTGCCGCACGCATATATGCCGCAAAGGGGCGTCCCTCGGACAACCCTCTGATCGTGCATATCGCAGAGTTTTCGCAGATAGCGCCACTTGTCAGAGACGTTCCGCATAATGCAAAGGTGCTGTTCGACACCTTTTCTCCCGGGCCGCTCACCGTCATACTTCCCAAGACGGACATCATCCCGAAGGAGACATCCGGCGGACTTGACACCGTAGGCATACGCATCCCCGCAGACAAGACCGCACGCAGGCTCATCAGCGCCTGCGGCTTTCCGCTTGCAGCCCCCTCCGCCAACCGTTCGGGCTCTCCCTCCCCTACCACCGCACGCCATGTAACAGACGACATGGACGGGCGCATCCCTGCCGTCATCGACGGGGGAAGCTGTGCGGTGGGGGTAGAGTCCACCGTGGTATCATGCGGCGCAGACGGCCTTATCACCATTCTCCGCCCCGGTCATGTGTCCTATGAGGAGATAGCAGATCTTATCGGTGCAGACAGCGTAAGGCTCGCAAAGGGCGTCACCGAGCGGCTTGACGACGGGGAAAGGGTGCTTTCCCCCGGAATGAAATACCGCCACTATGCCCCCTCCGCCGATGCAGCCATCGTCACAGGGGACAAGGCGGCATTCGAGAAGTATGTGAGGGAACACAGCGGCAGCAATGTTTACGCTATGGGCTACGGCGATGAGGAGCTCGATGACCTCATCCCCTACGGGCTTACCCCCGATGAACAGGCTCACGCCCTTTTCGATGTGCTGCGCCGCCTTGACGAGATAGGCGCAGAGCGTGTATACATACGCTGTCCCGAGCGTGACGGAGTAGGCCTTGCGGTATACAACAGGCTCCTGCGTGCGGCAGGCTTCGAGGTCATCGACGCATCGGACAGGTGAACCGTCAGAAGACAAAGTACATTATAACCGAACTTACGGCGAATATCACCACGGACACCAGCGCACCGCAGATCACGTCAAGGGGATAATGCACCCCCGATATTATGCGGCTCGCCCCGATATACACCGCACACACCGCCATTATGCACCCCGCAAGGGGGGACACCGTGAGCCACGCAAGTGCGATGGCTGTCACGCAGGTGGTGTGCCGTGACGGGAATGACAGTCCCGATGTGGACTTGGGTATCAGCGGCTCCACGCCCTGCTCATAGGGTCGGGGAGCGTTTATCGCCTTTCTTGCGATCGTGGTAAACAGGAACGAAGCGAAGGGCACCGCCGTAAAATGCACCACCCTGAAAAGCAGCAGCGGCAGGCCAATGAACTGCCTGACTGCGGTGAGCGGTCCCACGGCATACATGGCATAGGTGAATATCACCGCCGCCTTGGAAAGGATCTTCATCTTGCCCAGCTTGCCGGGCTTTGCATAGAGCAGGCGCAGGGCAGGATAATTCTCCCTGTACCGTTCGCAGGATCTTGAATAAAATTGTCTGAACATACTACCCTCCAAAAGGAACACATCATGAAGAAACACATCGCAGCACAGGCGGTCATCACCGCTCTGCTCATCATCATAAACGGCTTGTCGTGGCTCTCTGCGGCAGCCGCTGACTTTTATCACAGGCATATCTATCACCATGCGGCAGGGGTAATGTCCCGCATATGCGGTGCAGTCCCCTTCTCCGTGGGCGAGGTGATGATAATGCTCGGCATACTCATACTCGTATTGTTCCCCGTCCTGCTCATAATATCCGCCGTCAGAGGGAACAGGAAGCTCCGCCGCATGAGCACGGTCATCTTCTGCGGCATACTCGTCTTCATCTTCATGACGGAGACGCTCAACTGCTTTGTGCTGTACCATACCACCGAGCTTACCGACAGGCTCTCCCCGTACAGCACCTCGGACATGACCACCGATGAAGTGGTGGATATGTGTGCGAAGATGATAGAGCGTGCCAACGCCCTTGCCCCCGTCATAGACAGGGATGACAAAGGCAGGCCCGCCCTCCCCGATGACCTTGCGGGGGAAGCGGAGGCAGCCTTCTCACGCATGACCGATGACTTCCCCGAACTTGCAGGATACTGCACTCCCCCGAAGAAGATACAAAGCTCCATGATCATGACCCAGTTTGACCTTCAGGGGATATTCTTCCCCTTCTCCCTTGAAGCAAACTACAATGCGGAGCTTTCCCCCGCAAGGGTGCCGAGCACCGTATTCCACGAGCTGTGCCATGTGAAGGGGTTCATCCGTGAGGACGAAGCCAACTTCCTTGCGGCTGTCGCCTGCATGAAGTCCGACGAGCCTGTCGTGCGGTATTCGGGCTATATCATCTGCATGAACTACCTTTACGGTGAGGCAGTCAGGTACGCATCCGAGGAGGACATATATATGCTGCGCTCCCTCCTCACATCACAGGTCGCCAAAGACAACACCTTTGTCAGCGAGGAATACATGAAGCAGGTCGAGGAGAAGGCGGTAGTCTCCACCGAGGTCATGAATGAAGTGGCGGATACCGCCATAGACACCACCCTGCGTGTCAACGGCATCTCCGACGGCAGCAAAAGCTACGGGCGGATGGTGACTCTCCTGCTGATGTATGACAGCAGGATGGGATATGCCGAGTAAACAGGCTCTCTTTTGCCGTTCATAACAAAAAACGACATATTTCAAGCAAAATATGAGTTGATAAACCGCTGCGTATGTAGTATCATATAATCAAGGCGAACGTAAGTTTCAGCAATGATCTCTTATTTCTCCTGACTTTTTCTTTCTCCAAAGGATATGCCCGACATTTGCGGTAATGTTGGGCATATCTTTTTGTGGGCGGTGCCCACACCCCATTCGTTCATTCACTCTGCCGTGCCTGTCAGAAAAGGCTCGGCAGGCTAAATATGCGGATTCGCTCCGGGTCGCACCCGGTGGGCGGTGCCCACACCCCATTCGTTAAGTGAAGAAAAGAAGAGGCAAGATCATGTGGCAAAACCGCATTTCTTGCCTCTTGCTTCTGTCTTCCTGCATCTACATAGCAGACAGGACGTTAATATCTACCGTGTGAGCATCGTTTCAAAGCTCTGCTTTCAAGAAAGCAGCGGCAAGCGAAAGCTTGCCGATATTCAGTAGGGGATTGTATCCCCTACTGAATATCAAGATGGAACCCATGCCACCAAATGGCATGAGCTGCCATTTAGAGGCGGGGGACATC
>JAFUHM010000050.1 GCA_017468865.1 Oscillospiraceae bacterium | reverse complement strand
CCACCAATATACTCGGCGGCACGGGGATAGACTTCACGCCCGGCGGCGACCTTGATTCATTCCCCAGGGGCGTACCCAACGGGCAGTATGAATCCTATGATGAAGATGTGGATTTGTCCGATGCACTCTGGGCTCCCGTCAAGGATCTCAACGACCGGTGCTCCCTCGGCGACAGGCACTATATCATCTGCACACAGGCCACAGGCAACGAAGTGGTCATCTATAACAGGCAGACCATAGAATCCATGGGATTTGACGACCCTGCCGAACTGCTTGAAAGGGACGAGTGGACCCTCTCTGTATTCAAGCAGATGCTCACTGATTTCGTCGATCCCGATGCTGAGCGCTACGGTCTCGACGGATGGTTCAACGAGCGCCCTCTCATGCTCTCATGCGGTGTATCCCCCGTTGACATCGAAAACGGACAGATAGTGTCCAGACTCTATGATGAGCGCCTTGAAAAGGTAATGGAGTTTGAATACTCCCTCAACCAGAACGGGCTCATACTTGACAAGGGACTTTTCGACTGGTCGGAGCATCCCGAATTTATCGGCGAAGGCAAGGAACTGTTCTACATCTGCGGCTCCTATGTTCTCTCGGGCGCTCCCGAAATATGGACGACCAGCTTCGGCAATGCGGAGGATGTAATGTTCGTACCTATCCCCCGAAACGAAGATGCTGATGAGTATTACCTTTCCGCAGGCCTTGAAGCATATATGCTGTGCAAAGGCGCAGGAAACCCCGAAGGCGTTGCACGCTTCATGGAGTGTATCCTTGCCTCGGAGAAGGATGAGAACCTTCAGCAGATATCCGATCAGCAGATGCGTGACAACTACGGCTGGAGCGATGAGATGATCGAGATGAACCATCGTGTGACCGAAATGGCAAGAGAGCATCCCATGTACTCCATCCACGGAGGACTTACATCCGATCTGTCAGAGATACTTGACAACGGTGAAGTGGGACTTCGTGCCGCATTCTACGGACATGACTGGCCCAGCTCCCGTGAGGAGATCGCCGCCACCGTGGACATGCTCATTACCGAATTCAACGACTCACTTAACAGCATAGATGCCTGATCTCACCGCCGTGCCTTTTACGGCAGAATAAAGAACAGATCTTCAGCTTCCCGCATCCTTGGATGCGGGAGTTGTTTTTTTGTACCAATATGACCCGCTTTTGTAATCTTTTTTTGTCACCCATTTGGTGCCGCAAATCATTGACGTATGTTTCGTATTGTGTTATAATGGATATATGCCCCTCATAAGGCTCTGTATCAGTTTAAATTATTACCCATTTAATGAGGTGATATGATGACCATATATTATGTTCTGCCCATACTTACCCTGTTATTGGGCATTCCTTTATTATTTAACAAGAGCAAGCCTCTACGCCTGGGATATATCACCCTTGTCTTCGGCACCATGTTCGTCATGAACAGTCTCAGATACGGGATAGGATATGACTATTACCATTACCAGATGCTCCTTGACAAGTACACCGTCAACGACTACGGCATGGTGGAAATGTTCACCAAAGTGGGAAGCGAGCCCCTTTACACCATCCTCATGAAGCTGGTGATACTCCTCCCCTACCCCGTCAGATACCTCACCCTCAACGCTGCGACCGCACTCATCACATATCTGCCCGTTGCATCCGTGGTGTCAAAGGAACGGTTCCCGCAGGTATCCACGTTCATGTATATCTGCCTTACATTCTTCTACACATCCATGAACTTCACACGGCAGGCTATGGCGGCATCACTGGTGTTCCTGTCTCTGGGCGCCATCAGGAACAAAAAGCACTGGCAGGTCGTCCTTTTTGCCTTTATCGGTGCGCTGTTCCATTTCTCCGCACTGGTGCTAATACCCATATACTTCATTTCCCTTATAAAGCCCTCATGGAAGTTCTATTCCGTGGCAGGCGTGCTGTCGGCGGCTGTCTTCGTATTCTCCGACAAGCTCATAAAATTCGCCCTTTCCCTGGTGGACACCCGCTATTCCCTCTACATCGACTCCCCCTTCCTTACAAGAGGGCTGAGCGTATACTACATCATAATCCCCCTGCTCATCGCAGTCCTGCATATCATCATATACTTCACCGCAGGGAAAGAGATAAAGGGATACGGCATATTCACAAACTTTGCCCTGATAAGTGCCGTGATATGGATATTCTCCGTCAAGCATCTGATCGTGGAGCGCTTCTCCATATACATCTACATATTCATGATAGTTTCCCTGCCCGAGGGACTTGGCGCACTCTATGACCGCAGCAGAAAGAAGGAGGGCTTCCACATAAACTCCGGCGTCATACTGACGGCGGTGTACTGCCTTCTTTTCTACGGATACAATGATTACACCATAACGCAGCAGGCGCACGGAGTATTCCCCTATCACTCCATCATATCCCCCTATACCATCAACAAGAAGCGCCTTGACATACGTCCCCGTGACTGCTACTTCAACGTACCCTTCCTTCAGTTCCTGCACACCATCGACCGTGAAAACTGCACCGTCTTTGCCGTGAACAGCGGCACTTCAAACGAGAAGTTCCGCATAGAAGAGCTGATAGGTCTATCCAGGTTCGGCATACAGAACGACGTGTACGGACTTAACAGCTATATCGCCTGCATCACCGACGGCAAGCCTGCCATATGCTTCAAGGATACACAGCCCGTGGAGTTCTCCACCAATCTGTATGAAAAATACGACATCACCCTGAAAAGCGACGCAGCAGGCGGCACAGCATCAATGATCGTCAATGACGTTGAATTTGCCCTGCCCCAGCACGCCATGTATTTTCTCGTTTTTGACAATAACAAGCAGATGATAATCACCGCACAGGGCTATGATCTGTCCACTTCCGAAAGAATATGTATAAACAACGATGTATTCAATATGCTTGAATACTATCCCGGATTTGAGGACTATGAATCCGGCCTTGAGCTTGGTCTTATAGAAGATTGATAACAGAGGAGACTATGAAAAGATATATATCCGCAGTTTGCATTCTCCTGTGTGCCTGCACCGCCACACAGGCAGAAGAACCGAATTACAGCATCGAATTCAGCGAATATACCACCACTGCCGTACAGACCACAGCAGAGACGACCACCACATCAAACACGCAGTACAGCTATATCGAACACACAGCATTCATCGGAGATACCTTCTGCCGTGCTCTGTCGGCTGTTTCATCTTCCGAGATAAATACTGCCGACTGCACCGCAGAGGAACTCGAAGCATCTGCGGCAGACATGATAGGGGCGGAGTATCCCTATGTATATCTGCAAATAGGCGCCGCCGACATAGCCAAAGGCACGGACAAGGACGAATACGCATCCCATGTGCTCAGATGCGCCTCCGCCATAAGGGAGAAGTTCCCGAAGACAACTGTCATCATCCTCGGGAACACCCCTGTCAAAACCGAGCTTGAATACCGCACATATGTGGATGAAGACGACGTTGAACACTCCGTAAAGATAGACCCTGCCGTAAGGCAGTACAACGATGCCCTTGCCCTTGCGGTGGAAAGGCAGTCCGATCTCGGCATCCACTACATAGACATAAGCATCGCCCTTGCCGACAAGGACGGCATCCTCACCGACAAGGCAGACAGCGGCAACGGTGTCGATATCTCCGAAAAGGGGATAAGCGATGTCATGACGCTGCTCGAGGAGAACCGCTATACCGACTTTATCCGATGGGAAGACCGTTACAGATATATGTATCCCGACTTCTACTCTCCCGGCAGACCCGACTATACCGTTACCAACGGGAAGGTAGTGTACCTCACATTCGATGACGGTCCCTCCAAGTACACCCCGGAGATACTGGACATCCTTGCCGCCAATGATATAAAGGCGACATTCTTCGTCACGGGCTGGAACATAGACGGGAAAGAGGACATACTCAAACGGGAAGCCGATGAAGGACATACCATAGGGCTCCATTCCCAGACCCACGAATATGATCTGGTGTATGCCTCCCCTGCCTCATTCTTCGATGAATTCGATCAGGTGGGAGAAACGGTGGAGGACATAACAGGCATAAAGTCATGGTGCCTGCGCTTCCCCGGCGGCAGCATCAACAATCACAACAAGGATACAAGAGATGCCATCCTGAAGGAGCTAAAGCGCAGGGGATATGAATACTTTGACTGGAACTGCGCTACGCTTGACGCTACGGCGGACGCATCAGTGGAATACTGCCTCCAGAGCCTCAAAGACTCCGTAAAGGCAGATCACTCGGTACTGCTGATGCACGACACGGTAGAGTATACGCCCCTGTATCTTCAATCTGCGATAGACTATCTGAAAGAGCAGGGATACTCCTTTGAGACGGTGGATACCGCAGACCCGAGCCATTTTAAGAAATAAGGATGTGAAACAGATTGTCTAACAATCCGCTGGGTACGGAGCCTGTCTCCAGACTCATGTTAAAGTTCTCTGTCCCCTCCATCATAGCAATGCTGGTGGGTGCATTATATAACATCGTAGATCAGTTCTTCATCGGACGCTCCGTAGGCTATCTGGGCAACGCTGCCACCAATATAGCCTTCCCCTTCACCACCTCATGTATCGCACTTGCCCTGCTGTTCGGCATCGGCGGTGCCTCATGCTTCAATCTTCACATGGGCAGAGGGGAGAAGGAAAAAGCCCCGTATTTCGTGGGAAATGCGGCTTCCATGCTCGTTCTGACGGGGGTAGTCCTGCTTGCAGTGACGCTGTCATTTCTGAGGCCCCTTCTTGTACTCTTCGGTGCGCCCGATGACGTAATGCCTTATGCCCTCGACTATGTAAGCGTAACGGCGATAGGCTTCCCCTTTCTGATATTCACCTCAGGCGGATGTCACCTCATCAGAGCGGACGGCAGCCCTAATATCTCCATGATATGCAACCTTGTGGGTGCGGTCATAAACATTATCCTTGATGCCCTGTTTGTCATGGTCTTAGGCCTCGGAATGGCAGGTGCGGCATGGGCAACGGTAGTAGGACAGATGGTCTCCGCCGTCATCGTCGTCATCTACCTCACCCGATACAAGACAGTGCCGCTCCGAAAGGAGCACATCATCCCCGATCTGCGCTATATCGCACTCATCGCCTCCATAGGCATGGCATCCTTCTTCAATCAGATAGCCATGATGGTGGTGCAGATAGTGCTCAACAACTCCCTCCGCAAATACGGTGCTCTTTCCGTATACGGCGACTCCATCCCCCTCGCCTGCGCAGGGATAGTGATGAAGATAAACCAGATAGTATTCTCCGTGGTCATTGGTCTTGGTCAGGGTACGCAGCCCATAGAGAGCTTTAACTACGGCGCCCGCAATTACAGCCGTGTTCGTGAGGCATACCGCCTTGCCGTTACCATAGGGGTCAGCTTTTCTGTCCTGTGCTTTGCGGTATTCCAGCTCTTCCCCCGCAGTCTCATAGGCTTCTTCGGGGACGGTTCGGAGGAATATTTCCTGTTCGGTGTACGGTTTATGAGGATATTCCTCTTCTTCGTATGGCTCGTGGCGATGCAGCCCATCACATCCACCTTCTTCACATCCATAGGCAAGCCCATAAAGGGCGTGTTCCTCTCCCTCACCAGACAGATGATCTTCTTCCTGCCCCTGCTGCTCATACTCCCTCACTTCTTCGGTATCGACGGCATAATCTACTCGGGCGCCTGTGCGGATCTTCTGTCGGGCATAGTCACCATCATCATGGCGATGCTTGAATTCAAGGATATGAAAAGGCTCGAAAGCGAGCTTGATCCGACCGCCGCATAAATGTTCCGTCCCATACTGAACACTACATAAAAAACGCCTCACTTGAAAACTCAAGTGAGGCTTCTATCTTTAACGGAGAGCATATTATTCGGCTGTGATGCCTTCTGCTGCCATATACTCTGCATTTGCCGCATCCTCTGCGACACGTCTCTCATATGCTTCGAGAATAAGTGACTCGATGGACTGCCTTGCATCGGATGAAATGGGATGCACGATATCTCTGAATGCCCCTGTCTCATCTCTTCTGCTGGGCATAGCAACGAACAACCTGCTTTCGCCCTGTACTACCTTGATATCATGGATCGCCAGTGCATCATCGATAGTGACCGATACTATTGCTTTAAGTCTGCCCTCACTGATCGTCTTCCTGATCTTAATGTCAGTGATATTCATCAAACACCCTCCTATGGTAATATATGGGTCTTCCCCTCATATATAATAATACCACTTCAGGGCTTTTTTTGAGTTAAATCTTTATCCGCGGGGGGTAAATTTTATATGAACAAAGGTTGCTTTTTAAGTTTATTATCGTGCAGTTTGACTATTTTTAATTTAAGTATCCTGCTCACTCTCCCTGATGATCCTGTCGGTAAGGCAGGTGTATCTCAGGGTGCGCCTGTCGTTGTCCACCATGTATCGGAGTATCTGCGGTGAGCCCACTATGATGAGCTGCTTCTTGGCACGGGTCACGGCTGTGTAGATGAGATTGCGGTAGTAGAGCTTCTCAAAGGCACCGAGCAGGGGTATCACCACCGCATTGAACTCGCTGCCCTGGCTCTTGTGTACGGTGATGGCATACGCAAGCTCCGTTTCTTCAAGTTCCTTGCGGGTGTATTCCGCCATTCGCCCCTCAAAGTCTATAATGACCGTCCCCGACTTCTTCACCTTGACTATGGTGCCGATGTCGCCGTTATATATACCAGTCCCCTTTTCCTTGTCCCGAGTCCATTTGATGTCGTAGTCGTTCTTCGTCTGCATCACCTTGTCCCCGTCACGGAACACATAAAGGGGCATCTTTATCTCCGCCTTGGAATTTGAAGGAGGGTTTATCCTCTGCTGGAGATACTTGTTAAGCTCCACGGTGCCGAGCTTTCCCTTGCGTGAGGGACAGAGTATCTGTATATCGTCCGTATCGTATCCGTAGGCATCGGGAAGTCTTCTCGCACACAGTTCGACCACCGTCTGTGCGGCATCATCTATGTCATTGCGCATGAGGAAGAAGAAATCCCCGTCCGACCTGGAAATATCGGGATACTCGCCGTTTACGATGCGGTGCGCATTTGTCACGATAAGGCTCTGCTCCGCCTGTCGGAATATCTCCGTAAGCCCCACGGTGGGGATGCGGCCGCTGTCTATCATATCTCTGAGCACATTCCCCGCCCCTACCGATGGGAGCTGATCCGCATCGCCCACCATAATGAGCCTGCATGACAGCTTCATCGCCTTGAGAAGAGCCTCAAAAAGCATGGTGTCCACCATAGACATCTCATATATTATCATCACGTCCGCAGACAGCTGATCCTGCTCATTATGCCTGAATTTGGGCACTCCCGATGCGTCAAACATGACTTCCAGCAGACGGTGTATGGTCTTGGCAGGATATCCCGTAAGGTCTGACACACGCTTTGCCGCCCTGCCCGTAGGCGCAGTGATGGTGACTTTCAGCCCCTTCTGCTCATAGAGCGATATTATGGCTTTAAGGGTGGTGGTCTTTCCCGTGCCGGGGCCGCCCGTCAGTATGAGCAGCCCCCCTGAAAGAGCCTTCGCAATGGCTTCACGCTGCTTTTCGGCATATGTTATTATCTTCGTCTTCTCTTCGATGTCGATGAGCTTGGAGTTATCTGCGCCGCTGTCCCTGAATATGGCAGTCATGGTGACAAGTCGGGAAGCGATGTAACTCTCCGCATGGTCTGCCTCGGGAAGCAGCACGAACACCTTTGAGTCCCTTTCGTATGTCTTCACCCTGTCCTCGTCGCACGCCGCCTGAAGGCTGTCAGCGACCTTTTCTTCATCCACTTTCAGTATCTCAGCCGTCCTGCGTATGAGGATCTCACGGGGGATGCAGGTGTGACCGCCCTTCATGCACTCTTCAAGGAAGAATATGATGCCTGCCCTTATCCGCTGTGGGTCATCCGCCGACAGCTTCATATCAGCCGCTATCCTGTCTGCCACGGTAAATGAGAGCCCTATCTCCGGTATGCACAGCATATACGGATCTTTCTTTATGACCGACTCCGCAAACTGACCCCACTTCTTCCATGCAGACATGGCTGCGGAGGGTGCAATGTTATAGCCTCCCAGAAATATCATCAGCGTGCGCACGCCGTTTACCCGCCTGAACTCCTGTGATATCTCGTCCGCCTTGGTGCGGCTCAGGCCGCTTATCTCCGTCAGTCTGTCGGGGTCATCCTCGATGATGTGCAGGGCCTGGGTCCCGAACCTGTCAACTATCTTTTTCGCAAGGGAAGGACCCACTCCCTTTATGGTGCCTGCGGCAAGGTATTTGAGTATGGCGGATTCGGTGGCAGGCAGCTTTCTTTCACAGACCTCCGCCTTGAATTGTTCGCCGTATTTGGCATGGGTCATGTACTCACCCGTTACCCGTACCGCTTCGCCCTCCTCGATATTGCCCAGTGAGCCTGTGACGGTGATGTATTCATCACCCATATCCAGATCAAAGACGATGTAGCCGCTGTCAGGGTCAGAGTAGAGGACACTGTCCACTGTGCCCTCGATAACGACGGGGTCATTCATGTCATACCTTCTTCCTGATAAGGCTGCCCTTTGCAAAGATCATCCCTGTCGTATTGCGCATCGAGAAGGGTCTGTCCGCATATCGGGTATCCTCCATGGGCTCGCCCTCCTCATTCTGTATATCCTCCGCCTTATAAGGGACACCCGTACTGCCGGGGGCAAGTATCTCCAGCTCATCCCCTGCAAAGAATTTATTGCGCTGTATGCATATTATCCTGTCAGCCGTACATTCTTCTATCACGGCACACACATCGTAGTTGCGGATATATCCGCTGTCCGCATAATACTGTCTGCACTCGGAGGGATGCCCGAAGAAGAAGCCCGTGCAGTAATCCCTGTGGCTCACCTTGAACACCTCATCACGGATGCTGTCGGGCAGCCTGAAATTATCGGGGTTCTTCTCGTACAGATCCACTGCCATGCGGTAGGCATTGGTTATGACCGACACATAATATGCGGACTTTGCCCGCCCCTCTATCTTCAGGGAGGTGACTCCCGCATCGGCGAGCTTGTCGATATGATCGATCATGCACATATCCTTTGAATTGAGGATATATGTGCCCTTCTCATCCTCAAACACGGGGAAGAACTGCCCTTCCCTCTTCTCCTCCATCAGATGATATCCCCATCTGCACGGCTGGGCGCACTGTCCCCTGTTGGCATCCCTTGCGGTCAGATAGCTTGACAGCAGGCATCTTCCCGAAAATGACACGCACATGGCTCCGTGTACAAATACCTCGATCTCCAGATCCTCAGGGGTATTCCTGCGTATCTGCGCCACCTCCTCAAGGGACAGCTCCCTTGCAAGGACGACCCTCTTTGCACCCATGCGGTACAGTTCATTGGCGGAGGCATAGTTTACTATCCCTGTCTGGGTGGACATATGTATGGGCAGATCGGGGACTATGCGGTGAGTCATCATCATAAGTCCCAGATCGGCGATTATTGCCGCATCTACTCCTGCCTCATGAGCCTGACGGATGAAATGCTCAAATGAAGGTATCTCCTCATTCCTCGGAAGGGTGTTGCAGGTAAGATACACTTTCACCCCACGCTCATGACACATCTTTACAGCCCGTGTCAGACCTTCCTCGTCAAAGTTTTTGGGCCCCGCCCTCATGCCGAAACTTGTCTTTGCAAGATAGACTGCATCCGCACCGAAGTCAAGAGCGGCTGTGAGCCGCTCTTGATCTCCGGCAGGAGCCAATACTTCAAGCTTTTTACCGATCATCTCAGTCCTGCCTTTTTAAGATTTTCCTCATGCTCTTCAAGTGTCTCGGCGTAGAAGAATTCGCCCGTATCCACGTTGGAGCAGAAGAAATAGTAGTCAGTGTCCCTCGGATACAGCACCGCCTCGATCGCATCAAGGCCGGGATTGCAGATAGGTCCGGGGGGAAGTCCGTCACTCTTGTAGGTGTTGTAGGCATCGCATATAGCACCCGAATAGATCTCCAGATTGGGACTTACCACTTCTTCAACGTATATCCTTGTGGGGTCTGACTGGAGTTTGGGGAACTCGTCCTTGTTATGCATACGGTTAAGGAACACGGATGCCACATATTTCATGTCACGGGGATCGGAGGCCTCACGCTGTACTATGGATGCCAGAGTTATGGTCTCCTCCAGAGTAAGCCCCACATCCTTCATTCTGCCGTAATAATCGGGAGTCACACGATGATCGAAGTTCTTGAATACCTTGCGCACCACCGTCTTGGGATCTTCTTCGAGATAGAAGTCATATGTGTCGGGGAAGAAATACCCCTCCATCTTGTAGAACTTCATGGTAGAGGGCTTCACCATTTCCTCAAATTCAAATCCCACCTTGGTGGAGTTGAACGCCCTTATGAAATCCTGTGCATTGCAGACCCCTGCTTCTTCAAGCTGGGCAGCCGCATCTATCAGTCTCACGCCCTCCACGAAGGTAATAGTCACGAACTCACGGATGTTTTCGGGTTCCTTCTGCAAAGCCTCGATCACGTCGCTGTAAGTCATGTTCGGGTTGAGTTCATGGACGCCTGCCATATAGGTGCCGTCCGCACCCTTTATCCTTGAATACAGGCGGAATATCAGGGGCTTTTCTATGATGCCCTCGTTCACAAGTATCTGAGATATAGCTTCCGTTCCCGAATTTTCGGGTATCTCCACGTCACGCTGTTCGTTGACACGGGAAAGCCCCAGTATCTCCGTGGATACGGTTATCACAGCCACCGCACTGAGCACCGCCACGCTTATGACAAGTGTCACCAGCACCAGCGCAAATATCAGCCTGCCTGCGCCCCTCTTTTTCTTCTTTCGTCTCGGACGGGGCTCGTCCTCCTCGTCCGAGGCGTCATCTTCATCAGAGTCATCATCATCCGTATCTTCATCAGGCTCTTCATCCAAAGCGCCGTCATCAGTCTCATCAGGCGGCACATCTCCGTCCTCATCAGGCGGCATGGATATATCGACAGGCTCAGGCTTTTCATCTGTTTTCACATCTGCATCATTCCCGGCATCATCGGGAACACCGAGTATCTCATCGGATGAGATCTCCTTTTTCTTCTTCTCCTCATGCTCCCCGAGGATGCTGTTTATCAGCTCTTCATCTGTCATCTTATCATTCACCTGCCTTATATCTGACATTCGTTACGACCCTGTCCATACGGGCATCGTATCTGCCGTGGAGGAGCTCGCCCACCATGAAGAATGAGTAGCAGAGCCCCACCGTCACGAGCCTGTGAGCCCCGAGATAGCGGTCGTAGTATCCTCCGCCGTAGCCTAAGCGGTATCCTCTTCTGTCGAAGCACAGCCCCGGCACGATGCACAGGGCACCGTCCACATCCGAGGCAAGGGGACAGATATCCGTCACAGGCTCATATATCCCGTAGCTGCCCTCTTCCAGATCATCTTCACTGCGGATATAATAGAAATCCATTTCATGAGTGCCTCTGACACACCTCGGACAGGCCACCCTCTTGCCCTCCGACAGTGCATCCGTGATGATGCCGTGGGTGTCCACCTCGATATCCGAGGAAACATATGTGAGGATGGTCTTTGCCCGTTCGTACTCACGGCACATCCTTATGCGCTCCCTTATGCTTTCGTCAAGTTCACGCTTGAGGGACTCGCCCATTGCACGCCTTTCACGCAGGCATACGCTGCGCATGACCTTCTTGTATTCTCTGAGGTCATACGCATATGAGGTCATCTGTTCCATATGACAGCCCGTGCGATCTCATCCGCCTTATCCCTGCCGCAGAAAGCGGTGATGAGTTCATAGGAGAATTCAAGAGCGGCACCCGCACCTCTGGCAGTGATTATCTTTCCATCCGTGACAGCAGGCACGTCAAGCACCTGTGCGCCTGTGAGCTTATCCTCAAAGCCGGGATAGCAGACAGCTTTCTTCTCTTCAAGGATGCCCATCCTTCCGAGGATGGAGGGAGCCGCACATATTGCGCCTATCACAAGGTCGCTCTCATAGCAGAATGTGACCATGCGCCTTACCATCACATCATTCATGAGGTTTACGGTGCCGGGCATACCGCCGGGAAGTATCACGCCTTCAAGCCCATCGTTCACGCAGTCCTTTGCGAGCATATCGCATACGAAGGGTACGGCATGGGCACCGAGTATGGTGAGCTCATCGCCTACCGCACAGGTGATTACCTTCTTCCCTGCACGCCTGAGCATATCAATGGGTGTGATAGCCTCGACTTCTTCAAAACCGTTAGCCAAAAATACATATATCATAGCGAACCTCCGTCATTAAAGTAAGTTTCATCGTTCTCCTGCGATGCCCTGTGAGCCCTTATGCTGTGTACCGTATCCCTTATCCCGTGGATCAGGAGCATTATGCCGACTGCCTCAAATATGCCCAGTATCACATACATCCACTTCTGATCCGTGACAGACAATGCAGCGGGTATGGGGAATATCATTGCGATGATGCCCATCACGATGGTGATGACACTTGACAGACAGGACTTTATCAGTGAAGAAATATCCATCATCTTCATGGCAAGAGGGTCATCCTGCCTGCCCGTGAAGACAAGCACGGTAAGTATCAGCGAATACACAAGTGTCAGCACCGATACTCCGAACCCTGCGATAAGTATGATAAATATCCCCTTTCCCACAGCGGCAAGGAAACCATCTCCGGAATTTACCATCGCCGACAGCATGGACTCGTCCGACGCCCTCGGAGCATAGAAACAGAACCTGTGCAGTATCACACCCATGACCACTGCGGATACTGCCGATCTCACAAGTGAAACAACGCCCGATATCTTATCCTTGTCCATACCGTCACCGCCTTTATCACCGCTCAAGTTCACCGCTGAGCTTCTGGAATATCTCATCCTCGGACAGTTCCCTGCCCTCATCCACGCAGGAAATGACCCTCCAGCCGCATTTGTCAGCGGCATACAGAGCCGCCCTGCGGCAGTGCTCCATATATGCGGTATCGCTTTCATGTATATCAAGGTGTCCCCCGTCTGCGGCATACCGCCTGCGGAGCCTGCTCTGTGACACCTCCACGGGGATATCCAGAAGCAGCACCTTATCGGGACGGGGCAGCTCCAGTTTGCCGAACTCATAGTCCTCCGCCCATGCCATAAAATCGTCCCATCTGTCTTCGGGGAGCTTTGGCATCTGATGGATGATATTGGAGCTTACATATCTGCTGGCAAGGATATCCCTGCCTGCCCTGTACTCCTTCTCCCAGTACAGCTTAAAGCTGGCATATCTGTCCGCCGCATAGAAAGTGGATGCCGCATACGCATTCACTCCGTCCGCATCCGCAGAGAATTCCCCCGCCAGATACATCTTCACCAGTGCGGCAGAGGGCTTGTCATAATCGGGGAAACTGATACCGTACAGTTTCTCATCCCATGCCAGGAGCCTCCCGAACTGGGTGCTCTTGCCGCTGCCGTCAAGGCCGTCTATCACAGTAAACATGATACCTCCGTCATTTCCCCGTTATCTTCTTTACGTTCCTCTTCACAAAGCCGAAGCAGCGCTTTGCAAATATACGGACATCACGCAGATATGTCCATATCACCGAATAGATGATATAGGGCATATATGTGACCTTATACCACTTGCCGCCCCTGTAAAATGAGACCATGCGCCCTACTATCCTGTCCCTGTGTACTCTCTCACAGGTGACGCAGTTGTCCCCAAGGATGATGCAGATATCGCCCTCCATGCGGATGAACCGATGAAGCACTCCCACATTGCCCGCATCGTACAGCACCACATCCATAGGTGCAGGATCGCCGTGTACAGGACGTATCTCCACGATGCACTGTCCGCTCTTGAAAAGGGGCTTCATGCTCGACCCGACAGGCGAGATAAAGCACTTTCCGTGCTCACGGAGCTCTTTGAGCTTTGCCTTGTCCAACTGTCATCACCCTATCCCGAAAAATCTCTTTGTATTGTCAAGTATCGTCACACGAAGCTCTTCCTCGTCCATACCCTTTTCCTTGGCGATGCGTGACACCACATAGCTTATGTTCAGGGGAACATTGGGGTTTCTGAGCCCCTTTATGCGGGGGGTGAGATACGGTGCATCGGTCTCAGCCATCAGCCTGTCGGCAGGTATCTCCTTTATGGCTCGGAGCAGTTCTGCGTTGCGCCTGTCATCACATATCCAGCCCGTTATCCCTATCATGCAGCCGAGTTCAAGATATCTCACGGCTGACTTCTCATCCCCCGTGAAGCAGTGTACCACCGCACGTCTGCACAGCACGGGATGTGCCGAAAGTATGCGCACGAAGTCCTCATGCGCCGCCCGTTCATGAAGGAACAGGGGCTTGTCCGTTTCCTCGGCTATCCGAAGATGCCGCTCAAACACGTCCCTCTGCACATCGGCAGGTGAGAACATCCTGTCATAATCAAGTCCGCATTCGCCGACTGCCGCCACAAAAGGCTCATCTATGAGCCGCCTTATGTCGGACATGACAGCCTCATCAGCCTCCTTAGCCGCATGAGGATGTATCCCCGCAGTACAGTAACCGCCATGCACACGGACGTATTCGGCCGCCTGAAGGCTCGACCTGTGGGATGAGCCTGTGATCACCGCAAGAGTGCCTGCCTCCGCCGCCCTCTCCATTATCTCCTCTCTCTTCCCGTCAAACTGCTCGGAGAAGAGATTTGTGCCTATATCTATATATCTGAGTTCCATCATTCCTCCGGAAATCTCCTTGTCTGTGCGAGCACCGAATTTGAATAGGAATGATCCCCCGTTACCTCCTTCACCACATCGATGAAGTCGGGAAGCGTTATGGGCTGGTCTTCCGAGGACAGTTCAAGTTCGATGGTCGCATACCTGTCCGAGAAGGGATACACATCCGCCTCGAACCTCTGGGACATATACTCAATGATGTACCGTGTCTTGACAACGGGGGCAAGCTCCGCATCCGCCTCACACAGCAGTCTCTCATATTCATCCCTGTCTATTATGCGCTCATATTCCTCCCTGACCTTGGGGGAGAGAAAGCGCTTGAGCGTATAGGTATATGTAACGGTGCCGTCAGTATCGCTTCTGCGCACCCTTCTCTGAAGATCGTCCGTCTTCACGAGATAGGTCTGCACGATATCCGTATATGAAGCCGCACGTTCCCTGATCTGCGGCGTAAGATGTATGAGAAATTTGCGTTCGATCTCAAGCGGTGCCATATTACTCCTTATAGTCACGGTCGGACATCATCAGTTCCTCCGCATTGCGCAGAGCCGTATCCGTGATGTTGTCCCCTACCATTATCCTTGCGATCTCTCGCTTGCGCCCCTCCATATCAAGGGGATGCACCCCCGTGTATGTTCTGGTGCCGTCCGAGGACTTCTCAATGAGCAGATGCTCATCTGCCATAGCCGCAAGCTGAGAAAGGTGCGTGACGCATATCACCTGACGGCTCCGGGACACCTCATGCAGCTTTATGGCTATCTTCTGTGCCGCACGTCCGCTGACACCCGTATCTATCTCATCAAAGATGAGCGTGCCTATATTGTCCCTCTCGGAGACTACGTTCTTCAGAGCCAGCATGATACGGGAAAGCTCACCGCCCGACGCTATCTTCGACAGCGGTTTGAGACCCTCTCCCTTATTCGTGGCGATAAGGAACTCCACCGTATCAAGGCCTGTGCCTGTCAGCTTCCCCTGCCTGATGTCCACGCATATCCTTACATCGGGCATATTCAGGAAGGCAAGCTCCTTCTCCACCTGCTCGCTGAAGCGTGCCCCTGCCTCGCTCCTCCTGGCGGATACAGCCTTTGCCATCTCGGTCACACGATGAAGGAGCTCATCCCTTTCCTTCACCATTTCCTGAAGGTCGCTGCTCATATCGGAAAGGGCGTCGAGCTGACGCTGTGCATCCTCTCCCGCCTTGATGACATCGTCAAGTTCGGGGCCATATTTCCTTTTAAGACTGTTTATCTGATCGAGCTTGTCACGCAGATAAGCCGCCCGTGCAGGGTCGCAGTCGATGCTGTCCTTCTCGGAAACAAGCTCATATGCGATATCCTCCAGCTCTATGCGCACCTGCTCCATCCTTTCGTACAGAGCGGAGTACGCAGGCGACTTGTCTGTTATCTCCGTCATCTCACGCAGGGTGCTGCCGATCATGTCTATTATGCCTGAGTTCTCATCGTCCCCCTGCATCGCATAGCCTGCCTGTGAAAGGACACCGATTATGTCCTCACTGCTCCTGACGATGCGGTACTCCGCTTCAAGTTCCGCATCAAGACCGGGGCGAAGCTCAGCGGCGCTTATCTCACGGGATATCGTCCTGTACTTCTCGGTCATCTCCGCCTGATGCTTCTGCTCCACAGCCATGCTGTGTATGCGGCGGGAGATCTCCTGCAAAGACCTGAATGCGGCATTATACTCCGCCACCATGTCCTCAAGCTGACCGAACCCGTCAAGTATACCGATATGCTTCTCAGGGTCAAGGAGTATCTGTCCGTCGTGCTGTCCGTGGATATTCACGAGCATGGAGCCTATCTCACGCATCAGCGTGACCGAAGCCGCCTTTCCGTTGATCCTTGCGGTGCTCCCTCCGTCCGCCCGTATTTCCCTTGAAAGGGTGATCTGTCCCTCGTCGTGGCCGATGCCCATTTCATCGAGCCTGTCCGCAAGTTCGGAGGGTATCTGTGAAAACAGAGCCGATATGTATGCTTTGTCGCATCCCGAACGGACTATATCCTTGTTGGTGCGCTGTCCGAGAACGGAATTGATACCGTTGATAAGAATGGATTTGCCCGCACCCGTCTCTCCCGTAAATACAATGAACCCGTTATCAAAGGGGATCGCAGCCTCTTCGATTATAGCAAGGTTCTTTATGTAAAGTTCATTTAACAAAACGACACCCTCTATTGCCGCAGCCGCAATATGACCGCAGCATCCTCATCGTCCTAATCATACCTATCCATTATACCATAAACCTCGCAGAAAATCAATAGATATGACAAAATTCCTCGGTGTGCGTGAAGCGGAGCACTTTTCAGATGCCTGCGGATCACCTGTCCTTTTCAGGATCTCCGAAGATCATATTTTTTTCACGGTCACGCCGTCTGCAATAATAAGAACATCGCCGATATTGTCAGGATCGTCACAGTATTCATAAAGTGAACGGTATATAGCGGATATGTATGTGCTGAATGACGCTCCGGTGGACGGTACATCCCGTTCCCTTTTGTGCGGTATATGATCGGGAGGGATCAGAGCATCAAAGTCCGCTTTTGAATCGGCACAGGCGAGAGTAAGGGTCTTGCAGTTGATCCCGCAGGATCTGAGTGAAAGCGCAAGTTTTTTATACTCAGCGATCAGTCCGTCTTTGTCAAGTTTTTCCGGGATCACGACTTCTATCACAAAGTCATTTTCGGCGAGGTATGCAGCAAGGTCGGATGATGCGTCATATTTCACGTTCGGATAGTGATTTACTGCAAGATCGCTAACGAGAACTTTGCAATCCTTTTCGGTTTTTTCGGCAGCTTTCCGTATCATATCATAAGCGTCATCGCCATATCTTACAAACATATAGTCTGTCTTTACCTGATGCTTTTTATCATATTGAAAGACGCTGATCTCCTTATCACCGGTTTCACTGCACGTCACAGTGAAATTGCACACAGCACCGCCGGTGTTCTTTTTCGATCTGAGTTCGAAATCCGTCCCGAACTGTTCACTCAAGGTATTTATTGCATTTTTGACATCCTTAGCGCTGTTCCCGCCAAAACCGCCTGTGCAGCCTGCTGCAGCGATCATGGCACATAGTCCGGCTGATAAAAGCAGCGCCTTTTTGATGCTTATTATCATAGTACCTCCTTTACATATATTATGCTTTATTCTCGGGCAGATCTCTTCTTCCGCAGCATTCCTGCGAACCACACGATCATGCCGCCGTTCATGCAGAATGTGTAGAGCCCTTTTGAAAAGGCGCTCTCAGGCAGGAGCATCGAAACCGCTCCTATCAGAGCTATCCATGTCAGCGGCGTGAAGAACGCCTCCCTGCGGCTCAGATGTGTCCGCCCCTTTGCAATGACCAATATCAGGTCTGTCAAAGCCACGGCGATAATGAAGTAGGACAGGTAAAGTCCGAAGTTCAATACCCTGCTCATATCCTGTGAAAACAGCGAAGCCTGTTCACTGCCGAAATTCCTGCACATATACGAATATGCGTAAACATTGACCGTCACGACAAAGTGTAGGATAAGCCAGGCGAAGTTCAGAAATGCAAACACTCTTGATGCACCTGCCTTGTCCTTATCATTCTTCATCAGATCGGAAATATGGGTACAGCCCTGATGCATGAACAGAACACCGATCACTGCGGTTACTATCGTAATGGTTATTTTTAGTGACGGGAAATCTGCGCCGTGTCCTGCACTGATAAAGTAAAACACATCGCCGTTTACCTTGGCAGGATCAACAAACCCTAACAGCCAGTCACCAACGCCGAACAGGGCACAGCCTATTATCCCTTGAATTACATATTTTTTATCCATATTTGCCCCCGAAAAATTGCCCTCGCAGTATCAGAACAAAGACCGGACCTGCGGTTATATGACGCTAACCGATATGGTCATCATCCGACAGACAGACCCCCTGCCGTCCGGCAGAGAGCCTGTCCTACGGGAAAGAGGACGAAGCCTATTCCTCGTCTATCCTGCGGTAAAGGTTATGTTTTTCCAGATAATCGTATATCATGTCAAGGCTCATATCATCATACTTGTTCACACCATGCTCCTCCGCCAGCTCACGGGTGTAGTCCGACAGCTTGTACAGGCGCAGATCCTTGAAGCCCCAGTCGTAGTGGGTGACTATGGGGATGAACTCGGTATAGCCTATCTCGGTCTTCCCGTCGGTGACATTTATCGAGAAGTTGTAGACACCGCTTATGAGATTTCGTGCCCGATCCTGAGCGGAGATGAAGTTGCCCAGGGAATATACGCACACCATCTGATGCCCGTCTGCCGCCGTGAACGGTTCTATGTCACGGAGCACATGGGGATGCGAGCCGAGTATCATCGTAGTTCCGGCATCCGCAAAGCGCTGCGCCAGCGTCCTCTGATATTCAGTCACCACATCAGAATCCTCCACGCCCCAGTGGAGCATGACGATCACCACATCCGCCTTTTTTGAAGCAGACTTCACTTCTTCAAGCGCCTTCTCTATGTCCTCTTCTTCGGCGATAGAGCCGTAGCATAAAGGAGAATCCGCAGGCAGGGAAAGCCCGTTGGTGTATTCGGTGTATGCAAGGAACGCCGTCTTCACCCCGTTCTTTTCCACTATGCGCAGGGTATTGCGGTCCTCCTCGTCATGATAGGCTCCCACCCTTACAAGACCCTTTCGGTCGTAGTAGTCAAGGGATGCCTCAAGGCCTTCGCTCTTCTGATCCAGGATATGATTATTTGCTATCCCGAAGACGTCAAATCCCAGCCTGACCATATGGTTCCCGAGATCGGGGGGACTGTTGAAAAGCGGATAGTCGGAAGGCGGATTTATGTCGGAGATAACGGTCTCCTGATTGATGACGGAGATATCCGCCTTGTCCAGAAGGTCTGCTACTCCCTCGTATGCGTATTCAAAGTCGTAGTCAACATATTCCTTCCCCTCAGCCCGCTCATGCGCCTGATTATAGATGGTCGAATGGATGAGATTGTCGCCTACTGCGGTATATGTGACTGTCTTTACCTCAGGCACATACTCCGTTTCCTGTACCGTCTGCTCCGCCGATGTCACGTCCCCGTCGGGATCGCCGCTTGAAGGCGCTGTCTGCGCAGAGGGCACTGCCTCCGCAGAACACGCCGTCATCATCGCAGCACATAACAGTGATAATATACGCTTCATATGAACTCCCTCTCATAAGGCTCATAATATACATATCATTATATCATAATATACCGAAATAATCAATAGATATGACAAAATTTTCAAAGCGAACGGGATGCAGGCTCAGCCCATTCATGCAATAAACGGAAGATATCCGACAGATCATCCGAATATATGAAACGGAATAAACGTACCTAAACTCGGATCGGGTGCAGGCTCAGCCTGTTCATGCAATAAAACGGAAGATATCCGACAGATAATCCGAATACATGAAACGGAACAAATGTACCTAAACTCAGGTCGGGTGCAGGCTCAGCCTGTTCATGCAATAAAACGGAAGATATCCGACAGATCATCCGAATACATGAAACGGAATATACGCACTTAAACTCAGATCGGGTGCAGGCTCTGCCTGCCTGCCGAGCCGTGCCGGGTATGACCGATGCAGATGAATGAACGAATCGGGTGTGGGCTCAGCCTGCCTGCCGAGCCGTGCCGAGTATGACCGATGCAGATGAATGAACGAATGGGGTGCAGGCTCAGCCTGCCCACACAGTTTATTAATATTTATTTTACTTTTACTTATCGAAAATCGGTTTATATCCGATGCCCAAAGTAGTAGAATGGAATTGACTGTATTGACATCAATCGACTGTACGGAAGGTATAAGGAGAAACACATGAAGATACTTATAATCAACGGGCCGAATCTTGATCTCTTGGGCGAGCGTGAACCGGGCGTTTACGGTGCGGACACCTACGAGAGCGTATGCGCATATATCAGGGAGAAAGCCGAAGGGATCGGCATAGAATGCGGCTTTTTCCAGTCAAACAGCGAGGGTGCGATCATAGACGCCATCCATGAGGCTCGAAAGACATATGACGGCATCGTCATCAACGCAGGGGCATACACCCATTACAGCTATGCCATCCGTGATGCCATATCCGCAGTAAAGATACCCGCCGTGGAAGTGCATATCTCAAATGTCCACACAAGAGAGGAATTCCGTCACAGATCCGTTATCTCTGCTGTATGCAGGGGCGTGATCGCAGGCTTCGGCAAAGACAGCTATGTACTCGCCCTCTATGCACTCGGCGGTATCAGATGAGCAGATTTTCCGATCTTCTGTCTGATGCTGTCCATGACAGCGGGATAAGCATATCCAGACTTGCGGCGAAATGCCGTCTCGGGCGCTCAGCAGTATCCCACGCAGTAGCGGGGGACTTTCTCCCCACCGTAGATTTTGTGAGGTCGCTGTGCAGCGTTCTTCCTGTCACCCCCGAAAAGCAGCGTCTCATCACCGAGACATACATGGAGGAGAAGCTCGGAGCGCATTACCCTGCATTCAAGCGTATCACCGCACTGATAAGCAGTCTCCCCTCGACCCACTCAGACACCAATGAGGTAGAGCAGCTGATCGTGGACAAGACACCCGTCACCAAAAATGACTTTTCCACCGCAGACAACAGGACCGACGTGACCACCATGTGCATGAATGTGGTACTTGACGAGATGCTCCGTGATGACCCCCATATCATCATCACCATCCCCGTTTCCCATGAGGATCTCTTTACCACTCTGGTGCAGACGATAAATTCCGTGGGCGGCAGGATAAGGATAGACCACTTCGGACGGCTCCTTTCGGGCAGCGGATTTGAGGCGAACTTTGACAAGATACGCACAGGGCTGTTCTTCTGCACATTCTCAAACATCGACTATCACTCATATTACTACTATTCCAACGCAGGCGAATGCGAGGACTTCTTCCCGCCCTACCCGTACTGTGTGAGTTCCTCCCGATGCTCGGTATTCGTCAACGACAGCCTCACCATGGGGCTCATGTGTCCTTATCAGCCCCTCAAGCGGCAGATGGATGAATACTTCACCCTGCTCATGCGCAAGTCAAAGCCCTTCTTCACCATGATCGAGCCTGATGACATCCTATATGTCCACGCACGCAACAAAGGCAGGTTCATAAGTTCCATCGGATATATGCCCTGCTTCTCATCCATGTTCAGCCCCGATATGATGCATTCCAGGCTCCTTGACGAATACAAGACAGGCAAGATAGAACTGATGCACCGTCACACGGATAAGGCAGAGGCATACCACAAATACCCATCCCACAATTACTTCTCGGCTGACGGACTGTATGAATTCGCACGCACGGGGGTGCTTCGGGGGATACCGGGGGAATACCTCCGCACATTCCCCCCCGGAGAGAGGATAGAACTGCTGGAGGAACTGCGGAGCTCAAACTACGACATCATAGACTCCGACTCACTTTCCGTGAGCAATATACAGATAACGATCCCGGGCGAGCGCACCGTGATAATCTGCGTGTCGGGATCCCAGTCCACATTCTGCTGCAGGATAGACGAAGTGTTCCTTGCGGACGGATTTGACTCCTTCATCCGCTCCCTCGGCAAGGTGGGATATCTGCTTGCGGATGACGAAAAGGCACTTGTGGTGGATGAATGTATCAGGATAGCCTCACAGTGCGTCGATATATAATCAAGGCAGCGATGTCCCCCGCCTCTAAATGGCAGCTCATGCCATTTGGTGGCATGGGTTCCATCTTGATATTCAGTAGGGGGTACAATCCCCTACTGAATATCGGCAAGCTTTCGCTTGCCGCTGCTTTCTTGAAAGCAACGCTTTGAATGCCCTTCCGAACCTCGGAAGGGCATTGCTCTTACAGCTTGTAGAACCTCTGGAACACGGCATAAGCCGCAGCAAAGGCGATGTCATAAATGAGCACCTTGGTAACGGTAAGCTCGGAGAAATTGCGTATCAGCACCAGAAACAGCACAACGATAATACCGAAGAGTATCTGCGCCGCCTGGGATGCGATACCGAAGGATATGACCGTATGAAGTGTTTTCGTGCCGTTGATAAGCTGCACGAAGGACGGGAACGAGCCTGTGCAGGCAAGTTTTGCGTCAGCCTCCGCCCTGAATCCCACGGCATCGGAGAAGTCGCTGTGATAGCGGAAGGGTATCAGCTTAAAGAACGAGGGTGAAACCTCAAACAGATCCGACAGAGTATTGATAGACAGCATGGAGTCAACAGAGCGCAGCATCACTGACACATTTCTCCG
Source organism: Oscillospiraceae bacterium (assembly GCA_017468865.1). Classification (GTDB taxonomy): domain Bacteria; phylum Bacillota; class Clostridia; order Oscillospirales; family Ruminococcaceae; genus Huintestinicola. The sequence continues at coordinate 5,160 of JAFUHM010000050.1, read as the reverse complement.
TTCAAGGTCACGCAGAGCCTCCGCTATGTGGTAATCGGGCACCAGCTCGATTATGAACATTGCGGAGAGCTGCCCCGAAATGGAGAGATACACGGCAATGCGTCCGTTCTTTGTGTACTCCTGCTCCTTGACTGCGGAGGGCAGTCCCTCTATGCTGTGATTTATCATCAGGTCACGGTTCCCCAGCAGGACACGCTTGTTGTTTATCCAGCCGCAGACTCCCATGCTGTCCTCATAGAGGTAACTCTCCACGGGAGAGAGCATCTGCACCTTGCCGCATATGATCTCATAGAACATACTGTCAAGGATGGAGCCCGACTGATGGGTAAGGCTTGCCGCCTGGACTATCGCCTCATCCATGGAGGTATTGAAGAAACTCTTGATGTTGCGCAGCTTGATGGAGCCGGCAGGGAATATCTGCTGTGCATCCACCAGCACGGTGTTCACGGGTGCGAACTCCTCTATGCTGTCAAATCCGATGACTGCGCCCTGCTTCTTCTCGCAGGACTTGGAGAGCCTGTTCATAGGGAGGTTGACGATGAGCATCATGGCGTAGCATGAGCATACTGCCCATACAGCAGAGCATACGGAAAGGCCTACGCAGAAAGCGCCCAGAGAACCATGCTCCTCACGTCCCATAAGTCCTGCGATGACACCAAGTATAACGGATATGACTGCGATGACAGGAGCCTGTCTCCTGCAGAAGCCGTCGGTCGAATCCGTGGCATAGGAATTCTTCAGGAAGTTGGTGATAAGCTCGGTCTTGTGCATACCTGCAAGTCTCGGCAGATCCGTTATTGCGCCTCTCGTGAAATTGACCGCCTGTTCGCTGTCTTCCTTCATGCAGAACAGTGCATAATGATCGGTGTCTCCCGAAATATTGGCAAAGCCCCTCTGTGTCCTGGATATGACCAGAAGCTTGCCAATGGTGTTGAATATCAGAGAGCCCAGTGCCACAGGCATATAGATAAACGCAAAGCTGCCTCTGACCACATTCGTTGACATAAGTGACACCACGGAGGTGACAAGGCTCGATGCCAGTGACATTGCGGGGAGGGTGTCCGTATTGGGCTTTAGCTTGAAGAGTGCGCCTATGCCGCCGAACACATTGTTCAAGCAGACCGCACCTGCGATCATTCCCAGAATGGTATTTATGGTGAGGAATGAATCGGGATGCTGGTGCTTGTTGATAAGCTCAAGAGTCTTGAGCACGGGAAGATCATGGTCGTTGGCTACGGCGATGTAGACCGAGACCACAAAGCAGAGCACAAGCACCAGCAGACGGATATACAGTTCATTCTTCTGCTTCTCGATGTGCTGTGCGATGGCAGGAGCGTCGTTGAGTGAGCCGAAGTCCTCGATAGTCTCGGGCTCATCTGCCTCCATGTCTTCCAGGATCTGCTTCTCGATCTGCTCGTCATCTTCTTCGTCATCACCGTCAAGGCTGGTGAACTTGAAATTCTTGACCTTCTCCTCACGGTTCTTGCGAAGCTCATCTATTTTCTTCAGCTGGGGGTCGGTTATCTTGAAGGAAGCCGTATCGGGAAGTATCTTATCCGAAAGCCCCAGATCCATATCTGCCACCTTCGGTCGCTCTATGGGCTGCACCTTCTTCGATGCCAGCTCGCCTGCCTCGCTGTCGGAGTCCTTGGCTATGAGCTTGCCCACCATGCCTGTGATAGAGCCCCAGGGAGAGGCTTCGGCAGTCACCTTCTTCGGTGTCTCATACTGGGCAAGGATGCTGTCAAGGTCAAGTTCGTTTATCTTGTCGAGATCGGCATATTTGTCAAAGGGGTCATCCACCTCGATGACAGGCTTCTCCTGCGGCACTGCTGCGGGCCGGAGATCCTTGTCCCCCGAATACTTCTCGCTGTATTCGGCAAGCTCCATCTTCTCCGAAAGAGAATGTCCCTGATCTTCCTCAAACGTCAGATCGGAGGGGAGCTCATGTTCGCCCATGAGCTCATCACGCTCCTCCTCGGTAAACAGGGGCATACTGCCGTACTTCCTGTCGAAGTCGTCATCGTCCTCGGAGTGGACGCCCTGTACATCGCCGAGAAGGTCAAGTCCGAACTTGCCCTTTTCCTTCTGCTTCTTTTTCCCGAAAAGGCTGAACCCTGAGAATAGCCCCTTCTTCTTTTTCGTTTCGGGGAACATCTCCTCGAACGGTGGAAGTTCCTCCGCAGGAACGCCGTCCGCTTCGGCAGCTGCCTCGGCATCGGGAACGGCTTCCGTTTCCCCTTCGGGATCTGCTGCGGGAGAGGCGTCATTTCCGATGTTGTACACCTTCACGTCGTCCTCGCTCTGGTCAAGGCGCTCCGCCTCGAGTTCGATGGAGGTCTTCAGCTCCGTGGGCACGTTCTTTCGCTCGTAGTCTCCGCTGATGATCTCATAGTTTATCTGCTGCTGCTTTTTCAGCCTGTCATCGGGAGAAAGCTCCTCGTCCGGAACGAGGGTTATATTTGCAGCCTTGCGGCGTATTTCCTCGGGTGAAGGATAGCTTGATGCCTGTGTGATGTTGAAATCGCTCACCGACATGGACGCCTCATCCGTCCTGAATATGTCGGCAAGATCCGCATCATAGCTGTTTGTAGCGGGGTAGCTCCTAAGTATATCGTCAAGGTCCCCGGTATTTCCGGAAGGGTCCTTGTATTCCCCGAGTATATCATCTATGGAATAATTCTTATCACTCAATCAAAGCACCTCTGTAGATCGTATAGGATAGCACGGTGCATCTCACGGCGGCAAGACCGCTGCATCAGACACCTGCGCTCATTCTCTGTCTTACAGTCTCGTACATGAATATACCTGCGGCAACGGAAGCATTGAGGGAGTTTACCCTGCCGTTCATGGGAAGGGAAACAAGATGATCGCACTTGCCTCTGATGAGCTTGCCCATGCCCGAACCTTCATTTCCTATGACAAATGCCACTGCACCTGTCAGATCCGTCCTTGTATAGCTCTCCCCTGCCGCATCGGTGCCGTATATCCACACGCCCCTGGATTTGAGCATATCTATGGTCTGGGATATATTGGCAACTCTTGCCACGGGCAGATAACTTGCGGCACCTGCCGAAGTCTTGTACACGGTGGCATTAAGGGAGGCGCTGCGCCTTTTGGGGATGATGACTCCGTCCGCACCCGCAGCCTCTGCCGTGCGGATGATGGCGCCCAGATTATGGGGATCCTCTATCTCATCGCATATTATGATGAAGGGGCTCGTCCCCTTGCGCACGGATACTTCAAGTATCTCCTCTACCGACACATACTCCGCACAGGCACCCGAAGCTATCACTCCCTGATGGACCTGTCCGCCGCACATCTGTGACAGCTTGGCATCGCTCACAGACTTGACCACTATCCCCTGTTCCCTTGCGATCCTGGTGATAGAGGCGATGCTGCCTGTGGCATTGGGCGAAGTATAGATAACATCGATGGACTTGCCGGACTTGAGCGCCTCAAGCACGGGATTGCGCCCTACTATAAGTCCCTCGGGCTCGTCCTGATATTTATTCTCAGTATTGATGCGGGGCTTCTCGGTACTAATGCGGGGCTTCTCGCTGTGTTCCCTGCGGGGGGCGTCACGGCGCATATGTTTCTTATCCATAGTCATATCCTTTCAACACACTTCCATCTAACTATTATACTACATATCGGACAAAATATCAATAGAAATATCCGACAAATTTAATTTTTTTTCATATTCCCTGTCGTAATGAAAAAAGGCCGCAGTAATCTGCGACCTTTAAGCATCTTGGTGGAAGAGGGTGGATTCGAACCACCGAAGTCAGAGACAACAGATTTACAGTCTGCCCCCTTTGGCCACTCGGGAACTCTTCCATATGGAGCTGGTGGACGGACTCGAACCCCCGACCTGCTGATTACAAATCAGCTGCTCTACCAACTGAGCTACACCAGCAATGAACGGTTCAGTCTTGAACTTCCGTTCGACCTGCAACTATTAGAGTATACCACTATTTTCCCATAATGTCAATAGCTTTTTCTAAAATTCATAATTTGTTTACATTATTAGTTTTTCTATGTCGGGGTGCTTATCCACGGCGGACAGGGCGGCGATAACGCAGCCGCCCTGAGCCTTTGCACACTGCGGAGGAGCGGCTTTCCGCAGGCGATCCGCTCCGTTCACAGGCCGAGAGAACGCTTTATCTCATCGAGCGCCGCCCTTGCAGCGTGGGGATAGTTTACCATGACCTGCTCCCTCAGCCTGCGGCGGACATCCGCCTTAGTGTCGTTTCCGCCGATGATTACGTCATTTATAAATCTGTCGATGTCATCCGTGGAGTAGGAGATATAGCAGGCATCAAGGCATTTCTTCCCCAGGGCGGTAAACTTGCGGTCTGCATCGGAGGGGGATTTGAGCATATAGCAGCAGGGCTTATCGGTATACTGATACTCCACCAGGAATGAACCGCAGTCCTGTATACATCCGTCGCACTCGGAGAATGCGGTGAAGTAGTCGTCGCTTTCATCCCACACCACATTCTTTTTGCTCTTCATTCGGGCAATAAAGTCATCCACCTTCCTGTCGCCCCAGAATTTCGGGTCACGCATGACGGTGAACAGATAGGGGTGAGGGCGGTACACGAATGTGATGTCATGGTACTTGTCGGGAAGAGCCTCAAAATAATCTATATAGCGGATGAAGTTTGCCAGGGAAAGGGTATCATTGGCACCGCCGTCCACGGAATGATGGAGCGCCAGAAGCACCCTCCTGCCCTCATGGGGATGCGGCTGATGATGATACAGCCCATCCATCTTGATATATCCCGTCACAAAAGCATTGTCTCCCTTGTCAAAAGATGCCGAAGCATACTGTGCCTGCGTATCCTCACATTCAAAGAAGGCCTTCCACATATATCGGTAGGTATCCATGCGCAGGATGTGGTCATCGTAACGGGAGCGGTAAAACCCGTAGTTGACCATGACGGGCAGGAAATCCCTGCCCACGCTGTATCGGTGTCCGTACCTGAAAGAGGACAGTTCATAGGGGGTATTGTAGCAGACGATGTCCATCCCGTGAGTCACATCCTGCCAGCGCCCTACATCATCGGTGCGGGAGCGGATGAGGCGGTCATGGGGTATGCCCTCGGAAAGCAGCGTCTGTTCGTGCTTTTCCATCTCGATAAAAGGATCCTTCTT
>JAFUHM010000049.1 GCA_017468865.1 Oscillospiraceae bacterium | reverse complement strand
TTATCTTCATATTATGATATAATATAAATAGATGAAAAAACCGACCATTTCAGATCAAGTTCATCAGCTGCGGAGCGGCGGCATACCGCTAAGCTCTGCAAAGGAACAGTTTTACAAGGAGGTAGACCATGAGAAAGAATTTAGGCGTACAGCCCGCATTGTTTCCGATGCCCGTTGTTATAGTTGCTGCATACGGTGCTGACGGCAGTATCTGTGCTATGAACGCAGCTTGGGCGCAGATATGCGATACTGACAAGATCGCACTGTTCATCGATGCAGATCACAAGACCACAAAGAACATCATGGAGACAAAGGCATTTACCGTAAGCATTGCCGATGTGCCGAATATGGAAACTGCCGACTTCTTCGGTATCGCAACAGGAAACAAGATGCCCGACAAGTTTGAGAGAAGCGGCTGCCACGCTGTAAAGAGCGAGTTTGTCAATGCTCCGATCATCACGGAATATCCCGTTACACTGGAATGTGAGCTGCTGGAAGAGGTAAACACCGATAATATGCACGCTGTTGTCGGCAAGATCGTCAATGTAAGTGCCGAAGAGAGCGTCGTAGGCGACAAGGACAAGATCCTTCCCGAAAAGGTAAATGCCCTGATTTTCGATCAGTACAGGAGCGGATACTATTCTGTCGGAGAGAAGGTAGGTCAGGCGTGGAATGCAGGCAAAGGCCTTATGAAAAAGTAAGGCTTTCCCGGACGTGAATGAATAAGCCAAGATAAGCCGCTGTCCATCACAGCGGCTTATCATCGGACTTGCTCCGTTCTATAAAATCCGGCTTATCTATTGCATTTGTCCTCATTTTATGATATAAGCAGGCGGTGCCTGCACCCGATTTGGATTTAAATACATTGCTTCGTTCTATAAAATCCGGCTTATCTATTGCATTTGTCCTCATTTTATGGTATAATGCTGTCAATGGTTCAGTTCAAGTTTACATAATTAAGGACGGCGCTATGGATGCTTATGAGATCCTCGGACTTCCCCGATCGGCTTCGGAGGAGGATATAAAGAAAAGATACCGTGCTCTGGTGAAGGAGTTACATCCCGATCTTCATCCCGACGATCCCACGGCGGCACGGCATATGAGCGAGATCAATGCCGCATATGAAGCAGTCCGCAGCGGCAAGGCGGCTGACATCCCGGTGGGACATTATCGTGACGGCTCAATGAACGGCGCTCCCGCAGGCACATGGACGGATGAAAAGGGGACGCATTACTATGCCTATGAGGACATTTCCGACCTGATCCGTGAGATGTTCGGCATGAAGGGGAGCGGAGCCATCGGTGACTATGAGTTCGTGGAGATGTATATTTCAAACGGTGCGTATCAGCGTGCCGCAAAGATGCTCGACAATATGTCCCGCAGCGATCCCCGCTGGTATTACTATGCCGCACAGATATATGAGCACACGGGGGATATGGACAAGGCTGAGAATTATGCCCGTGCAGCCATGCATATGTCGGGTGATGAAAGGTATGTGAGCTACTGGCAGTCTCTCATCATGCAAATGGAGGAGAAAAGGCTGAATAAGGAGAATGAGAGCGTCATTGCCAAGAATCTTCCCCGTATCATAGCCCTGATACTGGCGGTGATCTTCTCACTCATGCTCCTCAGATCCCTTTTCGGCATCTTCGTTCCCACAAGGGATAACCTTGTGACATCATCGGTAGTTTGGTATAATGGTTGATAACACCACAAGTAAAGGATTAGGGTGGATTATGGATAATAATAAGATTGCAGAATTTATCAGCAAACAAAAAGTGGCTTTTATCTGTTCCATAGATGAAGATGGTTTTCCAAATGTAAAAGCTATGCTTAGACCAAGAAAGATTGATGGACTTCGCCAGTTTTATTTTTCGACAAACACTTCTTCAATGAGAGTTAAACAGTACATCAACAATCCTAATGCCTGTATTTACTTCTATCATAAGGGCTTGATTAAATACATCGGTGTTATGTTAAAAGGCAAAATGGAAGTTTTAACCGACCAAAAAACAAAAGATATGATTTGGCGTAAAGGCGACACTATGTTTTATAAGGGCGGTGTAACCGATCCCGATTACTGTGTCTTGAAATTTAGTGCCACGAGTGGAAGATTCTATTGTGATTTGAAAACAGAAAGTTTTACAATAGAGTAATGCCACCTCCGCTTTTGGGCAAGTCTTAACATAATCACACACAGCAAGGGGAATCTCTCTTGCTGTATTTATTTACTCCTCAGTCTCACGTCACATTTTCGCTTTGAAGTAAAAACAGCTTCGGTCTCCCGAAGCTGTTTTGATTTCATGATAACGATTACTGTTACTTGATGGTAACGCCCCATCTCGATGCGCTGACCTTCTTATACAGATCCATCTTGATCTTGTTCTTCGATGACTTGTACAGGAAGAATACAAACGCAACAGCCACAACCGAGCATATGATGCCTACGACTATGGGAGCCGCACCTGCCTTGCCAAGGATCGCACCGAAGATTATCCATATCAGGACAAGAGCTATCAGTATGATAGGCAGGCAGAAGGTGACAACAGTACGGTTGTTTATCTTGATGTAGCGAGAGATCTCGTTGTTGTCAAAACATTCATAATAACGTGCGATGAATGTATCAGGTCTTGCCCAAGAGCAAAAATCCTTGATACTGTCGAAGCGGGCAGTGTAGTTCTGACCTGTACCGGTAACACGATAACCCATATCTATCCTGCCGTCGGAAGACTGCTTAGCACTCATGATATGTACCATGGTGCCGACCTTAGCCTGTCCGGTCTTATTCCTCACAACGAGGTACTTTCCGTCTACTGCCTCATCGACATTGTTAAGTGTATAAGCCATATTCTTTCCTCCCGGTGGTATCTATGAACCGCCTGCATCAACAGCGGTGAAAGTCATTGTACATCAGATATATTATATCACATTTAAATTAAAAATGCAATATTCATTTAAACTTTTTTCATAGAAAAAAGCACTGATGAAAGTAAAATTTTTGTCAAAAATACACCCTATAAATATAACAAATGCACAAAAACTGATGCCCACCGTTCACTTTTTACTGCAGATCCTGGCTTTCGCTCTCCATAAGCACAGCATTGAGCTTACCTATGACTTCTGTGATCTGATCTATGGATTTCTTGATAGCCGAGCTGCTCTCGTTGGTAACGTTGACGTTGTCGTCCACTGCACCGAATGCCTTGATGGTGGTCTCCAGGATAGCGGTCAGCTGCTTTACGCTTGCCTCATCCATGGTGGGGTTGCCGTTACAGAATGTGACGATATTCTTGAGAAGGTCATTCACCACGTTTGCACGCTCATGAGTCTTGGTGGTGGATTCACCTATGGATGTCATGTTGTTGCCGATCTGCTCGATATCCGTCATCAGCTTATCGGACAGACCCAGACATTCCTCGGTGATGGCTGCAAGCTTCTCATGCTTGTTCGTGAGGGTGCTGTGGCTTGCAAGGAGGACGGACTTTGCGTGTACGATACAGTTGTTGGGCGTATTGAGGCCTCTGAAGATGGATATAGCCATTTCACGGCAGGTGTTATTGCCGCAGGCTCTGCAATCGTAATGCCTTTCTTCGTCCGTGAGCTTGCCCATGGATTCGTAGATGGGCTGGAGCTGTTCGTCACTCGGCGTCATGGTAGGACGGCCGGGACGGTAGGAGCGGATGAAATCGGCAAGCTGAAGTTCTTCATCGAAAGCCTTGAACAGCTTGTCATCGCCGCCTCTGTTGAAAAGACCAGAACCCTTGCGGCGTTCACGGGCATTCTTCTCAACGTTCTTCATGATGTTGCTCACATCAAAGACATTCTGTCTGGAGCCTGTGCCGGGACCCATGTTGCATCCGTTCTGGCAGGAGAACACGTCAAACACCTGAGGACGCTTGTTATCCGACATCATAGCGTACATATCGAGCTGCTGATATACAGACACGCCCTCCGTATTTGCTATGCTCAGGTCAGGGAGGTTGGCGTGAAGTGCATCACGCATACCGCCGGGACGGGTGAACACGCTTCCCAGCTGACCCTGCTGCTCATCGAACTGATACTCGTAAACATTGGGGTCGGAGGTGGGGATTCGGATATCGTTCTTGTCGAAATACTCCATGAGCTTCTTTATGGTCATATTGTATTCAACGAGCCCTGTCTCCTCGTTCTCCATCCTTGCGGCGATGCAGGGAGAGAGCACAGCGATGGGATTTGTCCTTCTCAGGTATTTGCGAATATATGTAGCAAGGCACAATGTCGGAGAATGGATGGGCGAGATATTCTGGAGGAGCTTCGGCTGATATGCCTCGATATACTTGACCACCGCAGGACACTGCTGTGATACGACATTCCCTATCTGATTGGACTCTATTGCACGGATATGCGCCCATGTGCATATATCCGCACCGAAGGATACATCGTAGATAAGGCAGCCCTTCTTGCGGAACCAGTCCAGAACGTCCTTCCACTTGTTGGGAAGCACCGCCTTGATGGCAGGTGTCACCAGAAGTATGAGCTTCTCCGATCCGAGAAGGCTCATGCAGGCTTCCGTGTCATCGACATAATCTCTTGCCCCGTGGGAGCAGGCGGATACACAGGCACCGCATCCCACGCATTTTTCTGAATTGACGCTGGTAATGAATTTGCCTTCCGCCACCTGCTTGGAGATATTTGCCTCCGGTACGGGACAGGCACGGACGCAGGCGTTACAACCCACGCAGTTTTCGGGCTTTACAATTACTATATCACTCATGGATAATCCCCCTATGATGATCTACTTTTTCTTTGCCTGCAAAGGCCGTTATGACCTTTGCAGGCGTTTCTCCCTGCCGTGAGGAGCATCATGCTCCGCCGCATCAGCCTATGGATTCAGCCTGTTTCATCAGTTCGTCAAGGCTGACGGAAGGTGCTTTTTCATCCTTTTTGTCGGACTTCTTTTCTTCCTTCTTTTCAGGCTTCTTATCATCGTCCTTGTCATCGGCGCCTATGGCATTTGCCATAGCCATCAGCTTGTCAAGCTCGGCATTCTTCCTGCCGCTGTCAAGATCGTGATCCACGGGAGTCAGCTTGGGCTCCTCGGGAAGCTTCGCATCTACCTTCTTGGGGTCGGTAAATACGGGAACTCCGCCGTCTGTGAGCTTTTTCTTTGTACGGGCAAGCAGCTTCTCGGACTCTTCCACCTTTGCCATGCCCAGGTTCTCAAAGTGTTCAAATACCTCACGGACATGGACTATCTCTTCGATAAAGTTCTCAACATCGCTGAGGACTACCGCACGGAGATTTCCTGATGCAGCCTTCATCTGCTCTGCATCGTTCTCACTGTCTGCCTTGGTCTGTGCGGCCTGTTTTTCTGCTTCGTATATGATGGTAGATGCCTTGTTGTTGGCATCGGCTATCATGTTCTCGACTACCTTTTTGGCATCGGACTCTATCTTCTCTGCCTCTGCCTTGCTCGTAGCCTTAACCATATCCGCAGCCTTCTGAGCCTCGATGAATACTGTTCCGAGTGAAGCGGCATCACCGCCTGCCTCGATCATCTTCAGCTTGGATTCTGCTTCCTCGAGCTTGGTTTTGAGCTCTGTCACCTCACTGAGGGCATCTTCAAGCTCCTTGGTCTTCTTCTTCAGATCGTCATCTGCGATCTTCAGCTTGTCAGAAAGGCTCTCTTTCTGTACCTGAACAGAGGTGAGCTTGGCACGCTCTCCGCTGAGAACCGTCTCACTTGCTTTCTCGGCGTCACTGCCCTTCTTGTATTCCTCCATCAGGAGCTTGGTCTCCCGGAGCTCGTTTTTCAGATCAAAGATCTGAGTATACATACTCTCCAGTTTCTTTTCAACATCGTTCTTGTCATACCCCCCGAAAGGTACGGTCTTTATAAATCTCGACTCGCTCATTCCTAACCAGACTCCTTTTCACAGACATAACGTCCGATATTACCTTCCTCCGTCCATTGACCGCCTTTTAGGGCAAGGCTGCAAAGCCTGTCGTCAATAAATTGTTCAGAAATAGGTATACTACATTAACATTTAGTAATATTATACAACACATAAATAAAAAAGTCAATAGGTTTTTTGCTTTTTATCAAATCTATGCATAAATCTCTTCATTGTTAGTCAAAATGAATAAATGATACCGTCATATATGAGGTCAGACGGACAAATCCATGCTTATGTATTGTTTCTGCATTGATACTGATTTGTAGTTGATTTGAGAACACAAATATGGTATAATGACTATGTATGATTACAGAAAGGGGGAGAACATATGGAAAGAGTAGCAAAGGTCGTGAACAATAAATGGTTCAAGCTGGCAGTCAGCCTTCTTGGAGTCATTTACACCGCACTGCTGCTGTACTTTGATTATATAGTGTTCTTCTACAATATAGAGTATACGGAGAAGAAGAAGTTTGCCGTGATAGCGGCGGTGGCATCTGTACTGGTCTGCCTGCTTGACCTGTACACCAGAAGATCGCCCATAACCTGTATCCTTGCCATGCTCAATATGCCCATATTCCTGCCGCTGCTGCTGCTGGACTGGGGCAACTGGCCGCTGCTGGTGCCTGCCTTCATTGTGACCCTGTTCGGATTTTTCTGCTGTCACATGAACGAAACGGCGAAGACCATATTCGGCACGGTATTCCTGCTAATGTACATACTGGGAGGTATCGCATTCTTCCTTGTCATGAACGTATTCCGTGTCACCACGGTGGACACCATGATCGAAAGGGGAGTGTCCCCGTCGGGAGCCTTCCGCTATTATGTGCTTGACGTGGCAAACAAATCGACAGGTAAGAAATGCGTATACATCGAGCCTAACACGCTTGACGAAGACAAGGGCTTCATCAAGCTGGACACCACCATCCGCAAGCTAGTGAAGCAGCAGTCCAATCCCGTGGAGTTCGAGTGCGAGTGGAGCGGCACCAAGATGTTCATCAACGGTGAGGAATACTTTGATGAGCTGGACTATATCGGCGAACAGAACGGCATACAGGTCTATGACATAGCCGACAGAGGATGGAACTACACATATTTCCACATAGACTATCCTATCTTCACCACCATAGAATCCGTAAAGGATAAGCTGGGAGTCCTTCAGGAAAAGATGCACAAGGATGATGCACCTGCATCGGAGACGGCATCCGATGAGACATCCGCCGAAGACACGGAAGAGACGTCCTCGGATGAGGCAGAGACCTCCGCAGAATAACAAAGCCGATACGAAAGCACCGCCCGTCCGGACGGTGCATTTTTTATCTGAAATATGTTTTCGTCAGTTTCTTCAGCCTTTTGGCAGTCTTCTTGTCGGGCATCTTCTCCATTCGCCAGGCCCAGTTGCCGTTTCCGACGGTGGATGGGATGTTCATTCTGGCGGAGGTGCCAAGACCCAGGATATCCTGCATCTGAAGGATGCACAAGTCGGAGGGGGATGCCATAGCCATGCGGATAAGGTGCTTTGTCACCTTTTCGGGGGATGAGCTGCGCTTGATGCCGAGATAATTGCAGATACGCTTCTTTGCAGCCTTGTCACAGGAATCATACCATCCCGCTGCGGTATCATTGTCGTGAGTGCCGATATAGACAACGCTGTTTCGCACATAGTTGTGCGGCAGATAACCGCTGTCATCGCCGCCGAAGGCAAATTCCGTCACATTCATGCCCGGATATCCGCATTCATGCAGCATCTGATGCACTTCGGGAGTGAGAAATCCCAGATCCTCCGCCACCAGTTCCACGCCGCCGAGTTCTGCCTTGATCCTGTCAAACAGTGCCTTACCGGGGCCCGGAAGCCATTCTCCCTCTTCAGCGGTGTCGTTCTCCGCAGGGATGGCATAAAAGGATTCAAAGCCCCTGAAATGGTCTATCCTTGTCAGGTCGAACAGCTTTGAAGCCGCACGGACACGCTCCACCCACCATTTGTATCCGTCTGCCGTCATCTTGTCCCAGTCATACAGGGGATTGCCCCACAGCTGTCCTGTGGGAGAGAATACATCGGGAGGACAGCCGGCTACCTTTACGGGATGCCTGTCCTTGTCCACCATGAACATTTGCGGAGCAGCCCATATGTCGCTGCTGTCGGCGGAGACATAGATGGGCATATCGCCGTAGATAAGGATCCCCTTTCGGTTGGCGTAGTCCTTCAGTCGGCTGTACTGATCGAAGAACAGGTACTGCATGAATTTCCATGACAGTATCTCATCCGAGTGAGCCTCGGAAAACTCCCTGAGTGCCTTCTCATCGTGAAGGCGGTACGGCTCGTCCCACATCGTCCACATCATCTGCGCATGAGCGGTCTTGAGCGTCATGAAAAGGGCATAGTCATCGAGCCATGATGCGTTCTCTTCACAGAAATCATCGAACTCATGCAGGGCATCCTTCCTGCCGCTGCGCCTGAATGAGGCGTATGCCTTTTGCAGGATGAGCTTCTTGAATGTGAAAAGCTGGGCATTGTCGGCAAATTTCCTCTCTGCCATCACAGTAAGGTCGGGGTCGTCCCGTTCGATGAGCCCTGCGCTGACGAGCGAAGGGAGATCTATCAGCAGGGGATTGCCCGCAAAAGCCGAGTAGCACTGATAGGGACTGTCTCCGAACCCCGTAGGACCCAATGGCAGTATCTGCCAGTAACGCTGTCCTGCCTTTTTCAGGAAGTCAACGAATTCATAAGCCTGACGTCCCAGTGTGCCTATCCCGTAGGGTGAAGGCAGTGACGTGATATGCAGAAGTATTCCGCTTGATCGCATAATATTCTCCATGTAAAGGTCGGTGGATGGATGTGACGGGTGATGTGACACCCGTCACGCCGCTGTCATACGTTTATCTCAGCAGTTGCGTTTGCCTTGCCTGCGTAACGCTTGAGTACGGGTGCTACACAGTCCTCAATGAACTCGGTCACCTGCTCGGAGGATCTTCCCGTGTAGTTTTCGGGTACGAGGGTCTTCTCTATATCCTCACGGGTAAGCCCGAAGGAAGGATCGGCGGCGATTCGCTCGATAAGGTCATTGTCAAGACCCTCTTCCTTCACCATCTTGCCCGCCTGCATAGCATAGGTGCGTATCTTCTCGTGAAGTTCCTGTCTGTTGCCGCCTCTCTCCACTGCATCCATCATTATGTTCTCCGATGCCATGAAAGGCAGTTCAGCCATGACTCTGCGGCGCACTATCTTGGGATATACCACAAGTCCGGATGTTACGTTTATCATTATGTTGAGGATGGCATCGCAGGCAAGGAAGCCCTCTGCAACGGAGATGCGCTTGTTGGCAGAGTCGTCAAGAGTGCGCTCGAACCACTGTGTACCTGCGGTGAATGCAGGGTTGAGGGTGTCGATCATCAGATATCTTGCAAGGGCAGTGATGCGCTCGCATCTCATGGGGTTGCGCTTGTAGGGCATTGCGGAGGAACCTATCTGATTCTTCTCGAAGGGTTCTTCCATTTCCTTGAAGTTCTGGAGTATGCGCATATCGTTTGCGAACTTCATGGCAGACTGTGCGATATTGGAGAGGGAAGAGAGCACCTGATAGTCGGTCTTCCTTGAATAGGTCTGTCCGGAAACGGGTACTACCTTGTCAAAGCCCATCTCTTTGGCAATGAGCATTTCAAGCTTCTTCACCTTGGAGCTGTCCCCGTGGAAAAGCTCCATGAAGGATGCCTGTGTGCCTGTGGTGCCCTTTGAACCCAGGAGTTTAAGGGTGGATGTGCGGTATTCAAGCTCATCCAGGTCTATGAGGAGTTCGTTTATCCACAGGGTGGCACGCTTGCCCACGGTGGTGAGCTGTGCAGGCTGAAGGTGGGTGTATGCGAGTGCGGGCATATCCTTATATTTGTCCGCAAATTCGGACAGCTGACGGATGACCGTGACCAGCTTCTCCTTTACCAGTTCGAGAGCGTCACGCATGATGATAACGTCGGTATTGTCTCCCACATAGCAGGAAGTGGCACCCAGATGAATTATACCTGCGGCGCCCGGAGCCGCCTTGCCGTATGTGTACACATGAGCCATTACGTCATGGCGCACCTGCTTCTCACGCTCGGCTGCACATTCGTAGTCGATGTCGTCGATGTGTGCCTCAAGCTCCTTTACCTGATCCTCGGTGACGGGGAGCCCGAGTATCATCTCAGCTCTTGCCAGTGCTACCCAGAGCCGTCTCCATGTGGTGAATTTCTTGTCCGCCGAGAAGATATACTGCATTTCCTTGCTGGCATATCTCGTGCAAAAAGGGGACTCATATGTAGATGTATCGTTCATTTCAAGCATCCTTTCAGATAATGATATACATATTATACCATATAATGGAGAGAAATGCAAGAGATATGCCAAATTTATAAACTGACAAATATGTCATGATCGACTGAGTGGGGATTTTATGATACAGACGATGGAGAGAAAGATGCTAATTATGGTTTTATGGATTTTTCAAAAAATTCAATAAAAGTTCATAAAAATTTCGGGGGGGTAACAAATATATGATATAATATGAGTAATTTATTATAAGGAGAGTGATCTCATGAGGAAAAAGCATATAGCATTCGCAATGGCACTTCTTATGTGCAGTACTGTGCCTGTTCATGCGGAAGATTTCTCTGATGCGGATTTCAGCACAGCGGCAGTCGAAGATGCCGAGTCAGTCACTTTGGATTCCACGGATGATACCGCTCCTGTTGAGGAATCATCTGCGGATGAAAATGTCACTCCAATGGAAAACGGCGACGCTGTTTCCGATGAAGATGTGGACGTGGACACATTCGAGGAGGCGGAAAGCGGGGACACTTCCGATACTTCCACCGCAACAGAGGTTGCTCCCGATGAGACCGCAAGTGCAGAAAACACCGCACCTGCTGAAACGGTTGAGGGTGAGACCGCATTAGAGACAGCTACAGCCGAATACAATGTAAACAATGCTTGCGGTGATAATGCTACATGGATTTTCTCAGACGATGGCACGCTGACTATAAGCGGCACAGGGTCAATGTATGATTATCAAGTGCCTTATGATCAATATAGATGGTATCCATGGGGTGGGTGGGATTCATTCTCACCAGGTACTCCTTGGTTTTCAAATCGTTTAAGGATTAAAAGAATAGTAATTGAAAATGGAATCACAAGCATTGGGAATAGTTCATTTTATGGATGTAATAATTTGGAAAGCGTCTCAATACCTGATACATTGCAATCAATTGGCAATGCCACATTTTGCAATTGTTATTCTTTAAAATCGGTAAATATCCCTGAGAGTGTCACATCTATAGGACATTTTACTTTTAGAGCGTGTAGTTCATTGGATTCTGTGAACATCCCTAATAACGTAACTTCAATTGGAGTTGGTGCTTTTGCGTTCTGCACATCTATTAGGAGTGTAGTAATTCCAGCAAGTGTTACTTCTATCGGAAATGGTGGTCGTGATGCAACAGGAAGTTTTTATAGTTGTACTGGTTTAACCTCTCTTACTTTTACTCCCGGATCAAAAATGTCAGTATTAACTATAGGGAATGAAGCCTTTAGTGGCTGCACAAGTTTAAGTGAGCTTATTATACCAGGGAATGTCTATGAGATTGGTTATCATTCTTTTGATGGATGCAGCAGTTTAAAAACATTAGAAATCCAAGATGGAGTAAAAATCTTGGGTGGATATGCTTTCAGTGGATGTAAAGCAATTACAACAGTGACTATACCTGGTAGTATCAAAAAGGTTGGTGATGGTTATTATACTACAACAGGATATACTTTAGGATATACTTTTTCTGATTGCATAAATCTCAAATCTGTCACTCTGGAAGAGGGCGTGACAACAATTAGTCAGTATGTTTTCAAGGGCTGTACAAGTCTTGAAGCGATTACTATTCCAAGTACATTGGAAAGTATAGATTCGTATTCTTTCAAGAACTGTAACAAACTTGATCATGTCCATATCCCGCACGGTACATCATATGCCTTCTACAACGGAAAGGCTGACCTCCCGACTAATCCGGATTATTACTATGAACTTGATGAAGACGGATTCTGTCCCGATCCTGATTGTCCAATGGGCATGGGTAGACCCGTCAGTGTGACGAAAGTAACGCTCGACAAGTCTTCGGCATCTGTTATGGTGGGCGACAGGCTCACACTTTCTGCGACTGTCCTTCCCACAAATGCAACGGATAAGAGTATAAAGTGGACTTCTTCAAATTCATCTTTTGCGGTCGTATCAGCTAACGGTATCGTTACAGCGAGAGCGATAGGGAGTGCTGTAATAACGGCAGAGTCTGTGTCTGATCCGACTGTAAAAGCATCATGCACGGTCACTGTAACGGAGAAAAAGGTGCCAAAGCCCACCGTAATAATAAAGACCGCCTTCGGCGGACGAACCGTACAGCTTAACTGCACCGATTCCAATGCGACTATATACTATAACTTCGGCTCGTCCAACATCACCACCTCATGCAAGCACGTTCACGCAGGAGAGACTATCTTCCTTGATAAGCCTATGACGGGCAACTCTGCTGCGATGTATTTCAAGGCATACAGCGGAGGTAAATGGTCGGAGCTTGGCAAGTGGGGCGTACTCAATGTTCAGATAGCAAAGCCCCTCATCGTGCAGTCAGGCATGGCATCCGATAATAACTTCAGGGTGTACACCCAGACGAAGGACTCCTACATCATATACACCCTTGACGGCACCACTCCTACCGTAAGTGAGGGTACACAGAAGCTGAAAGTCACCAACGGAAAGATAATATGGGGTACGAGCGGCATTGTGAATGTCCCCAAAGGCAAGACGATCAAAGCAATCGCTATAAGATGCGGTCTTGTGACAAGTGATGTTATGGCTTTCACGAATAAGGGGACTACAGATCCATCGACTCCCTCCGCTCCTAATTCTACAAATTCTTGGACAGAAGTAAAGCTAAATGCTTCGCAAATAGCAGGAACATGGAGTTATTATGATTTCCGATCATCTAAGTCCTATACGCAATCCGGTAATTATGATCCCAATAATAGGGAATGGCAATTGGATCCGTATATTACAAAGCTTGTGTTCTACAGCAACAGCTACCTTGTTTACTATTACAGTACCGGGTCTACAGATATGGTTTCATATGATCCCATCACCTATACTCATGCCTTTGGCAATGAATATCGTCATTTTAAGATCTATCAATATGGTACAGACTATTATATGTTTTTAGAATTTATAAATGGTGATGGAAATAATACTTATGTGTTTAAGAAGCAATAATTGATAGACCCAAACAGGCACGGGAGTTCCCGTGCCTGTTTTCTATCTCAGTTTCTTTTCAAATTCTTCCACAGGCAGCGGCCTGTCGAAGAAGAAGCCCTGTGCAAGTTCGCAGCAGTTGTCACGGAGTATCTGCACCTGATGCTCGGTCTCCACGCCCTCTGCGATACATTCAAGCCCCAGCTCCTTAGCCATGCTCACCACATACTTGAACATGACCGCACGGCGCTGCTCATCACCGCTTCCCTTTTCGGGGAGGAAGCTGCGATCGACTTTCAGCACATCCCAGGGTATCTCCTTGAGCAGATTGAGGGAGGAATACCCTATGCCGAAATCATCCACCGAAGTGTATATCCCCGACTGCTGAAGTCCGCTGACCACACGCTTGAGATCCTTGAATTCCACGTCGGTGGTAGTCTCCGTCAGCTCTATCTCAATGTACTTGTGAGGCACCTTGTTTCGGTCGATGATCTCTATGATGTGGGTCAGCAGGCTCATATCCATCATGTTCTTGCGTGAGAGGTTGACGGAGATGCGGACGACTTTCCTGCCCTCATCGAGCCATCTGCGTATGTCACGGCACACATGGTCGAGCATATAGAAGTCCAGCTTGCATATGTCCATGCTCCGCTCAAGTGCGGGTATGAAGTCGCCGGGCGAGATTATGTCCCCGTCATGGTACCACCTGCACAGTGCCTCGGCGCCGTAGATGTCACCCGTATTTACAGACACCTTCGGCTGATAGTATACGAGGAACTCCTCATTCTCCAGTGCGCTGGGAAAAAGCTGCTGTATAAGGGCCAAGCGCTCTTTGTCAACGGAGAGCCGCTCATTGTAGTAAACAAAGTCTTCCTTGCCGTTGTTGCGGGCTATCTGTGAGGCGGATGCGATGCAGTCCATCACGGGATCTGCATTGGTAAGATCCTCCGATATCCTGTAAAGCCCTGCGGTAGCCGACACCTTTATCTTCTCGTTGGACTCCACGTCATAGACGATGTTGAGCCCTGCCAGGGCATTGAGCGTATCGGTGAGACATCTGTTCTCGATGAGCATGGCGAAGTTGTCTCCGCCGATGCGTGCGGTAAGTGCGGTGTCGCCTGCAAGTGCGGTGACTTCGTTGATGTACCGCTTCATGACATATGAGCCGAGGGTCCTGCCGATAAGCTGGTTGACTATGGCGAAGTGCTTCAGATTGACATATGCGCAGGTGTATTTCCCCTGGAGCTCATGTCTGGATATCCTTTCACTCAGGTCGTTGAGAAAGTATCTCAGGGTAAAGTACCCGTCATCATCGTATGATGCGGAATGGATAAACATATCGAGCATCTTGATGCGGCTGTTGAACACAAACAGCAGCTCTGCAAGCCTGTTTATCCGCACCGTCTCCTCATCGGTCCAGGGGGCGGCATCCTTTGCGGGATAGACAAAGTAATTCGCTATGATCAGTGTCTTGTCGTTGTGTATATATGAAAGAGGTTCACCGTATTCGCCGCCGTCATCATACAGGGACAAGACCTGGCTCTTTCCCATAAGGCGATGGCGGGCTGATTCATACCTGACTGCCTCCATCTTTACTATGCGTAAAAACTTGCACAGTTTGCTCAGGTGCGG
The DNA here is from genome assembly GCA_017468865.1 of Oscillospiraceae bacterium. Taxonomy (GTDB): domain Bacteria; phylum Bacillota; class Clostridia; order Oscillospirales; family Ruminococcaceae; genus Huintestinicola. Next base: position 20,780 of record JAFUHM010000049.1, on the reverse strand, counting down.
AAGTGCGAAAGGCAGGGAGCCTTTTTCGAGCATGGTGTCAAGAAAACTGTCAAAAAGCTGCTGATATTCCGACATAATATCACCACCGTCAACAAATCAAGTCAGTCAGAACTCAGGGTATCATACGGGATATCCCTGTCAGCCCTGAAGTTCTCCGTGAGAAAGTGCTGTCAGATATGCGTTGATAAATCCGTCGAGATCTCCGTCCATTACTGCACCGATGTTGCCGTTCTCAAAGTTGGTGCGGTGATCCTTTACCAGAGTGTAGGGCATGAATACATATGAGCGTATCTGTGCGCCCCATGCGATCTCCTTCTTTACGCCCTTGATATCCTCTATCTTTTCAAGGTGTTCTCTTTCCTTGATCTCAGCCAGCTTAGACACCAGCATCTTCATGGCGTAGTCCTTGTTCTGATACTGGCTTCGCTGTGTCTGACAGGAAACGACTATGCCCGTGGGCTTATGTGTAAGTCTGACAGCGGAGGAGGTCTTGTTGACCTTCTGTCCGCCCGCACCCGAAGCACGGTAGAAGTCTATCTCCAGATCCTCCGGACGAATATCTATATTCAGGTCGGCCTCACCCATTTCGGGCATTACCTCCAGTGAAGCAAAGGAGGTCTGACGTCTGCCGGATGAATCGAAGGGGGATATGCGGACGAGCCTGTGTACGCCTGTCTCACTTTTGAGATAGCCGTAGGCATTCGTTCCCTCGATAAGTATGGAAGCGGATTTGATGCCTGCTTCATCGCCGTCGAGGTAGTCAAGGGTAGTCACCTTGAAACCGTGGCGCTCTGCCCACATATTGTACATACGGAACAGCATCTCTGCCCAGTCCTGTGCCTCCGTTCCGCCTGCACCGGGGTGGAATGTGATGATGGCGTTCTTGTCGTCATATTCACCTGTGAGAAGGGTGGAGAGCTTGATCGTCTCCAGCTCCGACTTGAAGCGCTCGCCCTCTGCTTTGAGTTCAAGTGCGGCACTCTCATCGTCGCCGTTCTCCTCGGCAGTAAGCTCTATCATGGTGATAGTATCCTCCAGGAGGCTGTTGAGCTTGTTATATTGTGCGATAGTCGCCTCGGAACGCTTTATCTGCTGCATCACCTTCTGCGAGTTTTCCAGATCGTTCCAGAAGCCGTCAGCGGATGACTGTTCCTGAAGTTCGGCGATATCGGATTTGAGTTTGTCGATGTTGAGTATCTTGTATAACTCCGTCATGTCCTTTCGGTAGCCTTCAAGCTCCACTCGGAGTTCGTCCAGAAGTAGCATATCATTCACCTTTTCTGTATTTTATATATTTTTCCATCGGAAGTCTGATAGGCGGCGACAGCGGCGGAAGATCATCTATGTCGAACCACTCCAGTTCGCTCACTTCCTCGGGCTGGCAGACAGGTTCCCCCGTCCATTCACGGCAGATATACAATATATCTATCGTGGAGACCTCATCGCCGTTGGGATAGATGTAGTGGAGCGCCTCACCCGAGAATACCCCGAACAGTTCGAGAGATACAGCGGTAAGTCCCGTTTCCTCGAAGAGTTCTCTCTTTGCCGTATCGCAGGTGTCCTCAAAGAGTTCTACCGCTCCGCCCGCATAGCCCCAGTATCCGTTATCTGTACGCTTCTGCATGAGTATCCTGCCGTCGGCACGCTCCACTATCACGCTTGCCGCCGCATGGATCAGAGGCATATGTCCCACATATTTCCTGAGATCGGATATATAACCCATACTACCCCCCGAATGTGTATTTCTGAGCAGCCGCTGGGGTGCCTTCATTCCTTGTGCCGTCAGGCCATAAGAGTGTAGGGCGCATCCTATCCGTGTCGTTCCCGTACTGACCGGTACAGATGCTTTTCAGCGAATACCTACGCATCACACCTTATTATACAACATTTTGGTCAAAAATGCAATACTTTGTGAAAAAGTTCATATATTTTGCTTAAATTCTTTTATGTATACACCCTGCCGCATATCTCATGGTACCTTAGTATATGAAGAAACGCACCGCTGCTGCGGTGCGGAGGATCATTCGGACTCTGCCAGACTTGCCAGCTGCTTTAATTCCTCAGCCGTAAGAGTTATGCCCTTGCCCATCTTCTCATGGTCGGGCGCCCATTCACGGATATCATACTTCGGTGCGGCACCGTTCCATGATACAAGGTTGAGCTCTTTGCGCCATCCCCGTGCATTCTCCGAAAGCACGCCGATCTCACGCATTATCTCGTATTTGATGTCAGCCATATTTACCTCCGATATTTTTATCACAAGCCTTTGAAAGTGAGCCGAAGACTCACGCTTGTTTTTGACATTGAAGCCTTAAAAAGCCTAACACCGCATCAGAACGATGTTAGGCATTGGTGCCGCTGACGGGACTTGAACCCGTATGATATTTCTATCGAGGGATTTTAAGTCCCTTGTGTCTGCCGATTTCACCACAGCGGCTAAACGAATGTTCATCTTAAGGATGAACATTCGTTTCAAATATCCGCTCTGCGGATATTTGTGTTGTACGGTTCATCTTAAGGATGAACATTCGTTTCAAATATCCGCCTTGCGGATATTTGTATTGTACGGTTCAACTAAAGGATGAAAACTCGATCAAATATCCGCTTTGCGGATATTTGTATTGTACGGTTCATCTAAAGGATGAACATTCGTTTCAATTATCTGCTTTGCGGATATTTGTATTGTGGGGTTCATCTAAAGGATGGACGTTCGTTTCAAATATCCGTCTGACGACGGATATTTGTGTTGTTCGGTTCATCTAAAGGATGGATATTCGTTTTGAGAATTTGCCAAAGGCAAATTCTCGCATTGACTAAAAGGATGAATACTCGTTTCATATATCCGTCCGGTGACGGATGTATGTCATCTTGCATCAGAGACAAAAACATGACCCTATCACATATGTGATAGGGTCAATGGTCGGAGTGACGGGACTTGAACCCACGGCCTCTACCACCCCAAGGTAGAGCGCTACCAATCTGCGCCACACCCCGACAGTTGGAAATGTTTTTCAACAACAGTATAGATTATACCACATCTAAATTGATTTGTCAAGTGTTTTTCGAAAAAAAATGTAAACAATGTATGAACATGGGCTTGCCCGCTTGAATACGGCATTTCTTCCCTTTATGTGTGCGTCACGGCAAGTGAGGACATGGTGCAAAGTCCTTATTTCGGGAAGTTACGGGAACAAGAGGGGAGTACAGGCGTACTCCCCACTGTCTTACAGATATTTTACCAGTTCATCTATGATGCCGCTCAGTCTCTCATCGGTAAGACCGAAGTCCTTGCGGCGGTAATTCCATGCGGCTCTGCCTATATTATGCCGCCTGAATACGCTGTTTATGGTCTTGTACCATTTCAGGGTATCCTCCGGAGACACACGGTCTATCACACCGTATTCGCCGCAGTAAAGCCCCGTGCCGTTTTTCTCGGCGTGCTCGATGGCGGAGGCAAACAGCTTTTCAAAATACTCCTCCGTAATATCCAGCTCATCAAACCCTACCCTCTTCTCAGGGTCGATGAGATCCGTCCATGTCGCCCCCTGATGGGTAAAGACAAGAGGTTCGTAGCAGTGGAAGTTGTAGTACACGTTCTCGTCATGGGGCGCATCAAGATCCTTGACAGCCTCCGCACTGTTGTTCCAGTAGCTGCCCACCAACACAGGTACGGAGGGAGCTTTCTTCCTTATGGCGGTGATGCACTCCTCGGCGCACTCATTCCATACACCGATGTATTCCCTGTCAGTGACTTCGTTGAGCAGCTCGAATACGATATGTCCATCATACCGTGCAAATCTCTCCGCTATCTGTTCCCACAGCCTGATAAATCTGTCACGGTAGGCCTTGTTTACGAAAAAGCCGCTCTCATGCTCTCCGGCATCAAAGGAAAATCCTGCGGTCTTATGTATATCTATTATGATGTTGAGCCCGTTTGCTATGGCAGTGTTCACAGCCTTTTCCACACGGTCAAAGCCGTCTTCCTTGTATGTGCCGTCCTCATTCTCAAGGATGTTATAGTCTATGGGCAGGCGAACATGGTCAAGTCCCCATGAGGCTATCTTTTTGAAGTCGTCCTCCGTGATGTAACCGTCAAGCACTTCCTTGCTGTAATCGCACTGTGACATCCATCCGCCGAGATCCACGCCCTTTTTGAATCCTGTCAGTTCTTTCATTGTTCATCCTCCGCAGTAAATGCAATGCTCTTGTATTCCGCATAGACAGGCAGGCCGCTGTCATCAAAGGCATTGAGCCAACCGTCCACGCCCGTGCCGCACCATGCGTTGACCATGATCCTGCCGGGAGTAGTGGGTATCTCCTCTGTTACGGTATGTACCTCTTTACCGTCAACGTACCATGAAATATGATCGGGATGCCATTCAAAGGCGTAGTCGTGAAAATCTTCCGCCGCATCGAACCCAAGGTCGTACACATATTCATGTTCGCCCTTGCCGTCGGTGAAGTAGTTGAACTGCACGATGGAAGTGTCCTTGCCGAGAAACTCGATATCTATCTCATCCCATGCGTTCTTCTCGGAAGGTCCCGTGTAGGTGAAGAAGGATGACACCACCCCGTCATTCTTGATAGGCTTCATGGTCACTTCATAGCGGCCGTATCCGTAATGCTCATCAGAACGGTATTCAGCGCCGCTGTAAGGTATACCGTTCTCGGGGGAGCTGTCCCTGTCTATGCAAAGACGCATCCTGCCGTCTCCGAAGATAACGTTGTCCTTGCGCCATGTGACATTGAACATATTGCCGTTTGTCCATCCGTCCGATGCGATAAATCCAGCGGGAGGCTCACCTGTGAGATCGAACACCAACTTGTCCGGGTCAGCGGGTGCTTCGGTATTCGCCGCATTTGCGTTTGCTTCGGACTGAGCGGTGCAGGAACATAATATCAAACATAGTATGGCGGGTATCATCTTTGTCATAGTATCAGCTCCTTTGAGTGTTTGCCCATAGTATACCCTAAGGGTCGGTGAAAATATATCAAAACCATGCACAATATTATATCATCTTGCACAGCTCTGTATGAGGCTTTATCCGAAGGATATGCACCGTGTCTCACAGGTCGGTCAGGTCGTTTGCCCTGTAATTTTCCTCACGGTAGCGGTTGGGCGTCATCCCTGTGTACTTTCTGAAAATACTGATGAAGTGGCTGTGAGACGAGAATGCCAGGAGATTTGCTATCTCCACCGGCGGCATATCGGAGTAACGGAGCATATTCTGTGCAGTCTCCACCCTCTTTGACAGGATATAGTCCGTCACGGTAAGTGAAGTCTCCTTATGAAAGATGCGTGAGATATATGAAGCAGTCAGCCCCGTGGCGGCGGCGAGGTCGTCAAGGGTGATCTTTTCATGCAGATGATCGTAGATATAGTCCATGCACATGATGACGGGCTTGGAGCATATCTTTTCCTTTCGCACCGACCGCATCTTCCTTGTAAAGGACATGATAGCCTCTCCGTGTATCCTGTGCAGGGCATCGGCATCCGCAGCCTTGTCCGCACGGTTGATATATATGTCACTGAGAGTGTATGCCTTTTCGGGCTCCATGCCGCCGTCTACGCAGAACCTTGTGATAAGTGCGATGGTGATTATCAGATGGTATCTGAGGTTTCTCAGGGGATCGTCCGACAGCTTTCCCACATCTCCGCTGCCGAGGGGCGTCATTGTCCTGCGGACGTTCTCCTCATCTCCCGACTTTACATAATCGTAGAAGGCAAGTTCCTTTTCGATAGGTGCGTGAACAGCGCTGTATTCACGGTTCACATACTGTGACAGGGTAAGTTGTTTTTCGATCTCCATGTTATCACCTGAGTACAAAAGTTTTATACATATTGCAAGAATTTGATATAAAGAAAGGGTACATCATGGTATACTATGACCATAATCTACACGTTCTGATACACCTTTTCCTTCCGAGGGCGGCGAATACCGCCGCCCCATCGGGAAAGTATCGGAAACATCTGTCGGGAGATGATAGTATGACCAATGTAAAAAGAACGATCTCATTCGCTGCCGCACTTGCTCTTACCGCAGGTATTACCGCTTGTTCCTCCGATAATTCTCAGTCAGTCACGACCAAGGAAGAGATAACCACCGTGACCACCGAGGCTACCGAGCCCAAGGTGCTCGATGAAGAGGACGCCAAGACCGTAGAAGAGATAGATATGGGCGAGGAGCAGACAGAAGATGTGGGCACTGTAAAGTGGCTCTCATTCTGGGATCTCAATCCTGCCAACGGCAAGCCCAAGTCCGTCGAACTGGAGCTTTTTGAGACAAAGTACGGCGGCAAGATAGAATATATACCCACCACATACGAGACACGCTATTCCGACCTCTCCGTTCAGGTGCTCGGCGGCACCTCTCCCGATCTGTTCCCTGCCGCAGACCTTGACACATTCCCGGGCAAGGCAATAAGCGGTATGTTCGATCCCTTTGACGATTACCTTGACTTTAACACCGATGAGTGGACCGTGGGCGCAAAGCAGCTCTCCGATATGCATATGCTGGGCGGCAAGCACTATGTTTCCGTAGTCTCCACCGATGCAGGCTGCGTCATGATCTACAACAAGAAGGTCATGGAAGAGAACGGCTTTACCGATCCTGCCGAACTGGTGGAAGAGGGCAAGTGGGACTGGAACACATTCAAGGATATGTGTATGGAATTCTCCGACCCCGACAACGGCAAGTACGGCTTTGACGGCTGGTGGTTCGAGATAAACTTCATCCTCACCACAGGCAAGCCCGCTATCTCCGTTGAGAACGGCGAGATAAAGAGCAACCTCATGAGTGCGGAGATGGAGAGAGCGCAGAACTTCATGCTCGACCTCTACCGCAATAATATCCCCCTCCCCAAGGAGGAATTCAGCTGGGTAGAGCAGCCCCAGAGAGTGTCCGAGGGTCTGACACTGTTCTATCCCTGCGGCATCTGGGCTCTTTATGAGACAGATCTCAGCAATTTCGGCGAACAGGGCGATGTAATGTTCGTGCCCATGCCGAAGGATCCCGATGCCGATGCGTACTATCTCCCCTCAGGTGTTGATGCCTATGCCCTGTGCAAGGCAGCTCCCAATCCCGAAGGTGCCGCTGCATTCATGAGATGCAAGCTCGCCGCAGTAAGGGATGAGGGCGGACAGGCTATCGCCGAGAAGCAGTACAGGGAAGATTACGGCTGGGACGACGATATGATAGATATGTGGCACAAGACCAAGGATCTCACAAACGAGCATCCCGTGATAGACTTCTATGCAGGTACATCCGCTGATGTGTACACACTCGTTCATGAGCCTATCAAGGCTGCATCATACAGAGGTGAGGACTGGTCTGCCAACAGAGAGGCTGTCAACGATGCAGTCGTTTCCCTCCTCGATGAACTCAATGCTGAAATAAAGGAAAAATTCTGATCCGAAGGCATGATCGCCTTTCGATGAACGGGACTTATCAGTATCCCCGATACCTCTGCGGTATCGGGGATGTTTCTCTCTTCTGTCAAACCTGTCCGTAAGATCCTAAGCAGACCCATAAAGGATCATCCGTCAGTCCTCAGTCCCATTGCGTCGCTTACGGGAAGTGAGAAGCATATCGCATGAGCCTTTGTCTTGATGCCTGAATTGTCTATGATGCTGCGCATGATCCCGTCACGCAGCCCCGTTGATGCCACGATGTATATGATCTCCTTTTCGGCGGCTATGGTAAATCCGAAGAATTTCGCCGCTGCTTCCGTTCCCGTGCCTTTTGCACTCAGCACCGTTCCGCCTGCCGCACCGGCTGCCCGTGCCGCATCCATGATAAGATCGGTATATCCCTGATCGCCGATCACCACGATCAGTTCCTGCTTAGTCTCCTTCATCACACTCTCCTCGCTGACCCTGTATTCCTGCCCGCCGAGCAGGTACGAAAGCTGTTTCTTTCCGCCGACCGCCGACATGGGGAGCAGAAAGACTATGCCCGTGCCGGGGATGTCAAGGTGCCGCTTTTTAAGCTCGGGCTTCAGCTTTTCAAAGGTGTCACCCGTTATCACGGTATGGCAGACCGCCTTCTCCGAACCGTCTATGCCCATCAGAGTGAGGAGCTGTCCGGACACCGTGCCGTGGGCAAGGGTGATGAAGTTCACATCCGCCCCCATATCACGGTACAGCCTTGTAAGGGGCGGCATTGCCGCTCTGGTCACGATAGTGACCATGATATACAATCCATCCATAGATACACCTTTATCATTTTGCAGATCGGTCCTGAGGTCATATCAGTATGATAGCGTCATCATCCATATTGTCAAATTCATATTCAAGTATGGCACGCCGCCTTGCGGCACGCTTGTCCTTTATGACGGATACGAGCCCCATCATCTGCACGGTAATCAGCGGAGTCATGGCAACGAGCGCCACCACGCCGAAGGCATCCGTCAGCATATTTCCGCCCGAAGCAAGGCAGGCTCCCTGTGCAAAGGGTACGATGAAGGCAGCCGTCATAGGTCCCGATGCCACTCCGCCCGAGTCAAAGGCGATAGCCGTATACAGCTTAGGCACAAAAAAGGACAGCAGGATAGCTGCGAAGTATCCGGGGAGCACGAATACGAGTATGTTTATCCCCGTAAGCACTCTCACCATAGACAGTCCCACCGACACGGCAACGCCCACGGAAAGAGCCGTCCCCATGGCGTTTGCGGAAATGTTTCCGTTGGTGATCTCCTCGACCTGCTTGTTGAGGACATACACCGCAGGTTCTGCCTTGACGGTAAAGTATCCCATCACCATCCCGATGGGGATTATGAGTATGCGAAGTGAGGGATCGGCAAGTCTTGTGCCGAGTTCACGGCCGATGGGCATAAATCCGATATTTGCCCCTGTAAGGAACAGTATCAGCCCCACGCAGGTGTACACAAGTCCCGTGACTATACGTCCCAGGGAACGTCTGCCCAGATGTAGGACGATGATGTTGAACACCAGCATGAACAGTGCGAGGGGGAGCAGGGCGATGCCTATCTCCTTTGCATGGGCAGGCATCCCTGCCGCAAACAGCATCGTCACCTGTCGGGTGTTTTCCGATACCGCTGAGGGCGGAAGTATATCCTCGCCCCCCGAAGGGGAATAGATCATGCCGAGTATGAGCACGGATATTATAGGACCCACGGAGCAGAGGGCTACAAGCCCGAAGCTGTCATCCTCTGCATGACGGTCGGATCTTATGGCACATATGCCGAGTCCGAGCGACATGATGAAGGGGACGGTCATGGGACCAGTTGTGACTCCTCCCGAATCAAAGGCGATGGACAGAAACTGTGCAGGGGTGAAGAATGCCAGCACGAACAGCAGCGCATACAGCACGCACAGCATCCGTGAAAGAGGTATGCCGAAAAGCATACGCAGGAGTGCCGCAGCAAGGAATACGCCCACTCCGCATCCCACCGAGATGATCAGCACCGGGGAGGGGATGGACGGGATAAGCTCTGCCAGTACCATCAGGTCCGGTTCGGACACGGTGATGATAAGTCCGAGCAGAAAGGACATACAGATCACGATGGCGAGCTTTCTTGTCTTCGGGATATAAGCGCCCACATATTCGCCCATTTTCGATACGGACATCTGGGCACCTATGGTAAAGAGCGTCATGCCGAGGACGAGGAGTGCCGCGCCCACCAGAAATGTGAGCATGAGTCCCGATTCGAGCGGTACGAGAAGTGCGCACAGTACAACGACTATACACGCAATGGGTATCACTGATGAGGCGGCATCCTTGAACTTTTCCTTATAGAAACGCTTTTCGGGGATGTATGCGCTTATCTGGTCAAACACACGATCCGCCTTCATCGGTGACACCTCCTTCCTACGGGCTGTTATTCATCTTTCCCGAACTCACCGAATGTGAATTCTATCTCAAATATCTCAGGTTCGTCATCTGTCAGGGGATCCTTGCGGTAGACCTTTGCCTTAACCTTGTCACCGGGTGCATAATCGTCGGGGATGGACTTGATCGCTTTCTCGGTGTTCATAGCCTTGCCGTCGATCTCTGTGATGATGTCGCCGGGCTTCAGGTCGGTGTTTGCAATGTCGAAGCCTTCATCCACCGTAGCTATGAGGAGCCCCGGTTCAGAACCGTCTGCCGCCGCCTGATCGGGCGTGATGAGGGTGTAGTGTATGCCCATCCTTGCACGTCCGGTAACATAGCCTTTGGCTATGAGATCCTCTATCACAGGCTTGGCAAAGTCCGTAGCTATTGCAAATCCGATATTTTCCACATCGGTGGAGTAGTGCTTGCTTACCACTATCCCTACCACTCTGCCGTACAGGTCGATAACGGGACCGCCCGACTGACCGTGGTTGAGAGCCGCATCAGTCTGTATGCAGGTGATGGGAAATCCCGTGTAGCTGTCTATCTCACGGGAGGTATTGGATACTATGCCGATGGATGCCGAGGATTCAAAACCGTCCGCATTGCCGTAGGTGATTATCGTCTCCCCCTGGGAAAGGTCGGATGAAGAGCCGAGCACAACAGGGGTCAGCCCCTTCTTGTCCACCTTCAGCACGGCTATATCCGAGCGCTGGTCGGATGCTATCACCTTAGCCTCTGCCTTGCTGTCGTCGTAGAACACGATGTTTATCCTGTCCACGCTCTCCACCACATGAGCGTTTGTCACGATGTATCCGTCCTCGGAAAGGATGAAGCCCGATCCCGACGCATACGGAGTGATGGCACTCGAAAGGTAGCAGTAGATGCTTACCGTAGAGGGACGGATATAGTTTATCGCTCCCTCCGTGGTGAAAAGGCCTTCCGCTTCATCCGCATAGTCGCTCTTTTCCTTTGCGGGGCGCTTGTCTACTTCGATATTGACGTTCACCGTCTCCTTTGATGAAGATGAAGTCGTGGAAGGTGCGGGATCATCGGGTGAGTTCTTCTCGTTCATCGCAAGCATCAGCATGACGGCAGTTAGCAGACCGACCACTATCACCGTGCATATGATGAGGACTGCGGGGTGTGACTTCTTCTCGGGCAGCGGCTCCGAAACGGGAGGTATCAGAGGCGGTGCGGGAGGTGTGCCGCCCTGTCCGCCATAGTACGGCGCTCCGTTGTAAGGTGCGTTCTGCGGCATAAAGGGTGCCTGTCCGGGAGGAACGGGTGCGCCTTGTCCGTACACGGGAGCGGTGTAAGCAGGTGCTTCGGGCGCAAAGCTCTTCTCGTCGAACACGGAGCCGTCGGCGTTCAGTACCTGATCCGAAGCTGCTTTATCGGGAGCAGCTCCGCTCTGTGCAAGATTTGTATCCGTATATTTCTGTGTGTAGGTCGGATGATAGGGCTGATAGGTCTGCTGTCCGTAAGGGGGCACGCCGTATGCCTGATTGTAGGTCGGCTGACCGTACTGCGGATATGGCTGTCCGTATGTCTGCCCGTATGTCTGTCCGTATGTCTGCCCGTAAGGTTGTCCGTATGTCTGCCCGTAAGGCGGCTGACCATAGGGCTGCCCGTAGGAAGGTACGGCATTCTGTCCGTTTGCCTGAGAATCGGGAACGGGAGCTTCGGCAGCAGCTTCCTGTCCGACAGGCTCCTGCTGTGCGGCTGTGCTGTCTGCCGATGCTTCGTTCTGCACGGGGGTGTCTTCGGGTGCAGGTGCGGAGCTCTCCTCCGTATTAGATCCATATGTGTAATTATCTTCCATGTTGTTCCTCCGTCCCGCTGATGGGGATAGTTATCTCAAATTCTGTATATTCACCTTCACGGCTGCGCACAAGCACGCTGCCGTCATGGAGTTTCACTATGCTCCTCACAATGGAAAGACCAAGTCCCACGCCCGTCTTGTCACGTCCTCTTGACTCGTCCGTTTTATAAAAACGGTCAAATACACGGCTCATCTCGTTCTTCTTCAGTCCCTCACCGCTGTTCCTGACGGCAAGTGAGATCATTCCGTCATGCTCGGTAAAGAAGTATTTGATGTAGCCGTCCTGATTGACGAACTTGACGGCGTTCTCGGTCAGGTTGTAGATGACCTGCTGTATCAGATCCATGTCCGCATCCACGAAATGCGGGTCGTCATCAAGTCCGAGCACATCCACATATTTGCTGTCGATGCGCTTTTCAAACAGAAGGACGGTCCTCTGGGTGAGGCTGGTCAGGTCAAAATGCATCCTCTGGAGCTTTATCTCTCCCGATTCATATTTGGAGATATTGAGCATGGAGCGCACCAGACGGGAAAGCCTCTGTATCTCCTCCGATACTATCGTAAGGTAGTATCTGTGTTCATCGGGGGGGATGGTGCCGTCAAGGATGCCGTCCACAAATCCGCCTATGGTGGTCATGGGCGTTTTCAGCTCATGGGAAACATTGGATACGAAGCCTTTGCGCTCGTCTTCGATCTCGGACAGGGACTGAGCCATGTCGTTGAGCGTGCTTGCAAGAAATCCCATCTCACTGTGGTCGGTGACGTTCACCTTTTCGGTGAAGTTGCCGTCACCGAACCTCTTGGCTGCAATGGTCATTTCCTGTACAGGGTGGACGATTCGCCTGATGGTGTGCCTGAGCAGGACGACTGCTATCATCAGAAATACGGCAGTGACCGCCACTATCGTTATGATAAGGCCTATGGTGAAGTCTCTGCTGCCGGCATCGGGGCGGCTAACCACAAGGTATCCCTGTCTGCTGTCGGAAAAAGTCACGGAGTAGATAATGTAGGGGACAGCCTCGGGGAATACTCCTCCCAGTTCATCCACGGCATAGTATCCGTTCTTGTCTGCCGTGCGGCAGGAGTAGCTGCTTAGGTGGGTATATGAAAATGACGCTTCGGTGCTTGCCAAAGCGTTGCCTGCATCGTTGAATATTATCACAGTAGTATCCGTCCATTTCGAGGCATCCGATACGATCTCCTTCAGGCTCCTGTCCTTGAAGGAGAGAATGACGGTATGAGCCACATCATCGATGTACTCTCTTGTCTGAGCCCGTGATGTCCTTATCACATATGCAGATATCACCGCCGCCATGCAGAGCAGTGCGGCGGCGATGACAGCGATACATAGCTTGAAATAGTCGGATAATATGCTGTTATGCATTCTCTTCCTCAGCCTCGAACTTATATCCTACGCCCCATACGGTCTTGAGAGCCCATTTGTCGGAAACTCCCTCCAGCTTTTCACGCAGACGCTTGATATGTATGTCGATGGTTCGTGAATCTCCGTAGTATTCAAAGCCCCATACTTCATCGAGAAGCTGGTCTCTGGTATATACACGGTTGGGGTTGGAAGCAAGATAGAAGAGAAGCTCCAGCTCCTTGGGAGGTGTGTCCATTACCTTGCCGTCAACTCTCAGTTCGTATCTGGTCATATTTACGACCAGCTTGTCATACTTGACTTCCTTGATCTCGGGTTCTGAATTTGTCTGACCCATGCGGCGCGAAACTGCCTTGATGCGGGCAATGACTTCCTTTGTGTCAAAGGGCTTCACCACATAGTCATCCGCACCCAGCTCAAGACCGAGCACCTTGTCGAAGGTCTCAGACTTAGCGGTGATCATGATGATAGGCACATTGGACTTCTTGCGTATCTCCCTGCATACCTGCCATCCGTCAAGACCGGGAAGCATTATATCAAGGAGCACTATATCGGGGTGCAGGGTATTGAACTTCAGGACAGCCTCATCACCGTCATGGGATACCATGACGCCGTAGCCTTCCTTTTCGAGATAGAGCTTCAGGAGCTCACAGATGTTATTATCATCATCAACAACAAGTACTTTTCCAAGTGACATATGATTCTCCTCCAGGTTCATCGATCCCACAGCAGACATTGTCCATGTCTGTCTATACATACACCTATTATACTATATCCGTACCCTATATCTGTAAAAAATTATAATATATATTATGAACAGTTTGTAAATTTAATAAAATTTACAGTCGTATTTCAATGATAAATAAAAAATAATTCATTATTTCGGGTGCAAGCCGGTATTTTTTGAACCGGAGTTTACCTGATACATATTTTGTTAAAGCATTTTTATTGGTTGAGTGTCGGTTCATTGGTACGCCCGAGAATATAGTCCACGGAAACGTTGTAATGATCTGCAAGGATGATGAGGTGTTCCACGGGGATGGTGACTGCGCCCCGTTCATATCTTGAATAGACCGTCTGGCTGGTAAACAGCAGCTTTGCTACCTGTGTCTGATTCATGTCTCTGTCTTCACGCAAGTCACGCAGTCTTGGAAAATACATAAAAATACACGCTCCGATTTGTAATAAATCCCGAAATTTGTATAGTACTTATCGGTACTATTAACTTTATCATAATTTTGTGATAATATACGGATATTAGGACCTATTGGTACTAACAGAACATCATCGACCGGTTACACATTTATCATTGTATCAAAGACATCGGGCAAACTGCGGAGGTGCATATAACAGCATTATTGAAAGCGGTGCGGTCCATATAGTTTCAGGTCAATGGAAATGTGCCGTATTCCCCGTTGCACACCCTGCCGGAATGGGCGCTATGAACCGCAACAAGGGCAAAAAGTATAATGATGTGCTTGATATAATGAAGCAGGACTGGAGCAGGATAGGAGATCATCTCAGAGAGCAGGGCATCAGGCTATAAGTGCAATTCCCGTGATAATCACGGGAATTTTAGCTTGTGAGAATAAAAATTCGTGTACATTCACCAATTGAAAAATAATTCGCTTTCTGCTATAATATATCTTGTATTGTCAGGCGGCAGTACAAAATCTAACACCTCACAGTCTCTGTCTGTGGTGGATGCCGGTCGGCATCTTTGGCAGGGCAAGGCTATGGGGGAGGAATAAACCAAACGGAGGAAAAACAATGGGCGTAGTATCAATGAAGCAGCTGCTCGAAGCAGGCGTGCACTTTGGTCATCAGACAAGAAGATGGAACCCTAAAATGGCTCCCTACATCTTCACGGAGAGAAACGGTATCTATATCATAGATCTCCAGAAGACAGTAAGGAAGCTCGATGAGGCTTATGCTTTCGTCAAGAGCGTATCCGAGAACGGCGACAATGTGCTGTTCGTAGGTACCAAGAAGCAGGCTGCCGACAGCATCAAGGAAGAGGCTGTAAGAGCAGGCGCTTACTATGTAAATGCAAGATGGCTCGGCGGTATGATGACAAACTTTGCCACCATCAAGAGAAGGATCGCAAGACTTGAACAGCTCCACACCATGCAGGAAGACGGCACTTTCAACCTCCTTCCCAAGAAGGAAGTCGTAAAGCTGGAGCTTGAGATAGAGAAGCTCGAGAAGTACCTTGGCGGTATCAAGGAGATGAAGAAGCTCCCCGGAGCACTTTTCATCGTTGACCCCCGCAAGGAGAAGATCGCTGTTGCCGAGGCAAAGAAGCTCGGTATCCCTGTTGTAGCGATCGTAGATACCAACTGTGACCCCGATGACGCTGACTACGTTATCCCCTGCAACGATGATGCTATCAGAGCTGTAAAGCTCATAGCAGGTGCTATGGCTGACGCTGTTATCGAGGGCAGACAGGGCAATGCTCAGGCTGCTGAAGAGGCAGAGGCTGATAAAGCAGAAGAGACAGAGGCTGAATAATCAAGACCGGTCAAAGCCCGACCCACACGGGTCGGGCTTACACATAACAGGAGGTTACAACATGAAAGCAAGTGTTGCAGAAATAAAGGAACTGATGGCAGCTACGGGCGTCGGCATGATGGACTGCAAGAAGGCTCTTGAAGAGGCAGACGGCGACAGAGATCAGGCTATGACCATTCTTCGTGAGAAGGGTCTTGCAAGCCAGGCAAAGAAGGCCGGCAGAGTTGCTGCTGAGGGTATCGTTACCGCTGTCGTAGAGGGCAACGTGGGCGCAGTCGTTGAAGTAAACATCGAGACTGACTTCGCTGCTAACAATGACGAATTCAAGGCTTTTGTAGCTGCTGTTGCAAAGACCGTTATAGAGAAGGCTCCTGCTGACCTTGATGCGCTCAAGGCTGCAACTATCAGCGGCGGTACTACCACCGTTGAGGAGGCTCTTCAGGAACTGTTCATCAAGATCCGTGAGAACATGGTCATCAGACGCTTCGAGAGACTCGAAGGCACTCTTATCCCCTATGTTCACGGCGAGGGACGCATCGGCGTTATGGTTAAGCTTGACACCGACCTCGGCGAGAAGGCATTTGAAGTAGGCAAGGACTGCGCACTTCAGGTAGCTGCTATGAATCCTGCTTACCTTTCCAAGGAGACTGTTCCCGCATCCGTTATCGAGAGCGAGAAGAACATCGTTATCGCTCAGATGAACGAGGATCCCAAGATGGCTTCCAAGCCCGATCAGGTAAAGGCTAAGATCGCAGAGGGCAAGCTCGGCAAGTTCTACACCGAGAACTGCCTCCTCGAGCAGCAGTTCGTAAAGACTGACGTATTCGACGGCACAGTCGGCAAGTATGTTGAGAGCGCAGGCAAGAAGCTCGGCGGCAGCATCTCCGTTGCACAGTTCGTTCGCTTTGAGCGCGGCGAAGGGGTCGAGAAGAAGGCCGATGATTTCGCAGCTGAAGTAGCTGCAATGGCAGGCCTCAAGTAAGAGACACTTGATCTGAACTTTAAGGGTATGTGATACGGTTGTGTGTCACATACCCTTTTTTCATGTCTGCCCGTAGTCATTTTTAAAAAAATGAGAAATATCTCACTTTTCTCTTGACAAACGGTATAAGTTGTGATATACTGAAAGTGAGAAAAATCTCATATTTGGAAAGGCGGCGTGAAAATGAGCAGGATTGAGGCAAAGGCAGTGATAGGCACTAATTCCTGGGGCGGCAAGGCATACGGCAATGTGCTTCGGGGCAGTTATGTAGAGGATGAAGTGATAAAGGATGCCATGCGAGAGGCGGATAAGCAGGGGCTATTCATCTACGACCTTGCCCGTGACTATGGCTTGGGGAAGGCACAGAAGATGTTCGGTGAGTTTGCACAGGAGAACGGAGGGGACAGTATCATCATATCCGCCAAATACACCCCTGTCTCCCGTTATCGGAAAGGCTGCGTGAGACAGTCACTGGAAAAGGATCTGGCGGAGTTCAGACGGGACTATGCGGACATATACTGGCTCCATCTTCCCTCATACATAGAAGAGCATCTTGCGGAGTTCATCGAGCTGTACAACGAGGGCAGGATAAAGAATATCGGTATCTCAAACTTCGATCTTGATGAGTGCAGACTGGCGAAGAAGATACTCGATGATGCGGGAATACCCCTTTACGGGGTGCAGAACCATTACAGCCTTATCTCCCGTGAGTGGGAGAAGAACGGTCTGCTTGACTGGTGCAGGGAAAACCATGTGTCGTTCTGGGCATGGGCAGTCCTTGAGGAGGGGATGCTCACCGATCCGAGGGTCAGGACGAAATTCTCTCTGATGAAGCTTATCATGAGCCGTCAGAAAAGGAAGATGCGTGATCTGTATCGTGTGATGATAGCAGTGGCAAAGCGGCATGACATCACAGTTCCCCAGGTGGCGCAAAGCTATTGCGTAAATAAGGGCGCAGTTCCCGTGTGCGGATGCCGAAAGCCCGAACAGGTCAGACAGCTTGCCGAGGCGGCACAGGTGACGCTTACACAGGCTGAGATACAAAAGCTGGAAGAAGCCGCAGACAGGTCGGGGGCAAGGGTCATGGGACACGATCTGTTCAGGTTCGCAGTCCCCAAAAAGAGGAAGAAAAATGGATAGGACGACAGCTCCAGTACAGGCACGTTCGCAGAAGACGAAGGAAAAGATACTTTCCGCAGCGCTGTCCATGTATGAGGAGAAAGGGTATCATAACACCACGGTGGATGAGATAGCGGCTCGGGCAGGCGTCTCCACTGGGATAGCGTACAGGTATTTCAGGAATAAGAAGGATCTGCTCCTCTCTGCTGTTTCATACGGCGCCGACCGCATCTCTGCCGATACAAGGACAGATGAACTTCATATCCCGAGTGAGCCGTGCGGTGTTCCCGCATATCTGGAAGAGGTGCTTGCCATATTCGAGAAGTACCATATCAGATACCGCAGGATACATGAGGAGCTGGAGGGGCTTCAGCACACGGATGATGATGTGAGAAGACTGTATGCGGAGATCACCCGTTCAAAGCTGGAGACTCTGACGGAGTACATGAGGAAGATGTTTGGTGATGATGTGCATCTGCGTGAGAAGGTGTATGCGGCGATAGGCATCATGGAACAGCATTGTCATATGTATATGAAAAATGATCTGTATTCCCTTGATATGGATATCATGAGGAAGATGACCATCAAAGCGGTAATGCAAGTCCTGACGGACGGATGATACGGGGAGCGCAGCTGTGCGGCTGCGCTCCTTCTTTATTCACAGACGGCGCATATGAGAACGGTATACAGATCATGGACGCTATTATGTCATGGGCGTTGAACAAAAGGACATCTTATGCTATAATAGGGATAATAGGAAGATCGCTTTTGAGAACAGGAGAATGAAACATTGCTTCGTGCCTGTGGGAGGTCATATGAAAGATCTGTATCTGCTGCTGCCCATACTGTTTATTATCCATGATATGGAGGAGATAATAGGCTTCGGGTGGTTCTTCAGGAATAACAAACAGCTTTATGAGCGCTTTCCTAAAGTGACTGCCGCCTATGAAGATTTCTCGACTGCGGGATTTGCTCTGGCGGTATATGAGGAGTTTATCCCGTTCTTCGGTATCAGCCTGCTGGCATTTTTCTTTCCGTGCAAGGTGCTTACAGCGCTGTGGCTCGGGATTATGGCGGCATTCACAGCGCATTTGTTCGTGCATATCGGGCAGAGCATCTGCATCGGAAAGTACATTCCCTCGCTTATCACAAGCGTGATCTGCCTGCCGCTGGGCATCGTGATACTGATAAGGGCTTTCGGCATCATTGACGTTGATCGGCTGACTGTCATACTGATGCTTGCCGCAGTCATCGGGATGATGGCAAATCTGAGATTTGCGCACAGTCTGATGCACAGATACTCTGATGTACTCAGAGACAGGTAAAAAGGATATAGGGGGCGTTGTGCTTAGCATTGGCGGCATACGCCCTTTAAATATGCTGTGGTGTCGCATATATAAATTAGTCAGAATGCACAAATTTTAGCGATTAATAGCGACGATTTGCTGTGCTTAATCTCATTGACTTTTTTCCTGATATATAGTATAATTAAATTGATTGTATATAGACTGTTACTGCGTATTTGCGGACTTTCGGGGAATACGGGAAGGGCAAATCGTGGACGGTCTGTATGCCGTTTATTGTTTACGATAGGAAGAATAATGATGGCACTTGAAAAGAATATACAGCCTTTTGATCATAAAATATGGCTCGCATCCCCTACGATGCACGGGGATGAACTGAAGTGGATACATGATGCGTTCGACAAGAACTGGATCACCACGGCAGGCGAGAATGTCAATGAATGTGAGAAGCTGCTTGCGGAGCATATCGGATGCAGGTATGCGGTGGGGCTTTCATGCGGGACTGCCGCGCTCCATCTTGCGATAAAGCTGGCAGGGGAGAGGCTTTACGGTCAGCCCAAGCCGAATGAGGGCACGCTCAGAGGGCACAGAGTATTCTGTGCAGACATGACCTTTGATGCTACCATAAACGGCGTGGCATATGAGGACGGAGAGGCGGTATTCATAGATACCGAGCGTGATACATGGAATATGGATCCTGCCGCTCTGGAAAAGGCATTTGAGATATATCCCGATGTAAAGCTGGTCATAATCGTGCATCTTTACGGCACGCCTGCAAAGATGGATGAGCTCCGTGCCGTGTGCGATAAGCATGGTGCGCTTATCGTGGAAGATGCGGCGGAAAGCCTTGGTGCGACATACAAGGGCAGACAGACAGGCGTGTTCGGCGATTACGGTGCGATAAGCTTCAACGGGAATAAGATAATCACAGGTTCGTCGGGCGGTATGTTCCTGACCGACAGCAGGGAAGATGCGGATAAGGTGCGCAAGTGGTCTACACAGAGCCGTGAGGCGGCACCCTGGTATCAGCATGAAGAGATAGGATACAACTACCGCATAAGCAATATCATCGCGGGCGTTGTCCGTGGGCAGATGCCTTATCTGAATGAACACATCGCCCTCAAGAAGGCTATATACGAGCGTTACAGGGAAGGGTTGAAGGGACTTCCCGTCTCTATGAATCCCTATGATGCGGTGAACAGTGAGCCGAATTTCTGGCTGTCGTGCATGATGATCGATAAGGATGCGATGTGCAGACAGGTCCGTGATGAGAAGGAGGCTCTCTATATCCGTGAAAGCGGCAAGTCCTGTCCGACAGAGATACTTGAAACGCTTGCAAGGTACAATGCGGAGGGGCGGCCTGTCTGGAAGCCTATGCATATGCAGCCGATCTACCGGACGAACCCGTTCGTTACAGTCGAGGGTAACGGAAGAGGACGCACAAATGCCTACATAAGGGGCTCCGGAATTGACGTAGGAGCCGATATTTTCCGCAGAGGGCTGTGCCTTCCCTCTGATAACAAGATGACGGAAGAGCAACAAGACCGGATTATCGAGATCATTCACAGGTGTTTTCTGTAACCTCGGCTGAATATGCATGAGGGGTCAAAGGAGTAGAGGTGCGGAGCTACCTACCTCGGCTGAATGTGCATCGGGGGTTAAATCGACCTCTGCTACATATGCATTAGGTGGTCACATCGACTTCTGCTGAACATGCATTGGGGGTTATAGTCGTTCGGCTGAATATGCTTTGGGGGTCAAATCGACTTCTGCTGAATATGAATCAGGCAGCCACAGTAACATCTGATTGAACCGGTGCTGTTAT
>JAFUHM010000004.1 GCA_017468865.1 Oscillospiraceae bacterium | reverse complement strand
TAATTTCAATTGATATGGTGTATAATATTCTTGTGGTTGGTTTTTCATTTCAATTAATTATACCACAAAAAAAGACTGCTGTCACCTGTTTTTTGGTGATCTGCAGTCTTTTTCTTTATGCCGTTTTTTTACAGCCCCTTTCCTTTTTATGCGATAGGGCTCAAAGGAAAAAGCTATTGACATTTCCCCCGAAATAGTATATATTGGTATAAAGGGGGGATAATATGAAGAAGAGATCGTTTCTTACTCTGCCTGCGGTATGCTTTGCGGCGTTCCTAATGGCGCTCAACTACAAGACATTCGTCACCACGGGAGGGCTTTACCCGGGAGGAGTATCGGGACTTACCATACTTATAATACGTCTGTTTGAGATGCTCTTTCACCTTACCCTGCCCTTCACGGCGGTAAACATCATCCTCAATGCTGTACCCGTCTATATCGGATTTCGCTATCTGGGGAAGAAGTTCACCCTTTACTCATGCGTCATGATCGCCATCAATGCGGTGCTGTCGGATGTGATACCTGCTTATATCATCACGGAGGATATCCTGCTCATATCTGTCTTCGGCGGGATAATGCAGGGCGTTTCCATCGGCATATGCCTGAATGCGGGTGCGACTTCGGGAGGCACGGACTTTATCTCCATCTTCCTTTCGGAGCGCAGAGGGATAGACTCATTCAACCTCATACTTATATTCAATGTGGTGATACTCGGCATCGCAGGTGCGGTGTTCGGCTGGGATAAGGCTCTCTACTCCATCATATTCCAGTTTGCAAGCACGGCGATGATAAGGCTGATGTACAAGAAATACCGTCAGAGCACCCTCTTCGTGGTGACGGAAAGACCCGATGAAGTGTGCGAGTGCATATACAGGACTTCCATGCACGGTGCCACCATACTTGACGGGGAAGGCTCATATGAGCATGAGGAGCGCAAGCTGGTGTATTCGATAATCTCCGCATCCGAATCGAAGAAAGTCACAAAAGCCATAAGGGACACCGATCCCAACGCATTTATAAATGAGGTGGAGACTCAGAAGCTGTTCGGCAATTTCCACCTCCCGAAGGAAGAATGATATGAAGCGTATTTTCCCGAAGATGCTCCTTTTCGTCATAATACTCTCGGGCTGCGCAGGGACGGATGCTCCCGAAGAGAGCGTGACCGTACAGACCTCCACCGCTGCCGAGACAGTCACCACCCGTGTCACGACCGTGACGACCACCGTGACCGAGACAGAGACCACCACCGAACAGACCTATATCACTATTACCGATGACAGCGGAGAATTTGCCTATTCGGGGGAGCTTATGGAGATAGGCAGCGATGACTGCGGCTATATGCAGATACCTGCGGATTTCGTGCGGTATGTGGAGACAGGCAGCGAGAGCGTCCTGCAATACTCAGACCCGGGCGGGAAGAATATCTTCTCCCTTGAAAGATATGAGGATATAGACTACGAGACGGCGGCACAGAACCTTGGCGCATATCTCGGCAGGAACGGGCTGCATGACGTGAGTGCGGCTGCCGTGACCATAGCAGGGATGGATGCCATACAGCTCCACGGCTCCTATGATGAGGACTGCTATGCCGTGATATGGCTGATAGCAGACCCTGCCGACCCGACAGGGAGCTATTACCTGTCCCTTGAATTTGATCCCGATCACCGCTATATGATGGCCTGCACGTCAACATTCATGACGGCAGCCTCTCATAATGACACAGAATAAGGAGGACATATGCCTTTTATCAACTTTATCACGAATGTATCCGTACCCGATGAAAAGGAAAAGCTGCTCAAGACCCGTCTGGGAGAAGCCATAACCGCTGTCCCCGGCAAGAGCGAGGAGTGGCTCATGGTGCATATCCTGCCCGATGCCGCCCTTTATTTCAGGGGGAGCGATGCCCCTGCCGCCATGGTGGAGGTCACAGTCTTCGGCCATGCCGAGCACTCCGCATATGTCAGCCTCACTTCACGCATCTGTGAGGCCGCAAAGGAGATACTTGACATCCCGCCCTCATCCGTCTACGTCCGCTATGCCGAGACCGATGAGTGGGGCTGGAACGGCATGAATTTCTGATACCGAGCCGTCTTCCCGGAAGGGAGGGCGGCTTTTGCGCCGCTCCGCAGAAACAGCTTCCCTCTGCGAAAAAGCAGGGATATGATTTATGATAGTTTTGTGAAACTTTTTGTTTTTTTGAAAAACCTCTTGACAAGTCGGGAAAATCGTGTATAATATAATTAGCACTCAAGAGGAAAGAGTGCTAACACATGATAACATCAAGTGCTATACCATTCTCTGACCCGACGGCGGACAGCGGATGTCTGAGGAGCGGGAAAGGAACGGTATGATTTCGGAGGCGGATATGGACGACAGGAAGCTGAAAATACTTGCGGCAGTCGTTGATGAGTATATCCGTACCGGCGAGCCCGTAGGATCCAAGGTGATAGCATCCAAGCCGGGGATAAAGGTGTCATCTGCGACGATACGCAACGACATGGCACTCCTTGAGCAGCTGGGCTATCTTGAACAGCCCCATACTTCAGCCGGACGTGTTCCCACTTATGCGGGATACAGACTGTATATCGAGCAGCTCATGCCCCGTGAGACACTGTCCTCCGAGGAGATGGAAATGCTCGACAGTGCTCTCGACATCGACAGCCCCACCGAGGAAGTCCTGATCGAGAACGCATCAAAGGCATTGGCGGAGATCACCCATTGTGCGGCTGTATCGAATATCTCTCCCAGATTCTCCGTTATCGCCAAGGTAGACGCTGTCCCCACCGGCAGGCATATGTACGTCCTGCTGATGATAACTTCGTCGGGCAACATACAGAACAAGGTGTGCAGGCTCGAATTTGACCTGACCCATGAGCAGCTTGATTTCTTCAAGAATTACATGACGGAGCGCCTGTCGGGAGTATCGGTAGACAGCCTTTCGGATGTGATGATAGACAAGCTCGCTGAGGCTATGGGCGCATACACGGTCACACTCTCCCCCCTTCTCAAGGGAGTCATGGATCTTGCACGAAGCTTCATGGAGAGCGATGTCACGGTCAGCGGCGAGCGCAACCTCATCGAACGCAGCGACATCAGCACCTCGGATGTGCTGAAGTTCCTTGAGCAGAAGGGCGAGCTGGCACGGATGATAGACGACAGCTTTTCGGATCTGCGTGTGATGTTCGGCAGTGACGGCATGGTCATAAGCAATTCGAGCATGATAATGTCACCCATAAAGCGTGCGGGGCGCACCGCAGGAGCACTCAGCCTGATAGGACCCATGAGGCTCGATTATTCCAAGATGATACCTTATCTGGTATATCTTACGGATAAGATCAGCGAGATACTTACGGAGAACACCGAGGAGTACAGACTCATTACCGTAGATGATAAATAGAGGAGGCTCTGTGATGAACGAGAACATAGAGAACGAGAATATAGAGGAGATCCCCCCCGAACAGGAGGCCGCAGAGAACACCGAAACTGCGGACGCACCGCAGGAGTCAGCAGAGCAGACACAGACAGCAGGTGAGGCCGAGGCCGCCGAAGAGACTTGCGAGGAGGATCCCGCACAGAAGATCGCCAAGCTTGAAGAGGAGCTTGCCGCCGAAAAGGAACGCTATCTCAGGCTCGATGCGGAGTACTACAACTACCGCACACGCAGCGTGAAGGAGAAGTCCGAGGCATATGACAATGCAACTGCACAGGCAGTCAGCGAGATACTGTCGGTCATAGACAATTTTGAGCGTGCCCTTTCCGCAGACTGCTCCGATGAGAAGTTCAAGAACGGCATAGACATGATATTCAGACAGTACCAGACCATACTTGACAAGCTGGGGGTAAAGGAGATAGAGGCTCTGGGTCAGACCTTCGACCCCAATCTCCACAATGCGGTCAGCACCGTGGAAGATGCGGAAAAGGGAGATAACGAAGTCGCCCTTGTGATGCAGAAGGGATATATGCTGGGCAAGCGTGTCATACGTCCCGCTATGGTGACTGTCGCAAATCCGTGATGACATCAAGTATATAATAACCGAATAAATGAAAGGAAGTAATCTTATGAGCAAAATAATAGGAATCGACTTGGGTACCACCAATTCATGCGTAGCAGTAATGGAAGGCGGCTCTGCCGTCGTTATCCCCAACTCCGAGGGTGCAAGGACTACACCTTCCGTAGTCGGCTTTACCAAGACAGGCGAGAGACTGGTAGGTCAGGTCGCTAAGCGTCAGGCAGGTACCAACG
>JAFUHM010000048.1 GCA_017468865.1 Oscillospiraceae bacterium | reverse complement strand
GAAAGCAACGATATCATCTACCACCGCATCAGGGTGGCAACGCCAAGGCACAATGGGAAGGTGGAAAGACAGCACCGTGAGGACGGCAAACGTTTTTACAGCAAACTGCGGATGTATAGCTTAGAAGACGGCAGAAAACAGCTGGCAGCGTACAACAAGCGTTCAAACAACATACCAAAGGTCTGCCTGAAGTTTAAGTCGCCCAACGAAGTACTTGAAGACCACCTTTCGGTGATGTGGTGAGCCGCCGCAAAATCACCTCTTTCCGTCGCCTCCGGCTCCTCCAAGAGGTGATTTTGCGATTATCTGCTTAATGTCATATTTTTTGAGGGTGAGTGTCCAAGATCATTGACAAGTGAACATATGCAGTTTTATAATTTTGCCGATATCCATTGCTTTTTCTCCCATAATATGCTATAATGTACAGGAATACTCTATCTGACTATATCTGTAAAGGATCTTTATGAATACAAATATTACCAAAGCGGGATTTCTGCGACAAGAACTCAAGGGCTCCCTGCTTTTCTTTATCTGCTCGATGCTGCTCTCTGCGGTCACTTCCGTCATCGACCTTATCAATCCCAAGATAATCTCCTCCGTCATAGACAACATCCTCGGTGAGGAAGGGGCAGGCTTGCTCCAAAAGAGCATCATCGGACTGCTCGGAGGACGTGAATATATCCGTGAGCATCTGTGGATACCTGCGATACTGATCATATGCGTTGCGCTTACAGGCGGCATGATACGCTATGCGCAGAGCATGGCGAATGCAGTAGGTGCGGAGAGATTCGTCCAGAAGCTGCGGTGCGACCTTTTCACCCACACCGAACGGCTCCCCATGTCCTGGTACGGAAAAAACTCCACCGGAGACATTCTCCAGAGATGCACCTCTGATGTGGAGACAGTGAAGCAGTTCGTCTCCGCCCAGCTCACGACACTTGTCCAGACCGTGCTTTCCCTCATATTCAGCATCATATTCATGGCAGGGATCAACGGCAGGCTCACCCTTATCGCTATGCTGTTCATGCCTGTGATAATAGGCTACTCACTCTACTTCCACGGCAAGATAGGCGAGACATTCATGAAAGCGGACACCGAGGAGGGCATAGTCTCCGGCATCGTTCAGGAAAACCTGACAGGGATACGGGTGGTGCGAGCCTTCGGCAAGGAACGTTATGAATACGACAGATTTACACAAAAGAACCGCACCTACACCGATCTGTGGATCCGTCTGATGAGACTGATGTCGGTATTCTGGTCGCTAGGTGATCTTATATCGGGGCTCCAGGTGCTCACGGTAGTCGCACTGGGTGCGGTTTTCTGCGTCAAGGGCGAGATCACCGCAGGAGGATATATTGCCTTTGTTTCCTATAACGCCATGCTCACATGGCCCGTGCGTGAGCTCGGACGGACGATAGCGGATCTCTCCCGTGCCGGAGTAGCGATAGACCGTATCCGCTACATCCTTTCTGCCGCACCGGAAGACATGGATAACGGCACCCACACGGAAGGGGCGGCAGAGCCCCTTATCATGATGCGCAGCGTCTCATTCTCCTATGATGACAATGAAGTCCTGCACGACATAAGCTTTGTCCTGCATCGTGGCGAGAAAGTCGGCATCATAGGCGGCACAGGTTCGGGCAAGACGACCCTCACCGATGTGCTGACAAGAACAGTTCCCACCTCCGATATCAGGGGAGAGATCATCTACAACGGCATGGATGCCAAGACGATCGCCCTGTCGGAATACAGGCGGGAATTTGCGAGGGTGCTCCAGGAACCTTTTCTGTTCTCAGGCTCCATCGCTCACAATATAGCCATTTCCGATGATGCCATATCCGACAGGAAGATCGGCGAATGTGCCGAAGATGCCGCATTCATGTCCTCGATACTCAAATTCACCGACGGATTTGACACATATGTAGGCGAAAGGGGCGTCACCCTTTCGGGCGGACAGAAGCAGCGGTGTGCCATAGCCGCCGCCCTCGCCGCAGACAGCAGCGTGCTTATCCTCGATGACGCCTTCTCCGCTCTCGATGCCAAGACCGATGCAGGGATACGTCAGACGCTCTTTACAAAGTACAGGGACAGGGCTATGATAATCATCGCACACAGGATCACCACCTTATCGGGATGCGACCGTATCTATGTCCTTGACAAGGGACGTATAGCCGATGTCGGCACACATGAAGAACTCATAGCAAGAAAAGGTATTTACAGGGATATTTATGAACTCCAGAAATAAAACACTGACCATGATGGCTGATGTCAGCCGTCCCTACCGCAGACAGATGATCGTTATGATAACGGCAGGCCTCATATCAAGTGCCATAGATTCCATACTGCCGCTGTTCAACAGATATGCACTCGATCATTTTGTGGCACTTTCCACCCTGGACACCCTCGGTATTTTCATCATCCTGTACGCCGCCGTGCTCCTCGTACAGGTGCTGGGGAACCTGGTATCTACCGCACTGTGCGGCAAGATCGAAGTCTCGGTCAACCGTGACCTGCGTGACAAGTCATTTTACAGGCTCCAGTCCCTGTCCCTCTCCTACTTCAATTCCAACAGCATAGGCTCCATCCATTCCCGAGTAATGTCTGACACGTCAAAGATAGGCGAAACGGTGGCATGGCGTCTGATGGATATCGTATGGAGCGGTGCATATCTGGTCAGCATCCTCATAAACATGATAATAATATCACCCAAGCTGTTTGTGGGGATATTCGTTCTGATGCTGCTCGCACTGCTGGGCTCCCTCGTTTTCCAGCGAAAGCTCATCAAAGTAAACCGCAGGATAAGAGAACAGAATTCTATCCTGACTGGTCATCTCAATGAAATGATAACAGGCATCCGCTCTGTCAAGTCCTTTGTCATAGAGGACAGGATGGAAGGCAGATTTACCGAAGAGACGGATAAGATGCGCCGCCTGTCTGTCAGGTCGGGGCATCTGTCGAGTATGTTCTCTGCCATGATAAGCCTTATCAGTGCCCTCTCCCTCTCCATCATCATATGGAGGGGCGGAAATCTTACCGTTGAGGGTGCAATGCAGATAGGAACCCTTTCCGTCTTCATGTCGTATGCCCTGGGGATGCTGTGGCCTGTACAGCAGATAGTCCGCACTCTCACCGAAATAGTCGCCATCAAAGCCAACTGGGAACGATATACAGCACTTATGTCAACAGGCACGGATGTATCGGATACGGAAGAAGTCATCAGGATATACGGTGATACCTTCGATCCTAAGCGTGAGAACTGGGAAGATATGCACGGCGATGTTGAATTTGACAAGGTCTGCTTTACATATCCCGACGGTGACACGGAAGTCCTCACGGACTTCTCTCTGAAAGTCCCTCACGGGAACATGGTCGCCATCGTCGGAGAGACAGGCGCAGGCAAATCCACCCTTGTAAACCTTGTATGCCGCTTCTATGAACCGACAAGCGGACGTGTCCTCATAGACGGACGTGATGTGCGTGAGCGTTCGGTACAATGGCTCCATTCGCACATCGGATATGTCCTCCAGACACCTCACCTGTTTTCCGGTACAATAAGGGATAACCTCCTCTACGGCAGCCCTGACGCCACCGAAGGACAGATGAAAGCAGCCCTTGAAGCCGTAAATGCTTGGGACATCGTCTCATCCCTTGAGAACGGGCTTGACAGCAAAGTAGGTGAAGGCGGCCAGTCCCTCTCCACAGGTCAGAAACAGCTCATATCCTTTGCCCGTGCCATACTTGCAGACCCTGCCATACTCATACTTGATGAGGCGACCGCATCCGTTGACACCATTACCGAGAAGCGGATACAGCAGGCAATAAAGACACTTACCGACAACCGCACATCATTTGTCATCGCTCACCGTCTGTCCACCATAACCGATGCGGATATGATAATCGCCGTCATCGACGGCAAGATCGCAGAACAAGGCACCCACGAAGAGCTCTTCGCCAAAAAGGGCTACTACTACGAACTATATATGCGTCAGCATGAGGACATAGACCGTGTGGTAAAATAATAGTTCTCCGACAGATCTGTGACCTGTCGGAGAACTGACAATAAAATGACCGCTGTCGTGTGACAGCGGTCATTTTATGTATCACATCTTGGATATTCTGATGTTCTTGGGATCAACGTTTCCGTCGTATCCGTCATCAACAGGCTTACCCTTGGTAGCGTCTGCCTCAACGCCCTTGGTCAGCTTTTCAAGCTCTGCCATATCGAAGCCGAAATTATTCAGCTTGGGAGCGGGCTTAGGCTGAGCAGGAGCAGGTGCGGGAGCCGGAGCAGGCTGAGCCTGAGGCTGAGATACGGGCTTAACTGCCTGAGCTGCTTCAAGAGCGGCAGCTGCGTCCTGTGCCACCTTGGGCTGAGCAGGTGCAGGTGCGGGCTTAGGCTGATTCTGAACAGGCTGAGCTGCAGGTGCGGGCTGTGCCGGAGCTACGGGCTGCACGGGCTTGACCTGTGCGGGCTGTGAGAACTTGGGCGGCTGAGGAGCAGGAGCAGGCTTAGCAGACTTGGGAGCGGTAAACTGAGGTATACCGTTCTTCTTGAGCGTAGACTCCGTATTGGCCAGGAGCTGGGAAGTCTGGGTGATCTTGCTCAGGCCGTCAACAGTAAAGGAATCAAGTATAGCCTTGACCTGGTTAACGCTCTGTGCGATCTCTTCTACTTCTGCAAGTACAACAGCCTTCATGTTCTCGGAAGCTGTCTTGAGCTGCTCGGATCTGGTCTCAGCATCGTTAACGATCTTGAGGGCCTTCTCATCGGCAGACTTGACGATAGTGGAAGCCTTGGAGTTAGCATCGTCAACGACCTGATTAGCAAGCTTTCTTGCGTCCTCATCCATCTTGCGTGCGTTCTCCTTAGCACTTGTCACGATAGAGTTAGCTGTGTTCTGAGCCTGCATGAATACATTGGAAAGATCCATCGCATTGGCTTCAGTCTGTGAAGAAGCGGCAGCCTTGTTCTTGGCATCGATAAGCTCATCTTCCATAGCGGCGAGCTTGGCCTTGAGCTCTTCGATCTCCTTGTCCTTGGCAGCAGCCTCATCCTCTGCGTTCTTGAGCTGGTTCTTGAGTGACTCATTGCTGGTCTGCAGCTCTGTGATGGTAGTCCTGTTCTCATTCAGGAGCTGCTCATACTTCTCGGTCGCAGCAGCATCGCCTGTGCCTGCCGACTCAAGAAGAGCCTTCTTCTCATTAAGTTCGTTTTCGAGGGTGTAGATCTGAGTATTCAGTTTATCAACGTACTGTAGAACGTCCTTTTTATCAAATCCGCCGAACGAGACTGTTTTGAGGAATCCTGCACCTTCCATATAATAAACCTCCAAAATTCGCATGGAACCGATGTCATAAAAGGTCACGATTTCTGATCGCACGGCTCCCATTGATTTATACTAATTATACCACAAAACTTACAAAACAACAACAGATTTGCCAAAAAAAATTTGCATAAACTTATTTAACAAAATTTAGTCATTTCTAACAATCGATAAATAATTCCGTGATATAAAGATGTATACTATGTCCGATTTCAGGCATGAGAGCGGCATTGCGCCCCCATCAGCCCCTTATTCGAGTGCCTGTGCCACGTCTACGATAAGATCCTCAGCGTCCTCGATACCGCAGGAGAGGCGGATAAGTCCGGCAGGGATGCCGGCTGCTTCGAGCTGCTCATCGGTAAGCTGTCTGTGTGTGGATGTAGCAGGGTTAAGGCAGCAGCTGCGTGCATCAGCAACGTGTGTCTCTATGGCAATGAGTCTGAGCTTCTTCATGAATGCCTCGGCAGCAGGCCTGCCGCCCTCGACCTCAAAGGAAACTACGCCGCATCCGCCGTCGGGCATATACTTCTTGGCAAGCTCATAGTACTTGTCGCCCTCAAGATGAGGGAATGTAACAGTCTTTACCTTGGGATGATCATTGAGGAACTTCGCCAGAGCAAGACCGTTCTCATAGTGGCGTGCGATCCTCAGATGAAGGGACTCCAGGCCGAGATTGAGATAGTATGCGCTCTGGGGAGACTGTGCGCATCCGAGGTCACGCATGAGCTGTGCGGTCGCCTTCGTGATGAATGCACCGCCCTGACCGAACTTCTCTGCATATACGATCCCGTGATAGGACTCATCGGGAGTACACAGTCCGGGGAACTTATCTGCATGAGCCATCCAGTCGAACTTTCCGGAGTCTACGACAGCGCCGCCTACGCAGGAGCCGTGACCGTCCATGTACTTTGTGGTGGAATGTGTCACGATATCCGCACCCCATTCTATGGGACGGCAGTGAACGGGTGTGGGGAATGTATTGTCAATGATAAGAGGTACTCCGTGTGCATGAGCAACCTTTGCAAACTTCTCTATATCAAGGACGGTAAGTGCGGGATTTGCGATAGTCTCACCGAACATCGCCCTTGTATTGTCCCTGAATGCGGCATTGAGCTCATCTTCGCTCGCATCGGGCGACACGAAGGTAACATCTATGCCCATCTTCTTCATCGTGACAGCGATGAGGTTGAAGGTACCGCCGTATATAGAGGAGGACGCCACAAGATGAGAGCCTGCCTCGCACACATTGAATATGGCAAAGAGATTTGCAGCCTGACCCGAAGATGTGAGCATACCTGCCGTACCGCCCTCAAGCTCGGTTATCTTTGCTGCCACCAGATCACAGGTGGGATTCTGGAGCCTTGAATAGAAATATCCGGCAGCCTCCAGATCAAAGAGCTTTCCCATATCCTCACTTGTATCATACTTGAATGTGGTGGACTGATATATGGGTATCTCCCTCGGTTCCCCGTTCTTGGGAGTATAGCCGCTCTGAACGCATTTAGTATTGATTTTGTAAGACATAACTTACCCCTTCCATCTGTTTGCGAATGATTCAAAGCTTGCTTTTAACAAGCAAACGGCAAGCACACGCTCGCGTTTTAATTATAACACATCTTAACCAATTTGTAAATGCTTTTTCTGAAATTTCATAAATTTTATTTGACTGACCCTTTCTCTTCACTGTCCATTCCGTATATCATCGCCAGTTCCTGCGAAATGCCTCCGGTCTTCATGTACAGTGGACTCTCCACAGTCATGAATGGTCTGCCGCCCTTGCGTCCCTCTATCAGGAACAGCCACGGCGGAGTACATTCATCCTTTGACACGAACCTCAGCCGCTTGGGCTCTATGTCTGCCGCCCTCATGGAGCATATGAGGTCTGCCAGCCGTTCGGGACGGTTGCACAGGCAGAGCCGTCCCCCGTATCTGAGAAGTTTGGCTGCTCCCCTGCATATATCGTCTATATCACAGGCCGTTTCATGACGGGCTATCTTCTCCGCCGCCGCTTCGCTCACCATCCCCGCACCGACTGCCTTATAAGGCGGATTGCAGGTGACAAGGTCACATCTGCCCACAGGGAGCGGTGCGCCTATCTCCTTTATATCCATGAGCACGGGATGTATGCGGTCTATCTTTGAATCAGCCACCGATCTGTCAAACTGGTCTATGGCCTGCTGCTGGATATCCACGCCCCACACATCCGCCGACCCGTAGCGGAGCCTTATGAGCATAGCTATGATGCCGCATCCCGTCCCAAGATCCACGACCGTATCCTTTCTCCGTGCTTTGGCAAAATCCGCCAGAAGAAAGGCATCCGTACCGAATGTGTGCTCTTTCGATGTATATATCCGACATCCGTCGCCAAGGGTCTCATAACTATCCAAATCAGTCACCACCAAAAAATTTAAAAAAGGTATTGATTTTTCCGTCCCGGCGTGGTATAATATTCAATACTTTCCCCCTGACACGGGGAAATCAACGGCAGGACCAATGTCTTAACAGGAGGGAATCATGATCTACGCTGAAAGAATAAGCAAGGAATACTATTTTGATCCGCATGAGCATCCCGATCTTCTCGAACTCGCCATCAGCGAGTACAAGTCTGTCCGCCAAAGCCAGCGAAAAGTTATGAACACCGAAGCCTTAGCCGTTCCGATGTGGTATCAGTGTCTGCTTGACAAGGACCCCGCCAACAAGGATGCCTGCGACTGGTTCCCGGTCACCCACAAGCATCCCATTGACCCCAAAAACCCATACTATCGCATGATCGACAATTTTGAAGAAGACAATGTGATTGGCGTGAAATGGGAACTCACTTATCAGAGAATAGTCCCCGATGATGAAGACTCATTGCCGGAAGAATGACATGGAGGAACAAATGAGATCCATTGAAGAAGTCCGTGAAATGTTCTCCCACGACCGCTATGCCGCCATGTGCGGATGTTACATAGAGGAAGTGAAGGAGAAGTATTCCAAGATCACCTGCACCATTTCCGACACCCACCGCAACGCCGTAGGCGGCGTGATGGGCGCTGTATACTTCACTATGGCAGACTTCGCCTTTGCCGTAGCCACCAATGCCTGGCTGGACAAGCCCGACGTGGTGTCCGTAAGTTCCAATATCAACTTCCTCAACTTCTGCCGGGGAAGCAAGCTCACCGCCGAAGCCGTCTGCGTCAAGGAAGGGCGCACAACGGTATGCTATGAGATAACCATAACGGATGATACGGGGAGGGATATAGCCCTTGTCACCATAATGGGCTGCCATTCAGGAAGATAACGTCATCATCACCCGACAGCATTTGCTGTCGGGTGATCTTATTTACATATGCGGAGTGTCTGCTGTAAGCAGATGTCACTTCTTTCCGTACATGATGATCGACTTGATGTCTATCTCACGGTATACCATCTCATATGTAACGATTATGGTGACGGGCGCTGCAAGCACCAGCAGCAGCAGTCCGAAAAGTCCGCCGAAACTGAGCACATCTATCGTCCTCTCCCGTGTGAACAGGTCTACCCAAGCTATGCACTGTATGTTCCCCAGAATATAGGCATTGAAGATGTCACCTATCACTCCCAGCTTAGACAGGAGCAGCACACACCACATGATGTACTGCGGCAGAGGTGCGGCAAGGGCTATCTTGCGTGCCATCGCTTTATCTTCCGCCGCCTTGTGATACCTGACCGCATTGCGGTCCTCTTCAGCACACTTGTATGCGAAGTTGAAATACAGTCCGTTGACGATAAGCACCGCCGATACTCCCGTGAACATCATCACCAGCAGCGACTTCTGCATGGGCATTATCATGCACATGGTAAACAGCAGGCAGATGATCTCCCCTGCCAGCCACCAGAGCCACCCCTTTATTACCCGAGAAAATTTCATCATATCACCGTCAATGATTGTTAACGTGCTTTAAGGATTTGGAGAGAGCCGAAGTGAACGTGGGGACATTTATCAGATGAAGTCCCTTGTGCCCTATATAGGCATTGACCACACGATGCGCCTCAAAGAATTCCCGAGCCATGCTCTCGGAGAATTCCACCACTCTCCCTCTATTGCTCACGAGTGCCAGCATATGCGAACCCACCGGAGAAGTATAGTCCTCGAACACATAATATACGCTGTCCGCCATGCCTGCTTCATGAGTCAGCGTGATGAGTGACCTGTTGCTGTCGGTTATCTTTATCACACTGTTCTCAAGCTTGGCATTTTTTACCTTCTTTGATACTACCAGCGGAGTAAGTTCCGCATTGGTATAGCGGGTGTTGATGCGTTTATCCGTATCATACACATTGAACACAAGTGAACCGTCTCCCAGAGTCTCACGACAGATCAGAACAAGCATAGTACCTCCTTTATAGTCCGATAATGCTGACAGCCTGCGCCTGATACCGTTTCCTTCCGATCTTCGCATCAGTCGGAAAGCAGTCTCAGGTCAAGGTCATTCCTCGTACCTTTCATCTATCACCCTTGCAGTCTTCTTCATGCTTCTCGGAAGCACACCTATCTCCACCACCTTGACAATGGGGGTAAATCCGATGCTTCCCTTTACCTTCTCCGCAATGCGGCGTGCCACATCGTTAAAGTCGTAGTTGCCCGAAGTCTCCACATAGATGCGCATGGTGTCCTTTCCGTCAAGATGAGATATGCGTATCTGATATTCGGATGATATCTCCGGGAAGGTTCCCAGTATCTCCTCTATCTGCGCAGGGAATACATTTACTCCCTTTATCTTCATCATGTCATCCGTTCTGCCCATGATAGTATCTATCCTGGGATACTCACGTCCGCAGGCACACTTGCCGGGGATGA
Source organism: Oscillospiraceae bacterium (assembly GCA_017468865.1). Taxonomy (GTDB): domain Bacteria; phylum Bacillota; class Clostridia; order Oscillospirales; family Ruminococcaceae; genus Huintestinicola. The sequence continues at coordinate 67,539 of JAFUHM010000048.1, read as the reverse complement.
TTCGTGAAAGGTCATGTGTGCGGTATCTTATCAGCGGTGCGCCCTCTTTTACAAGAGTGGTTATGACTATCTCGCCTGTCTCACCGTCGGGTAAGTTCTCGCCGGTCACAGGGTCTATGATCTCAAGATAGATAAAGTCATCCCAGTAGTGCATACCCGTGTTATATTCGCAGTTTATGCCTATTCCGGGGCCGTATATCTCCGTCAGGCCGTATATGTCATAAAGCTCTATGCCGAGCTCCTCGGAAATGCGGTCACGCATTTTCTTTGACCATCTCTCCGATCCGATGACGCCCTTTTTCAGATGTATCTTATCCTTTATGCCACGCTTTGCGATCTCCTCCGCCAGCAGAAGTGCATAGGAGGAAGTAGAGCACAGCACCGTAGTCTTAAGATCTTCCATCATCTGGAGCTGCTTATCCGTGTTGCCGGGTCCCATGGGGACTGCCATCGCACCCAGCTTCTCGCAGCCGTTCTGAAATCCTATGCCGGCAGTCCAGAGACCGTATCCGGGTGTGATCTGTATGCGGTCCTTTTTCGTTATGCCTGCTGTCTCATAGCACCTTGCGAACATCACTGCCCAGTCATCCACATCCTTCCGGGTATAGGGGATGATTACAGGCTTTCCTGTGGTGCCCGACGAGGAATGGATGCGCACTATATCCTCTTCGGGAGCTGTCATAAGTCCCAGAGGATAAGCGTCACGAAGGTCGCTCTTTTCCGAAAACGGCAGCTTCGTAAATTCCTCCGCCGAAGATACCGAGGTTATCCCCGCCTCCTTCAGTTTCTTCCCGTAAAAGCTGTCCGATGCCACAAGTGCCTTTATCCTGTCATTCACAAGCTCAAGCTGCCGCTGATTAATCTGCATAAGATCTACTCCTCTATCGTCTGTTTTTGTTTCTTCCTCTGTCTATAGATCGGTCAGAGAACAGTATTGTAAAGTGCTTTCATATTCATTTCCACAAACTGCGGACGCACCGTCTTCTTCATGACCTCCGCAACGTCTTCAAGGGAGAAGGGAAGTACTCCGCTCCTCACCGCCGCAGAGAGCATTATCATATTCATGACCTTGGGCGACCCTATCTGTGCGGACAGTTTCTCCGCATCCAGACTTATCACCCGACAGTCAGCCCTGTCAAGGAAATCCTCCATCACCGACGGATCGTATGAGCCACCGGTAAGCGCCGCAGTCACAGGCATCACCGCATGGGTATTGAGCACCACCGTGCCGCCCTTTCTGAGGCAGGCAAACTCCCTCACCGCCTCGGCAGGCTCAAAGGCTATCATTATATCCGCCTCTCCCCTGCAGAACATGGGCGCACTGCACTCCCCGATCCGCAGATAGCTGGTGACGGAGCCGCCCTTCTGTGCCATGCCTATGGTCTCCGCACTTCTCACGGGCGAACCCTTTTCCATCGCAGTAGCGGCGATGAGCTTGGAAGTCAGCACTATGCCCTGACCGCCCACACCGCATATAAGTATATTCGTCATACCTGCGCCCCCCGTTCGATAGCGTTGACAGGACACACCTGCGTACAGAGCCCGCACCCCGTACAGAGTGACCGCTCAACAGTTACCTTCCCGTCGGAGATGACCAGTGCAGGACAGCCTATCCTCTTTATGCACGCCTTGCATTCCGTACACTTGTCCTTATCGATGGTGCAGGGCTTACCCTGCTTGATGATAACGGCGCAGGGCGACTTGAATATTATAGCCTTCACTCCTTCGAGCGCCGCCACACAGCGCACTGTATTCACAGCATTCTCCAGATCAAAGGGGTCTACCGTTACCACCGTTTCCACGCCTACTCCGTGAAGGACAGCCTCTATATCTATCTTATCCACGATGTCGCCCATCATGGTCCTGCCCGTACCCGGATGAGGCTGATGTCCCGTCATGGCAGTAGTGGAGTTATCAAGCACCACAAGGGTCATGTTCGCCTGATTGTACACTCCGTTTATCACGCCCGTGACAGCCGAGGCGAAGAAAGTGGAATCCCCCACAAATGCAAAGCAGTATGTGTCGGGCTCTATCTTTCCTATGCCCTGTGCGATATTCACCCCTGCCCCCATGCAAAGGCAGGTATCCACCATATCCAGGGGCTGAGCGTTGCCCAGAGTATAGCAGCCGATGTCGCCGCAGAAGACAGCCTTCATGTTCCGCATCGCCATCTTCACCGCATAGAACGACGCACGGTGAGGACATCCCGCACACAGGACGGGAGGTCTTGCAGGGAGCTTCGGAGTCACGGTCTCCTCCCTCTCGGGACAGACACCGCTTACAAAGCCCTGCACCGCATCCCTGACATAGGTAGGGTCATTCTCGCCGGCCGGGTGGATATCGTCCGTCAGCTTGCCCCGTATCTTCACATCAAGATGATACTTGCCGCAGACATATGTGAGTTCTTTCTCGATAACAGGATCAAGCTCCTCTATGCAGAGCACCTCATCCACGCAGGACAGGAACTCCAGTGCGGTCTTCTCGGGGAAGGGGAACGGCATCGACACCTTGAAAAATGACGGCTTATCATCGAGCCCCTCCAGCACCTCATGCACATATGCGGCACTGATGCCGTGGGATGCGATGCCTTTTCTGCTCCCTTTCAGGATGCAGTTCCCCTTGCAGCCCTCCTGAGACAGCATCCTGTTGCGCTTTTCTATCTCCGTATGCGCCTTGTAGGAAAGGCGGGGGAATATCACCCATCTTGACGGGTCACGCTCAAAGCCCGTGGGCTTGTTCACGAACCATTCTTCCTTATCGGGGATATCTATGGACGCATACCCGTGACAGACACGGGTCGTAGGACGGAAAATAACGGGAGTGTGGTATTTTTCCGACAGTTCAAACGCATCCGCCACCATGGAGAAAGCCTCCTCCACAGATGACGGGTCAAAGCAGGGCAGCTTCGAGAATGCCGCAAACGTGCGTGTATCCTGCTCGGTCTGGGATGATATGGGGCCCGGATCGTCAGCCACCATGATTATCATGCCGCCCTTGACACCCACATACGCAAGGCTCATGAGCGGGTCGGAAGCCACATTCAGACCTACCTGCTTCATCGTCACCATTGAGCGTGCGCCGCAGTAGGATGCACCCGCCGCCAGTTCCAGAGCGGCCTTCTCGTTTGCGGACCACTCCACATAGATATCCTTGTCAGTCTTTGCGGCAGTCTCAAGCACCTCCGAAGACGGCGTTCCGGGATATCCCGATATCACATTGAGCCCTGCCGCCAGTGCGCCCTTTGCGATAGCGGCATTGCCCATAATAAATTCCTTATGCATTAGTTCGTATCACCTCTGCTCGATCATAGCCCCTGAAGGCAGTCGCCATGTTCACTCGTCACCTGTGAAAATGAAGTCGATATTTCCCGTATCCACCTGAGCCTTCACACAGCGCACCTTCACTCTGTCGCCCACGGTATACACCGTTTTGCCGCCCTTTGTGTAGGAGAAGTCGCCGTCAAAGTCAAGCCCTTCCATATCCTCCGCACGGACAAGGCCTTCCACGCAGTTGTCAAGCCTTACATATATGCCGAACACCGCCGCCGAACAGATGATCCCTTCAAAGTCCTCTCCCACATGAGCCTTCATGTATTCAGCCATGTACATACTCTCACAGTCACGCTCGATCTGCTGTGCCGCAAGCTCCGTCTCCGACGACTGCACCGCCGCCTCATACGCAAATGCGATATATCGCCTTGTTATGTTCTCCGTACTCTTCTTCTCATAGCACAGATCGGTGAGTATCCTGTGTATGGCAAGGTCGGGATATCTCCTTATGGGGGAGGTGAAGTGTGCATAGTCATCAAGGGCAAGCCCGAAGTGGCCGAGCGCCTCATGAGAATACCTTGCCTTTGCCATCGAACGCAGTACGGCAGTATCCATTATCACACCGTATCCCTTTTCACGGGAGTTTTCAAGTATCTGAGCCATATGCACGGGCTTTGGCTTGTCAAACTGCGGATAAGGGATAGACAGCTTGTCGCATATCTCCTTCAGATGAGCCGTTTTCTCGGGAGCGGGGCGTTCATGCACACGGTATACGAAGGGGATGTCATGCTCCCTTGCGGTGCGTGCCGCAGAGGTATTCGCCATGAGCATGAATTCCTCTATGATATTCTCCGCACTGCACTCAAGGTCATCGCCGTGCCGTCTTTCCACTCCGATACATATGCCGTTTTCATCGGTGATTATCTTTGGCTCTATGGTCTCAAGTTCGGGAGCGCCCCGCCTTTTCCTGCATTTGTGCAGGATATCCGCAAGTTCGTGCATGAGCATGATCTTATCATACAGCGCACCGTATTTCTCCGTCAGGTCATCGGGGACTTTCCCCTCCCTCAGTATACGGTTTACCTCTTCGTAAACTCCCTTCACACGGGAGCGTATCACGGACTTGCTGAACTTGTACCCGATAAGGCTGCTCTCGCTGTCGATCTCCATAAGGCAGGAAAACGCAAGCCTGTCCTCATTCGGATTTAACGAGCATATCCCGTTGGAAAGCTCCTTCGGGAGCATGGGTATCACCTTGTCCGCATAGTATACGGATGTCCCTCTCACCATAGCATCCGCATCAAGTGCCGTACCGGGCTTTACATAGTATGACACGTCTGCGATATGCACGCCTAAAGCATATCCCTTATCCGTGCGTGAAATACTCACCGCATCATCTATATCCTTTGTATCCGCACCGTCAATGGTGAATATATCCTCATCACGCAGGTCAAGCCTTGTGTAAATATCCCTGTCGGTCATCTTCATCGTGCCTATATGACGTGCCTCATCCATCACCGCATACGGGAAGTCCACCTCTATCTCACGGGAATAGATAAGTGAAGCTGCGCAGTTTGCGGCACTGTCCGCCGAGCCGAAGGAGCTGACGATCTCGCACCTGTGATCCGCATGGCGCTGACCCCTGTACACTATCCGTGCAGCTACATTGTCCCCCTCTTGTGCCTCTCTGTGACCCGTGACACGGATCAGATCCTTGCACAGTTCATCAGGCTACACATATACTGCGCCGTCTATGACCACCTTTCCCGTGAACACCGCATCGTTTTCGGCAGTCACAGCAATTATCTGAGCCTCGGGAAGCTCCCCCCTCGACTCGATATACCTGCACAGCACCGCATCCCCGGGCAGAGCACCCATCATAAACTTGCCGGGAACGAATATCTCCGTCTGATCCTCACGGGGAAGGGAATTATCCCTGACAAATCCGAAGGTCTTGTTGAGCCTTGTCACAGTTGCGGCAAAGGTATCCGCAGGAACGGCACGGATACCGTTCTTCGTCTGCATCACTTCACCGTTTCTCACAAGCTCCGTCAGAACAGCCCTGAAATCATTCTGTCTGATGGGATTTGACTTGCCTTTGCACTTTCTGAAAAGTTCCTTTTCCGTAAGGGCACGCTTTTCAGCCTTTATAATGTTCAGTATCCTCGCACGGGTGCGATCCTTTATATTTATCATTACGGTTCCCTCGAAGTCAGAAATGTGATAGACCGCTCAATGCTGTCCTTTGAGCTGCCCCAGTCCGCATCCTTTCCTGTGTTGCGGTAGTCATACATGGAGCAGTATTTGGACACGTCATCATACAGTCCGTGTATATGCTTCTGCACCAGTTCCCCCACTGCCTTGTCAAACTCCGCCGCACCCTTGCCCAGATACTTGGGAGAGAGAGACACGAGCAGGTCGTAATGGGGCAGACAGATATAGTCACGGCCTGCAAGGGTCTCCCTGAACTGTCTGTCCTCCCACATTTCAAAGAAAGTCCTCATTAGCCGCTCCATGCCCCAGTCGATCTTATCGCAGACAAAGCAGCTCTCATTTATACGGGACAGACGCTTCTTCTTAGCATCCTTCGCCTCAAAAAGCTTCTTTCGTGCAAACAGGTCTGCATTCACCTGATCCAGGTGAGTCTGGAGCATGAGCGCCAGTGAAAGGCGGTTCTTTGCCTTGAGCATACGGGCAAAGTGCAGCGAGCAGAACCCTGCCTTGTTAGTCTCTATCCTGACATCGGGCTCCATCATTGCCGCCCCCATGATATAGTCCACCGTGCGGCTCTCAAGGGTGTTGCGCATAGCGCATATGGGACATCCGTCCGCCTCCATGACTTCGCTTATCGGTATGGTAAGCAATGACTCACGCATAATATCACCTCAATAATCAAAGCTCGACCCGCCGACAAATTCCCTTGCAAGGGAGTTGTCAGGCACGAACCTTTCATCTATGGGATCAAGCTGTGCAAGGGCACGCATTATCATCTCATATTCGGGAAATCTTTCGAGTGAGGCTCTGTGATCTATGAGCTTCTGCTCGATCACAGGCTTGTACAGTGAAGCCTCATACGCCATGAATGTATCTATGTCATAGTGGGAACGGTGCTTGTAGGGTCGGATGTAAAGCTCCTCCCCCCTCGATACGCTCTCAAACATCCTGAACACATCTTCAGGCTCACGCTTGCGGAATTTCCCGTCACGGCAGAGCCTTCTCATGAGCCTGATAAGGTCGGGGTGGATCATCGACCCGTCAGACAGGCGTATCCTCGTCCGCAGAGCTATGTACATACAGGTGCAGTATTTGTCAGCCTCTCCGGTCACCATGGGATTGAGGGCATGGATACCCTCTATTATCATGTACTCATCCTCGTCACGCCGCATCTCCATAGTCCCTTTGCGCTTCTGGGTAGGGAAGTCAAAGAGCGGCATATCTATCGTCTCACCCGCCGCAAGCTTGAGAAGGTGCTCCGAAAAGAGCTGTATATCCATTCTAAGCGGTGACTCCAGATCTACATTCCCATCCGCATCACGGGGTATGGTATCATCGCTGAAACGTTCTATGGGATGGAAGTAGTTGTCCATCGACAGCACTTCCGCCTTGTGCCCCTTTGCTGCGATGCTGTCGGCGATCCGCATGGCGGTAGTGGTCTTCCCCGACCCTGAAGGGCCTGAGATAAGTACGATAGGTGCGCCCCTGCCTATCACCTCAAGTGCGGCATCCTCCACATATGCGGCATAGTTCTCTTCCACAATGCCCACAAATCCCGCAGGATCGGAGATACGCCTGTTTATAGACGATACACTCACATATTTCATATCTGCTGACCTCTATCAAAAAACACTCCCGTTGTCGGGAGTGTCACGCAAACTTACCCCGTAACTGTCATACATCGTCAAAGTTACCGGGTATATGCAGCTGTTTCTTAGGTATTCTCTTGAGCGGTGAATAGGTGAATTTATTGCAGGAGGAATCACCTTCCACGACGCCCTTCTTCTCGCAGAGCACTTTTCCTCCGTTCTTAGCCCTCGTACCGAACTGACAGTACTGACACATGGGAACTATATTTTCACCGAAGTATTTCTTCTTAGCCATATCCGACCATCCTTTCGTCAAGAAGCTGATACTCAGAACAGGAGCTTTGCCCCGTCCGGCTCACTGTATATATTATACCACATTATGTAATTTATGTCCATATTATTTTTTTGTTTACAAACAAAATCAGCATATTGCACAAATCAGAGCCGATTTTTTTTATATCCGACTTGCTGCCCGTCTCTCTCATGCAGAGAAAAGCCGTCCGCATCCGTGATGCGGACGGCAGATATCATCTTCCTCTTGCATATGCAAGCTCAGCCCTGACAGCCCCCGCATATGAGAGCATATCATCGAGCAGCGCCATGATATGATCCGAAAGCCCTGCTTTTACAAGATCCGTGCCGAATATCTTGTCATTTGAAAGAAGGACGTTGAGCTGCTTTGAGGACTCCTCATTGAGTCCATGCTCCACCGTGAACCATTCGGGTCTGACCGTCTCCCTGAGTTCATCGAGCATAGGATCGGGACTGAGAGCCATTTCCTTTCCGCTGTCGTCTATCCCCGTAAGGTAGCGTATCCACCCTGCGATCACAAGGGGTATCACCGTCAGGTCGTGTGCATCCCCCTTTTCAAGGTGTGCCTTTATGGTCTCGCCGAAGCGTACAGACAGCTTCTGACTGGTATCGGTGGCTATGCGCTGGGGCGTATCGGGAAGAGATGCGTTGGGAAGTCTCACTTCTATGACTTCTCTCAAAAACTCCTCCGGAGAGATTATGCCGGGCGGCTCCACCACGGGAAGCCCCTCATCGAATCCCAGCTTCTTCACCAGATACAGCAGATCCTCATCCGCCATTTCGTCGGATATCCGCTTGTATCCCAGCAGACAGCCGTATATCGCCAGGAATGTGTGCAGCGGATTGAGGCAGGCGGACACCTTCATCCGCTCGGTCTTCTCCACCACATCAAGAGTCGTAATATATACCCCTGCTTCCTCCAGCGGGATGCGCTCTCCGGGGAACCTGTCCTCAATCACCAGATATTCGGGTATCTCCGCATTCACATAGGGCGCCAGATGAGTGCCCCTTGCCGTGACGATCGGTGCCATATCCTCTATGCCCATCGCCGCAAAGTCTACCGCCATATCTGCGGCAGGTGCGGGAGTGATCTTGTCTATCATGCTGCACGGGAATGTGAGGGTATCGGTGATGTATGCGATGAACCCTTCATCAGCAAATCCCTTTTTGCACCAGCCCCCGGCCACGGTAAGCAGGCTCTCCCTGAGCTTCTCACCGTTGCGGCTGCAGTTGTCCATGCTGCACAGAGCGGCAGCAAGTCCCCCTGCACGATATCTTGCAAGGACAAGGGCACAGAGTTTCCCCATTGCGGTAGACAGCTTCCCTTCAGGGCCGACGCTGATATCATTCTCTGCCCCTGCCGTAAGAGCCCCGCTGCTGTCCCTGACCGCATAGCCCTTCTCCGTTATGGTAAGGGAGATCATTTTGAGGGACGGTGCCGCAAAGTAAGTCTGAAGCTCACCGAAGCCCTCATCCACACAGGCAACCGTCCGTGCGATGCTGCCTATCACACGCATGGTGCGCTTGCCGTTGGTACACAGTCCGACAGTCATGCACAGATCGTCATGCGGCGCAAAGACCTTTTCTATGGACTCACGGTTGAAGAAGTCCACCGCAATTATGCCCGTCTGCATTTCGCCCTTTGCGATCAGGTCATCCGCAAGGCGTGCGATATACCCACGGAAAATATTTCCGCAGCCGAAATGTATCCATTCGGGTGATGCAAGTGTCCTGCGGCGCACAGCCTCGATATCATATTCGGGCAGGGTGCATTTTTTCCAGTCACCCCTGTTCTTTATCCCTTCAAGTGTAAGTTTCATGGCACATTCCCTTTTCTATTATTTTTCCGACAGTCAGAACCCGACGGCCTCACCTGACGGCGGACAGTGACCGCTTGTCAAGCATATCCCACGCACCGAGTATGTACATTATACCGAGTGCCCTGTCGTAAAGGCCGTAACCGGGACGGCACTTCTCGCCCCATATATGTCTGCCGTGATCGGGACGGATATACCCGTCAAACCCGTTTTCGTACAGTGCCGTGATTATGTCGAGCACGCCCACATCACCGTCTCTGTCACGGTGGGATACTTCCGTGAAGTCACCGTTGTCATAGCGGTGAACATTTCTGATGTGTGCAAAAGGAATGCGGTCTGCGTGCCTTCTTGCGATGTCTGCCACGTTGTTGTCGGGAGACGCCCCGAGAGAACCGGAGCAGAGGGTAAGGCAGTTGCAGGGATCGTCTACCATGGAGAGCAGGCGTGACACGCCCTCCTCCCCTGTGATAAGACGGGGAAGTCCGAATATATCCCATGGGGGATCATCGGGATGCACCGCCATTTTTATTCCGCACTCGTTGCAGGTGGGCATGATCGCCTCAAGAAAGTACTTGAAGTTCGCCCACAGAGTCTCCTTGTCCACATCCGCATACCGTTCAAACAGTCCCTTCAGATCGGCAAGCCTTTCAGGCTCCCATCCGGGCATGGTGAAGTCCCTGCACTCCTTCAGGATATACTCCGCCATTTCCATTGGATCGTCCTTGATCTTGGACTTCTCATAGAACAGTGCCGTGGAGCCGTCGGGAAGCGGATGGAAGAGGTCCGTCCTCGTCCAGTCGAACACAGGCATGAAATTGTAGCATACCACCTTCACGCCGAACTCGCTCAGATTTCGCAGTGTCGTGCAGTAGTTCTCTATATATCTGTCACGCTCGCCGCTGCCCGTCTTTATATCATCGTGAACATTCACCGACTCCACGACTTCCATGCCGAAGCCGTATTCATCGAGCTGCTTTTTCACCGCAGCTATCTCTTCCTTCTCCCATATCTCACCGGGAGCTTTGTGGTGGAGTGCCCACACGATCTCCTCCACGCCGGGGATCTGCTTTATCTGCGCCAGCGTAACGCTGTCGTTGCCCTCTCCGTACCATCGGAACGACATCTTCATACTATTCCTCCGATCAAAATCTTCTCAAGCACGATCTCATCTGCCGTGCCGCAGAAACGAAGCACATTCTCCCCCTCATTCAGGGATATGCGGTCATGTACCCTGTGTATATGCGAAAGTACGCCCTCTGCCCATTCAGCCGACACTCCCACGGTGTAGTCATCCCTCACGGCAGGCAGATGCCTCAGCTCACCGCCGTTGACGGAGTATACTATCTCGGGGATCTCGCCGCTGTACGGATTATTCGGTGCGATCTCGAACGTTATGTCATATTCGCCGCTCCTGCTGCGCTCAAAGGTGTACTCCACATAGGGCGCAGGTGCCTTGGCACCCATGAACAGGGGCAGTACCTTGACGGCATCGGTGTCACGTCCGAGGGAAGGCATCACTTCAAACTTTCTGCCGTCCTGCGCCACATTGTCCGAGAAGGCAGCAGCAGGGATGACAAGCTCATCCGACTCACGCAGGATGATCTCGACCGTATGTCCCTCATACTTCACCTTGACAGATACATCCTCCGTCAGAGTGCCTTTCAGGGTAACGATATGCTCGATGATATCCCTGCCGGGAGAGAGTATGCCGTCTTTCTTGTTTATGCTCACCGCATCGCTGTCGCAGCTCACGCTGTATGCAACAGGATCGGTACCGCAGAGTGCAGCATAGAATCCCGTGTATCTCACGCCGTCCTTCTCTGCGAAGGTATCCGCCACCAGCTTCTTCCCTGTCCATTCAAGGCCTGATGTATACTCATCCCCCATAAGGAGCCCCACTTTGATGGATTTCCCTTCCACGGGGATCACGCTGTGTATCACGGGGTTTGCCGACTCCTCACTGTTCCAGTGCTTAAAGCCTATATGGGGCGCCAGCCCGAAGCCGTCAAATCTACCGTCAGCGACGGTATGCAGTTTATTGGTAAGTTCCTTGTCTGCCGCCAGAGCCTTTCTGATGTCCTCTGCGTATCTGTTTGCACGCACAGCCCCAATGGATGCGAAGAAATGGTTATACTCCGCATATATCCACATCTGCACCAGATTGGTGCCGCCCATTACCGTATAATATACAAGCTCGGTAAATGCCGCCTTGTTCTCATCGGGTATCTTCTTCTCCGTCTCGTTGCATACTCTGCGTATCTCTTCGATCTTTTCAAGCACCGCCTGTGCTTCACCGTTCTTCACATTGTAGGAATGGCAGTCAAGATGTTCGGGACGCCTGTTGTGCATAAGATGTGCAAAATCCGCATACATACGCACCAGCTTGTCCGTATCTTCCTCACCAAGGCCGAAGTCTGCGAAGGTCTCACGCAGGTATTCGTCCGTATCCGCAGCAGACCATCTGTCATAGTCATATGCCAGGGACATGAAGTAGCCGAGAGGTATCTCATTCTGGGAAAGATCCCCCACATTCACTATCCACAGATCCCTGACGCCGTATTCGTAAGCCGTGGTCATCTGCTCCTGTACCACAGGAAGCGCATTGGAGTTTACCCATTCATATGACACAGGCTCGCCGTGGTAGTCGAAGTGATAGTACATACCAAAGGTATTGTTCTTCTTTCTCATGCGCTCATCGGGGAGCCGCCTGAGATAGCCGTGGTTGTCGTCGCACAGCAGAAGTATCACGCCGTCAAGCTCATCGCAGTCGATAAGGCCGGGAGTCTTTTCATCGCCGTAATAGTAGGGCTCAACTTCCTTGTACAGCGCAAGCATCCTCGGCACCGCATCAAGGTCACTGTTTATATGTTCACGGATAAGCTCGTTCTGCGTATGGAGCACATCCCGCAGAAGTGCGATATTATCGGCAAGAGCGGAGTCATCCCCAAGGATGGAGGAGTCACGCTCTCCTCTCATGCCTACGGTCACTATGTTCTCCAGATCGCCGTTTCTCTTCAGTCCGTCAGCCCAGAACCGTGTGATGCCCTCCTTGTTGGTGCGGAAATTCCACGCATCACCGTAGGGCGATCCCTTGCCCCTGAGGTGACTGTATTCCTCACCGTGCCGCAGACATGGCTCATGGTGTGACGTGCCCATTATCACGCCCAATTCATCCGCAAGCTTTGCCGACTCCAGACCTGGGCCGTCACAGGCAAAGCAGGAAGACCACATGGCAGGCCACAGCAGGTTCCCCTTCATGCGAAGGATAAGCTCGAACACATTTGCATACATCTTTGCGGTAAAGCCGCCGAAGTGCTTGGAGCACCATGTACCGAAAGCAGGCCATTCGTCATTGATGAAAAATCCCCTGTACCTCACAGAAGGCTCAGCGGATATATATGTCTGCTCATCCATCGCAAACCCATCACGGTGAACGGGCATCAGTCCCGACCAGTTGACAAAGGGGGATACCCCCATCAGATCCGATATATGGAAAAGCCCGTAGATAAGCCCTCTCTTGTCGCTGCCCACGATCACTATCCTGTCGGTCACAGAGAAGGAATATACCTCCCTTTTCCCCTTTATATCCTCACACCCGTATCCGTCAGGCATAGCATCAGCCGTGCCGATCACGATATCCAGCCTGTCAGTCTTGTCATCGGATACGCCCACGACCTTGCCTATATCCTCACGGACAAGCTCAGCCACACGGACAGCACCCGAAGGGCATCCGTCGGTATAAATGAAATTGATATCCGTATTTTTGGTTATTATCATAGTCTCAGCCCCTGAACAAGCGTGACATTTAGTCAATATGATATAAACCGATTATAACATATCCGCAATAATTTTTCAAGATTATTATTGTCGCAATATTAGACAAGTTCATCATTTTTTGCGCTGCGAAGCGGCACAGCCGCCCTATGAACAAAGTGTAAAATTTTGTTCCGATCCTGTAAGCGGGCGGTGCCCGCAGCCAATCAAGACTATTTTCGTTTGTGCCGTCTTATAAAACTGAATTATCTATTGCATTTTCTCCGTTTTTATGCTATAAGCAGGCGGTGCCTGCACCCAAGTTGAATTCAGCTGCACTTTTTCAGATTTAAATTTTTGCCTGTATCCATTGATTTTTCTCCGGTTTTATGCTATAATATATGAACTCACTCAGCCGATAAAAAACGACAAATAAAGGAAAACGCAATGAACAATATCGTGATAGGACTTGCAGCCCACGTCGATGCGGGCAAGACCACGCTTGCCGAGGAACTCCTGTTTGCGGCGGGAAGTATACGCAAAAAGGGACGTGTCGATTCGGGGAATGCCTATCTTGACAACTCAAGCATAGAGAAGTCTCGGGGGATAACCGTCTTCTCTCATCAGGCGGTATTCAGGACAGACAAGCTCTGTGTGACGCTGCTCGACACCCCGGGCCATGCGGATTTTGCCTCCCATGCAAGGCAGTGCATAAGCGTCATGGATATGTGCATCCTCCTCATAAGTGCCTCGGACGGCATACAGAGCCATACCAGGACACTGTGGAAGCTCCTTGAAAAGGATAAGATACCCGTATTCCTGTTCGTCAACAAGACCGACCTTCAGGGCATAGACAGAGAGCGGCTCGCCGCTGTCTTAAATGACTTCACGGGGGGCAGGGCGGCAGACCTGTCCGGTGACATATATGAAAACTGTGCCTTTGCCGATGAGAGCCTGTTTGAGAAATACGAGGACGGCACGCTTTCCGATGAGGATGTGACAGCCGCCATCGCAAAAAGGGACATATTCCCCGTCATGTGGGGAAGCGCACTGCGCTCCGAGGGCATCGCCGAGCTTATCTCCATGATAGACAGGTTTGCCCCCGTGAGGACATACGGCAGTGAATTTGCCGCAAAGGTGTTCAAGCTCACCTCGGACGGAAAGAACACTCTTGCGCACATCAAGGTCACGGGTGGAACCCTGCGTGTCAAGGACGAAACAGACGGCATCAAGGTCAACGAACTGCGCATCTACTCGGGCGAGAAGTACGAGCAGGCAGGTGAAGTTTGCGCAGGACAGTGCGCCGCCTTCGTCACGGATAAGCTGCGCCCAGGTGACGGCATGGGCGCAGAGCCCGACAGGAGAGATCCCCTCATCCCCCTGATAAGCTACGTCGTCACCGCCGACTGCGATGAACATACCCTCTACGAGCGGATGAAAGCCGTCGAGACTGATATCCCCACCCTTTCGCCCACCGCAGACGGGAAGGTCTCCATAAGCGTCATGGGGGATATGGAGCTTGATGTGATAAGTACGATCTACCGTGAAAAGTTCGGCGGTGAAGTCTCATTCGGGCAAAGGCACATCCGCTATCTTGAGACTATCAGAGGCAGCGTCACGGGCTACGGACACTACGAACCTCTCAGACACTACGGGGAAGCGGTGGTGAGGCTCGAGGCCGCACCACGGGGCAGCGGCATCACGGTCAGCAGCGAATGTCCCGAAGATCTGCTTTCCACGGCACGGCAGAAAAGCATCATCTCCGTCCTCGAAAACGAAGTCCATTACGGTGTGCTGACAGGTTCACCCCTCACCGATGTGCATATCATACTGACGGGCGGCCGCATCCACGTCAAGCATACCGAGGGCGGCGATCTAAGGCAGGCTGCACGCAGGGCAGTGCGTCAGGCTCTGATGCAGGCGGAAAGCATCCTCCTTGAACCCTGCTACGAATACGCCCTCGAACTGCCCCTGTCCTCCATGGGGCGTGCCATGACCGACCTTGATCTCATGGGAGCGACAGCTTCCCCCGAAATAGACGGAGACACTGCGGTCATAAGGGGCAGGGTGCCTGCCGCCGGGATAAACGGCTACCATACCGAAGTCGCATCATATACAGGCGGCACCGGCAGGCTCCAGCTCGACTTCTGCGGATACTTCCCCGTATCCGACCCGACAGACATCATCGCTCAGGCAAACTACGATCCCTTGGCTGATACCGCCAACTCACCCGACAGCATCTTCTGCATCAAGGGTGCTGCGGCAGTCATAAGGTGGGACGAAGCCCCGTCACATATGCACACAGCCATCAGGCAGGCAGAGGAGCCGTCCGACGAGATCACCCCTGCACGCATCGCACAGTTTAAGGCAAGGCTTTACAGTGACGATGAGCTTATGGCGATATTCGAGCGCACCTACGGAAAGATAGACCGCCCCAAAAGGAGCGCAATGCGCCGTGACGACATCCCTGTGAAGCGTGTAAAGCCTGCGCCCGTAAGCACAGGCCCGGACTATCTCCTTGTTGACGGGTACAACATCATCTTTGCATGGGATGAACTGAGAGATCTCGCCCGTACATCCCTCGATCACGCAAGGAAGCGCCTTACGGACATCCTCGCCAACTTTGCGGGCTTCAAGGGGTGTCAGACCATACTCGTGTTCGATGCCTACAAGATAAAGGGCGGCACACGGGAGATCGAGCAGGAGAGCGGCATCACCGTCGTATACACAAAGGAAGCGGAAACAGCCGATATGTATATCGAGCGCACCACCCATGACATCAAGGGGGCAAGGCGCATCAGGGTAGCCACCTCCGACTATGCCGAACAGCTCATCATACTCGGCAACGGTGCTCTGCGTGTGCCCGCAGGTAAATTCTACGAAGAAGTAAAGCAGGTCGAGAACGCCATAAGAGAACTCATATCCGACAGCCGCTGACAGGGCTGTACAAATGAGGTGTATCCAATGTACTCTGAGCTTATCAAGAATTTCTCGCTGATACGCAGGTTCATGCAGGAATTCTACATCTACGGCTTTAAAAGCAGAGATGATTACAGCAAGGTGAGCAGCCGTTCCTACGATGACGAACGCCGCCGCATAGAATCATACCTTTCAGACTATAGGCAGTTCCGAAGGACAGCCGATTCAAAGACGGTGTATATCTCCGTTGACAGCAGGACAAGAGCACACAATCCCTTCTTCAGGGCATGGAAGGCAAAGAGCTTTACCGACGGTGACATCACCCTCCACTTCATCATTTTCGACATCCTCCATGACCCCTCCGTGTCCCTCACCGTCTCGCAGATATGCGAGAGGATCGACGACACCCTTTCGGGCTTTGATGAGCCCCGCACCTTTGATGTCTCCACCGTCAGGAAGAAGCTGAAGGAATATGCGGAAGAAGGGCTCATCACCATGCAAAAGCAGGGCAGGACGGTCGTTTACAGCAGGGCGGAAGATGTCCCTCTCCCCCCTGCCTGCATCCTTGACCTGTTCACGGAGATATCCCCCTGCGGAGTGATAGGCTCCACCCTGCTCGACAAGCTGCCGCCCCATGAGAGCATATTCACATTCAAGCACCACTACATCACTGCCGCCATGGACAGCGAGATCATCTATTCCTTTCTCGACGCCCTGCACGACGGAAGTTTCGTGACCATCCGTCACGAGAACGGCAAGTCCGCTCCCGAGCTTTTCGTGCCCCTGCAGCTGATGATAAGTGCCCAGAACGGACGGCAGTATCTCATGGTATATGACCCTGTCCGGCACATGATACGGTCATTTCGCACCGATAAGGCGGTATCGGTCGAAAAAGCCGCAAAATGCCCCGATCTGCCCCGATACCGTGAACTGTACCGCAACGCACGACAGCATATGTGGGGGATAAGCACCGAGGGCTTTTCACCCGACAGGATAGAGCATATAGATATGACCGTGCATTTTGACGACGACGAACAGCACATCCTTCAAAGGCTCTTTCGTGAGAAGCGGTGCGGCGCCGTGGAACTCATCGACAGGAACACCGCTAAGTTCTCCGCAGATGTATACAACGTCACCGAGCTTGTCCCGTGGCTGCGCACCTTCATTTGCAGGATAAAGGAGATACATATCTCCGACAAGACAGCGGAAAAGCGCTTTCTTGACGACATAGACATGATGTACCGTATGTACTCCGATGACGTCTGACCGCAGGAGGTATGAGATGTTATTCAGCGAATTATACAGCGCCTACTACAATGCGGTCGCAAAGATACTCTCATCCGCCGTGAACGGCGGCATCACCGACCGTCAGCTCAGGGAAGCCGTCAGCCTGTCGGCATTTGACGAGAGCATACTCACCATCGAAACAGCCCTGAAGGATCAGCAGTGGCAGCTTCTGTACAAGGACGGCACCACTCCCCTTGAACACGCCCCCGCCATGCCCCTCACCACGCTCCAGAAACGGTGGATAAAGTCGGTATACCTCGATCCTCGGATACGCCTGTTCACCGACGATACTCCCTCATGGCTGGATGATGTGGAGCCGCTGTTCACCGATGAGGACGTCTGCGTATTCGATAAGTACGCAGACGGTGATGACTTCACCGATGAGACATACATCAGATTTTTCCACATGATACTCCATGCGGCGGAAAACTCGCTGCCCCTGAAGCTGTCAGTCAGAAACAGGCACGGCCATATCAGGAACACCGTGATGGTGCCGAAGGTCATCGAGTATTCCGAAAAGGACGATAAATTCCGCATCATGGGCGACAGCTCCACCTCGACCGTGACAGTGAACATCGGCCGCATCACACAGTGTTCGGTCTATGAGGGAAATGTGTCATTATCGCCTTCCGAACAGGAATACGAAACAGTAGAATTTGACCTCTTCGACACAAGGAAAGCTCTCGAACGTGTCCTCATGCACTTTGCCCATTTCGAGAAGGAAGTGGAGCGGCTCGATGAGTCCCATTATCACGTTATCCTCAGATATGAACACAGCGACCGCACAGAGCTTCTGATACGGATACTTTCCTTCGGCCCCATGATAAAAGTGACTGCGCCGAAAAGCTTTATCCTGCTGATAAAGATGCGCCTTGAACGTCAGAAGCAGTATCTTCCGCCCGCATCTTTATAAATGTAAACAGCTCATGGATCGAACCATGAGCTGTATCTTATCTGTTAAGTCCGTCCTTTATGCCCTGCATGATAACGTCCTTGGCGTGCTTTGCCTCTTCCGTGGTAAGGGGAGGCGTATCTCCGAGGGGATACTCCATCCCCAGATTTTCATACTTGACTTTGCCCATGTCGTGATACTTGAGCACGTCAAGTGCCTTTAAGGACTTGAGTTCCGACAGGAACAGCCCCAGCTTGTACAGATAGTCATCATTATAGGTGATGCCGGGCACCGTCACATGACGCACCCACAGAGTCTTGCCCATGTCCGAGAGATACCTTGCGAAGGCAAGTATATTCTTATTGGTGTGACCCGTGAGCTTCTTATGCTCCTCATCATCTATATGCTTGATGTCAAGCATGACCAGATCCGTTGACTTCATGAGCCTGTCGAACACCGCCGTATTGTCGGGGTTGAAGGTCACGCCCGAAGTGTCAAGACAGGTATGTATCCCCTTTTCCTTGGCACGCTCAAACAGCTCCGTCAGAAACGCAGGCTGCATCATGGGCTCGCCGCCGGTGCAGGTGATACCGCCGCTGCAGAACTCCTTCACGCCGTCATACATAGCCAGTATCTCATCCACGGTCATTTCCGTGCCCACAGGCTCCTTTGCGGAGTGTACCGTCCATGTATCGGGATTGTGGCAGTAAAGGCAGCGCATCGGACATCCCTGGAAAAAGACGACGAACCGGATACCCGGTCCGTCGACTGTACCAAAGGATTCAGTTGAATGTATGAACCCCGTCATGTCTTACAGAGAAGCATGGAAGGTTCTTGCGATAACGTCATCCTGCTGCTCCTTGGTGAGCTTGATGAAGTTAACCGCATAACCGGAAACTCTGATGGTGAGCTGAGGATAGTTCTCGGGATGCTTCTGTGCATCGAGAAGTGTCTCACGGTTGAATACATTAACGTTGAGGTGATGACCGCCCTTTACGGAATAGCCATCGAGAAGACCAACGAGGTTATCTATCTGCTGTGAATTAGCCATTACGATTACTCCTTTCGCATACTCCCGCATCACACCCGTGGACGGGTGTGACGGGAAAGTCATTGTTTTTACTTCTTCAGTGCGTCAAGGTCGAGATCTCCGACAAATACGCCGCCATCCTTGCCGAGAGCATCGGGGATGATGGAGAAGGTATTGGAAATACCGTCCTGAGCGTTGGAGAACTGGAGCTTGGATACGGAAGAGAGGGATGCGGATGCACCGTGAGTATCTCTGCCGTGCATGGGGTTAGCACCGGGAGCCAGAGGCACGCCCTGCTTACGTCCGTCAGGTGTGGTACCTGTCTTCTTGCCGTATACAACGTTGGATGTGATGGTAAGAATGGAAGTAGTGGGGAAGCCGTTTCTGTAAGTATGCTGCTGACGGATCTTGTCCATGAACTTGTTGAGGATCATCTGAGCGATCTCGTCAACACGGTCGTCATCATTGCCGTACTTGGGGAAGTCACCCTCGATCTCGTAGTCAACGACAACATCCTTGGCAGTGTAGAGAACATTGCCCTTCTTGTCCTTAACTTCGATATCCTTGCGGATAGGCTTAACCTTAGCGTACTTAATAGCGGAGAGGGAGTCAGCCACAACGGAGATACCTGCAATACCTGTTGCGAAGTATCTTCTTACCTCTCTGTCATGGAGAGCCATCTGGAGTGACTCATAGCAGTACTTGTCATGCATATAGTGGATGATGTTGAGTGTATTTACATACAGCTCAGCAAGCCAGCTCATCATGTCATCGTACTTCTCCATTACCTCATCGTAATCGAGGTACTCGCTTGTGATAGGTCTGTACTTGGGAGCTACCTGTACACCGCTGATCTCATCAACGCCGCCGTTTATAGCGTAGAGCAGGCACTTAGCGAGGTTTGCTCTTGCGCCGAAGAACTGCATCTCCTTGCCGACTCTCATGGAGGATACGCAGCAAGCGATAGCATAGTCATCGCCGTGTGTAACTCTCATCAGCTCATCGTTCTCATACTGGATGGAAGATGTGTTGATGGAGATCTTAGCACAGTATCTCTTCCAGCCGTCGGGAAGTCTGGGAGACCAGAGCACGGTCAGGTTGGGCTCGGGAGAAGTGCCGAGGTTCTCAAGGGTGTGGAGGTAACGGAAGGAAGTCTTTGTTACCATGGGTCTGCCGTCGATACCGATACCGCCGAGAGACTCAGTTACCCACTGGGGGTCACCGGAGAAGAGAGAGTTGTATTCGGGAGTTCTTGCGAAACGGACAAGACGGAGCTTCATGATGAAGTGGTCTATGATCTCCTGAGCTTCTGTCTCGGTAAGTCTGCCGAGCTTGAAATCTCTCTCAAAATAAATATCGAGGAATGTGGAAGTGCGTCCGAGGGACATAGCCGCACCGTTCTGATCCTTAACGGCACCGAGGTAGCCGAAGTATACAGCCTGAACAGCTTCCTGTGCTGTAACAGCGGGCTTGGAGATGTCGCAGCCGTAGATCTCAGCCATCTTCTTGAGGTTCTCAAGTGCTCTGATCTGCTCAGCGATCTCTTCTCTTGCACGAATCTTATCATCGGTCATGGGGCAGGTATAGAAAGCCTTCTGCTCCTGCTTGTCCTTGATAAGTCTGTCAACGCCGTAAAGTGCCACTCTTCTGTAGTCGCCTATGATACGGCCTCTGCCGTAAGCATCGGGAAGACCTGTGAGTATGTGAGATGTTCTTGCAGCTCTCATCTCAGGGGTATATACATCAAAAACGCCTGCGTTATGGGTCTTTCTGTACTCGCTGAATATCTTGTGCATGAGGGGATCGGGAGTACGGCCGTTCATCTCGAGGGCATTCTCAGCCATTCTGAGGCCGCCGTAAGGCATGAAAGAACGCTTAAAAGGCTTGTCTGTCTGAAGACCTACTATCTTCTCGAGATCCTTCTCGATGTAGCCTGCTGCATGAGAGGTAAGAGAGGAAACAACGTTGTTGTCCATATCAAGGACACCGCCTGCTTCTCTTTCCTGCTTTGCAAGCTCCATTACATCGTCCCAGAGCTTCTTGGTTGCGTCTGTGGGACCTGCGAGGAAGCTCTCATCGCCCTCATAGGGAGTATAGTTCTTCTGTATGAAGTCTCTGACGTTGATCTCGTCGGTCCAGTGACCGCCGACGAAGCCTTCCCATTCCTGTGGCATCTGCTTCATTTTATTTTCCTCCTTGATCTTTCGGACAGATCTCGTGGACATATCCGAACGTTATTAGATGCATAATTGTAGTACACATCTGATCGTTAAAAGTCTACCGCATCAGTATTCTTTTGACACAAAAATCGAAACGTGCGGCAAACACGCAAAAACGCACCCAACATAAACATGATGGGTCTTGTTAATATAATACAATATTTGCGCCGATTTGTCAAGTACTTTTTCGCATTTTCTTGCAAAAAATCCTTGCCCTGTGACGCACAAAGGCGTGCAGGACATCCGCCCTGCACGCCGCCGCATCACTGCGCCGTTTTATCAAGCCACACCTCCCAGTATATTCTCCGCCTCGCTGAGCGTCATCCCGTAGTTGCTCACTACCGAAAGGCTGTACCCGTTCTTGTACTCGATGCCTTTGAAAAATCCGTTGACACTGCCGCTTATTACGGCAGGAGACGTACCCACCAGTTCCTTTTCCTGATACAGGTAAGCGGAGGCATCACCCGAAATATCAGCCTTGCCTGCGCCCTTGCGGATAACTGCACAGTTGCCGAGGGCATCGGTAAGCCTTACCTGAAGGATGCTGCCCGAGATCACGGAGTATTCGGCATACGGGAAGTTCCTGAATGCCTCAGGGATCGTGATGCCGAAGCCGACTGCCCTCTCTGCGGATGCCTTGTCG
This sequence comes from Oscillospiraceae bacterium, assembly GCA_017468865.1. GTDB lineage: Bacteria > Bacillota > Clostridia > Oscillospirales > Ruminococcaceae > Huintestinicola. The sequence goes on along the minus strand of JAFUHM010000048.1, from coordinate 45,595 downwards.
TAATAGTTTACCACATAGTCATTCACGCCGAATGTTACCGGTGCAAAAATGAAGGTATCATCCGCCTTCTCGATAAAGGTCGTGCCGTCGGCACAGACGACGATCCTGTTCCCGTACATATCATAGCTTACGGAAACTGCGTTCGCATAGTTATAGACAGGCTCATACGCGAAATATGCCCCGTTATTGTATGTGTCGTACACTACGGCACCGTTCGGGTCATAATACACATCAGCCTTGGCTGCTGCGGAAAGTGCGGTCATAGCTGCTGCTGCAGCGATCACGGATGCGATAACTTTGAATGATCTTTTAAACATGATTATATCCTCCCTGGGCATTTCGCCCGTTGTTTTTTCTTTTGTACATTTAACCGACACGGAAGAAAAAAAGGCCAAAAAATTTTCGGCCCGGGGTAATACCTTTGCGCTGCTTATACTCCTGACTTATCCGTTGCATTTTTCTTCTCCTTATGCTGTAAGCAGGCAGTGCCTGCACCCGACCTGAATTTGAGTACGCTCACGAAGTTTATAATTTGACTTATCTATTGCATTTTTCTTTTCAATATGTTATAAGCAGGCAGTGCCTGCACCCATTTGGGATTTACCTACTCTCACGCAGTTTAATTTTTTCATATCTATTGATTATTTCCTCTTTTTATGTTATAATAGTTACAGAACTTGCTTTAGACACCAATACATGAGCCGGGAGGCGATGTCATTGCTTTTGACAGCAGACACACACGGGGATATGTCCGCATTCTCCCATAAGAAGATACGTTCGCTGAAGGCGGATGAAAACCTTTTCATCCTGGGCGACTTCGGCTTTCTGTGGGAGAACAGCGAAAAGGAGCATAAGGAACTGAGGAAGATAGGGCTGCGCAGGCACCGCACGTTCTTCATCCCCGGCGCAAACGACGACCTGTCCCTGTACAGGGACATACCCGAAGAGGATATGTTCGGCGGCAGGGCAAGATGCATATACGGGAACCTGTTCCTCCTCTCACCTGGAGTATACAGCTTTGAGGGCAGGAAGCTCCTTATCTGCGGCACGCCGAATGCCGATGATGCCGACAAGACGGAAGACCTGGTCACTGACGAACTGCTCCTCAACGCAATGGAAGTGGACATGGTGCTCACCCATGAGCCTCCCGCCTCCATAGGCGCCTTTCTCAAAGGCACGGAAACGAGCGCATCCATGGGATACTTCTTTGACACCGTAAGGCAGAAGCTGAAATTCTCAGCATGGTATTTCGGGATGCTCCATATGAATAAGATCATACCGCCCAAGTATCATGCGGTATTCGATGAGCCGGTGGAAATATGACCAAGTACACGACAGACAGCGGGAACATCATCTTTACCTGTCCCGACTTTGACCTTGCCCATACACTGGACTGCGGTCAGGCTTTCCGCTGGGAGCAGACGGACGGGCACACGTTCAGAGGTGCTGTGGGCAGAAAGAAGCTGACCATATCACAGGACGGTGACAGGTTCACCCTCTATGACACCCCCGAAGAGGACTTTCCGTTCTGGGCGGGATACTTTGATCTTGACACCGACTACGGCAGGATAAAGCAGACCCTCTCTGAGGATGCCGTCCTGCGGAGAGCCTGCGAATACGGGCACGGCATACGCCTTCTGCGCCAGCCGCCCGAAGAGACTCTCCTCTCCTTCATCATATCCCAGAACAACAACATTCCCCGCATCAAGGGCATAATCGAAAGGCTGTGCGGCATATACGGCGGATTTCCCACGGCACGGGAAATGGAGGGTGCCGACGAGAGCACCCTTTCACCGCTCAGGGCAGGATTTCGCACCCGATACCTGCTTGACTGCGTACACCGCATAAACAGCGGAGAACTTGACCTTGATGCCGTATCCCGTGCGGATCTTGACACCGCCGCAGATATGCTCATGACCGTAAAGGGCGTAGGCATCAAAGTCGCCATGTGTACGCTGCTTTTCGGCTTTCACAGGACGGAGGCATACCCTGTCGATGTATGGATGAAGCGTGTGAACGCCCGTTTCTATCCCGATGGCCTTCCGTCCTGCACCAAGGGCATAGAGGGCATAGCACAGCAGTATCTGTTCTACGCCATAAGAGAAGGAGCGCTTGAGCAGGCGTAAGCCGCCGACTGCGCCTCGGGACAGATGCCTTCATGCCCATGATCTCACCCGAACTTCAGATCTTGCTTTTAACCGTCAGACGGCAGGCTTTGGCTTGCGGTCACAGATAGGGATAAACGATAATGAAATACATAATGGCACTCGATGCAGGCACCACATCATGCAGATGTATCCTGTTTGACCGTTTCGGAAGACCCGTATCCTCCGCACAGAAGGAATTCACCCAGTTCTTCCCGACTCCCGACCGTGTGGAGCATGATGCCGTGGAGATATGGGACACCCAGCGGAGCGCAGCCGCAAAGGCGATGTCAGATGCAGGGCTTACAGCATCTGACATCGCCGCCGTCGGCATAACAGACCAGCGTGAAACTTCCGTGATATGGGATCGTATCACAGGCGAACCCATATACCATGCGATAGTATGGCAGGACAGGCGCACCGCCCCCTTCTGCGATAAGCTCATCGCTGACGGCATTTCCGACACGATAAGGCAGAAGACGGGTCTCCTCATAGACCCCTACTTCTCCGCCACCAAGATACGCTGGATGCTTGATAATGTACCCCATGCAAGAGAAAGAGCCGAAAGAGGGGAACTCCTCTTCGGCACCATCGACACATGGCTCATATGGAACCTTTCGGGGGGCAGGCTCCACATCACCGACTATTCCAACGCATCACGGACGATGCTGTTCAACATAAACACCCTTGAATGGGATGAGGAGATACTCAGGATCATGGACATCCCGCCCTGCATCCTGCCGAAGGTGATGCCTTCAAGCTGCATCTACGGAGAGACAGACCCCGACATCTTCGGCGGCAGCATCCCCATCGCAGGAGCGGCTGGAGATCAGCAGTCCGCCCTCTTCGGGCAGACCTGCTTTAATGCGGGAGATGTGAAGAGCACCTACGGAACGGGATGCTTTCTCCTGATGAACACGGGAGAAAAGCCTGTCTTCTCGGAACACGGGCTGGTAACTACCATCGCATGGGGGATAGACGGCCGTGTGGAATACGCCCTTGAAGGCTCCGTATTCGTAGCAGGCTCACTTATCCAGTGGCTGCGTGACAAGCTCAGGCTCATCGACAGCGCCGCAGATTCGGAATACTTTGCACGCAAGGTAAAGGATACAAACGGCTGCATCGTCGTCCCCGCATTCACGGGGCTCGGCGCACCCTACTGGGATCCTTATGCACGGGGAGCGATAGTCGGACTCTCACGGGGCGTGAACAAGTATCACATCATCCGTGCCTCCCTTGAATCCCTGGCATTCCAGACCTGCGACGTGCTCATGGCGATGGAGGCGGATTTCGGGAAGCTGTCGGCTGTCCGTGTGGACGGCGGTGCATCCGCAAACGACCTTCTCATGCAGGTACAGGCGGATATACTTCAGCGCGGGATCATACGTCCCGACATACTGGAGACTACCGCACTGGGAGCGGCGTATCTTGCGGGTCTGGCAGTGGGCATCTATGACAGGAAGAGCCTTTCCGAGAAGCGCAGGGACACTGTTTTCTCCCCGGAGATCTCCCCCGAAGACCGGCAGAAGCGTTTGAATAAATGGCACAAGGCGGTAGCCTTGACAAGAGACTGGGAAAAGGAGTGATAGTATGCGAGCGTGCATAATACTCAACCCTGTGGGTGCAGGCGGACGGGCCCTCAAAAAATGGCGCAAAGTCAAGGTCATCCTTGATGCCAAGGGCATTGAGTACAAGCTCTACCGTTCATCGGGACGTGACGGTATAGAGAAGCTGTGCAGCAAGCTCACGGGCGAGGGAAATGTCACCCTCATCATCATCGGCGGCGACGGTTCCATGAATCAGGCTGTCAACGGAATCCGTGACTTTGAACACACCAAGCTGGGACTTATACCGGCGGGCACGGGGAATGACTTCATCCGTAACTTTGACATACCAAAGAAACTCGAAGACCAGATAGACTACATCTTTGACGGCAAGGTAAAGCACTCCACCGATGTGGGAGAAGTCACATTCCATAATGTGGATGACACGGGCGAGGACATCATCAGACGCTTCAACATAAGCTGTGAGCTCGGCTTCGGCTCAGAGGTATGCTATCGGGTGGATCACTCCCCTCTCAAGAAGAGATTCAAGAACGGGAGCGTGACATTCCTTGCGGAAGTCCTCAAGGCAATCAAGGGTCTGAAGCCCTTCACACTCACCCTCACCACGGATAAACAAACCACAACATACGACAGCACCCTCTCATGTATGGTCATGAACACCTGCTATGAAGGCGGCGGCATGAAATTCTGCCCCGACGCCCTCTTTGACGACGGTCAGTTCGACATCGCCGCAGGGAACCTGAGCAAGGCAAAGTTCGTGTCCATAATCCCGCTGGCGTATGCGGGAAAGACCACCGGTGTCAAGGGCATATACATGGACCGCACCCCCTGTGCGGAACTTGTCGCCGACACTCCCCAGTACGCCCACGCCGACGGCGAATGTGTCGGCAGATCCACCCATATCAGCGTGAGGATGTACGGACACAGGCTCAAACTCCTCATATAGGCAGGCGGTGCCTGCAGCCGTTTTGGGGATAAATGCGTCTGCTCTGTTTTATTGATATGACTTATTCATCCCATTTATCTTTATTAATTATCAGTGGGCAGTGCCCGCAGCCGTTTTGAGTTTAACTACTCTCACACCGTTTTAAAAATTTGCCGATATCCATTGCTTTTTCTCCGATCTTATGTTATAATAACAATACCATACTTGTACAGAAAGGAAGATCACCTGATGAAGATCAATTTCATTACCGGCGGCGTCAGCAGCGGTAAATCCCGCTGGGCAGCCACTTACTTCCAGGCGTGCGACAATGTGTTGTATCTCTGCACATCGGATAAAATGGATGATGAACTTGCTGAACGCATCAAATGGGCCAATGAACACAATTTTGTGGAATGGGTCATAGAAACATCCGCCTCTCCGAGCTCCGCCGAGGCAGACAAGCATAAATTCATCATCTTTGACGATCTTGCCACCTACACTTCCAAATACATCAATGCTCTCGGTCTGTCTGCCGATCAGATGACACGGGAGAAGAAAGTCGAGGTCACCTCACTTATCGTAGATGAAATGGAAGATCTCATCTCCAAAGTCCAGATAAACGGGAGCAATCTTACCATCATCAGCAGTGAGGTCAGCTTCTCTGTGATGCCGCAGGATACCGAGCAGAAGTTCTTCCGTGATGTGCTGGGCTCAGTCAACCAGAGAATAGCCAATTCCTCAACAGACGTATATATGTCCGTCAGCGGCATCCAGTTCAAGATCAAGTAAGGAGTAAGTTATGGAGATCAAGACTTTTGAAGATTTTATCCTCTTCGCAAGAGAATGTGAGGCATCCGACATCCATCTGACCGTGGGAGCACCCACCGTATTCAGAGTCCACGGCGAACTCCGCAAATTCAGCGAGCTCAGGGGCGAGGAGGACTACTCCCCCGTTGCCATCAACCGCATGATACACGCTATGCTCAATGCCGATCAGGAGGAAGTCATCAATTCCGGCAAAGACCTTGACTTCTCCTTCGAGCTGTCCACAGGCGCACGCCAGCGTGTAAACGTATTCCACCAGTGCGGCAAGCTCGCAGCCACCATCCGCCTGCTCCATACCGAGATACCCAGTGCGGAGGCTCTGCGCATACCCAAGGTAGTGCAGGACCTTGCCAAGAAGAAGCGTGGGCTCATCCTTGTTACGGGTCCCACAGGCTCCGGCAAGACCACTACCCTTGCATCCATAATCAGGCTCATCAACGAGAACCGTGCCTGCCATGTCATCACCATCGAGGACCCCATCGAATACCGCTACGAGAATGCAAAGGCTACCATCCACCAGCGTGAGATAGGCGCAGATGTGGCAGATTTCGGCTCGGCTCTGCGCAGCGCTCTCCGTGAAGACCCCGATGTCATCTTTGTAGGTGAGATGCGTGACTATGAGACTATCTCCCTTGCCATCACCGCCGCAGAGACAGGACACCTTGTCCTTGCCACCCTGCACACCACCGGTGCGGCTGAGACTATCAACCGTATAATCGACGTATTCCCGCCCCACGGTCAGGCACAGGTGCGTTCACAGCTCTCCACCATCCTTGAGGCTGTGATCTCCCAGACCCTTATCCCCACCGCCGATCACAACGGGCGTGTCTGCGCATTCGATATACTTCTCGGCACGGATGCTGTCAAGAACCTTATCCGCTCCGAAAAGACATTCCAGATGGACAGCATCATGCAGCAGAGCAGAAAGGTGGGCATGACCACCTTCAACGACAGCATCGCAAGGCTCTACGACCTTGACCTCATCAGCTATGAGGATGCTATGGCAAACAGCAACAACAAGGAAGAGCTTGACAAGATGCTCACCAAGATACAGCAGAACAAACTCATATGACATACAAAGGGGCTGCATGACGCAGCCCCTTATTCATGCGGGATCATCGGCGATGCCTATGCCGAGTATCCGTACTGTCCTGTCTTTGCTCCCCTCGGTGGGAACTATCTCTATATCCATTTCCCGTGATGTCTGGAATTTTATCACCTGTTCGGAGAATGCTTCGCCCCAGCCGTCCTTCTGGTTCGTGTTCATGGTCTTTGCCTTTGAACCGTTGAGATATACGTCAAAGGAGCCGTATGTGTCTGAATTGTTTCGGGAGAAGATGACATAAACGGCAGTCCCCGTCCCCATGAACTTCAGGCTGTCTCCGCCTTCCTTGTCGTATTCCCAGCTTGAAGGGAAGTTTGGAGAACCGCTTGCGGAGGACTTGAATGAGCCCGTGTCTACCAGGGCAAGCCCGTCCTTTTCGCTGTCAACGGGAGTGATCATTACCGCATTTGCAAAGGGCGCTCCGTAGAGTGAAGTCTCGGGCATCACATACCCTTCCGTCTTGGTCTCGTAAGCCTTGTCGAACATATTTGCGATAAAGCCTGCTGTCAGCTTATGCCCTTCGGGATTGGGATGGGAGCTGTCATCGGAATAATCGTCCCACGTCATCCTTCCGCTGTCAAGTTCGGGAGTGATGGCATCGGCAACGGAGATGACAGGCAGATCGTAATGCTCGCCTATCTTCTTCATATGCTCCCCTGCGCTGTATCCGTTCTCCAGACGATTGATGATAAGCACCACCGCAGGTTCGCTCTCACAAGAAAGCAGTGTCCTCACCAGCGACTCATAGGACTGTTTCGCCATATCATCCGTACTGTCATTTACGGCAAACTCCACGAAGACCACATCGGGAGACTTGCTGATAACGTCCCTTTCGGCACGCAGATTGCCAAGCTGTGACGGAGTGCCGCTCTCGCCTGCATTGACATATATCACATTGTCGCCCTTGCCGTACTTCTCCGCAAATGCCTCATATGAGAGCTTTGCGTAGCAGTCTGCATTCTTTGTATCTCCCTTTGCGGCACCTACGCCCTCAGTTATCGAGCCGCCTATGTATGCGACAGTAGTGACTTCGCCGCTCTGTGCCTTAGTTATCGCCTTGTTGAGCCTGTCCGTGTTTCCGAGACGGAAGAGGGAACGGGACATCATATCCCCCTCCTCTGCCGCAGCGCTGTCTGCATTTTGCGTCACCTGCACCGCAGAGGTATCTGCGGGGGTATCTGCCGCAGGAGCAGAACTCTGACAGGCGGAAAGCATCAGCGGCACGAGCATCAGCAGCAGTCTTGCGTCTCTCATCCGATCAGCCCCCCGATCATCCTCACGCTTGTCCGCACAAGCCTGCGGAAATCGGCAGATACACGGTTGGCCGTTTCCTGTACCTCCTCATGCGTAAGAGGAGCGTTCGACATACCGCACGCCAGATTGGATATGCAGGATATACCCACGGTTTCAAGTCCCATATGCCTTGCGGCTATGGCTTCCGCTGCGGTGGACATACCCACCGCATCAGCGCCCATAGTGCGCACCATGCGTATCTCCGATGGGCTTTCGTAGTTGGGGCCGCCAAGCTGTATATATACGCCCTCCTTTAGACGGACGCCTGCCTCAGCCGCCGCATCCTTCACCGTCTCACGGAACCGCTTTGAATAGATCTCGCTCATATCGGGGAAACGGACTCCGAGTTCATCCACATTCTCACCGATAAGCGGCGAAGGCACCATACATATCTGATCCCTGATAAGCATAAGGTCGCCTGCCTCAAAGCCCCAGTTGACGCCCCCTGCCGCATTTGTAAGCATCAGAGCCTCAGCGCCCATCATCTTCATAAGTCTGACGCCCATGACCGTCTCGGCGGTGGAGTACCCCTCATAATAGTGTACACGCCCCTTCATGACCGCCACAGGTACTCCCTCGAGAGTGCCGAGCACGAACGCCCCTGTATGTCCGGGAGCAGTCGATACGGGCATCCCCTCTCTCCCCGAGTAGGGTATCTGCGCCGACACTTCCATCTCATCGGTTATCCCTTCAAGTCCCGAACCCAGCACCAGAGCCACCTTGGGGATCATGTCCGTCTTTTCTCTTATGCACGCAAGTGCCTTTTCAAGTCTCTTATACATCTGTGACATTACTTTCTCCTATCCATCATGCGCCAGCCTATCTCCGCTGCATCTCCGTCATGCAGCACATCGGAGAACAGGGCATCCCTGCCGTTCAGTTTCAGGAATACCTCCGCCCCCCTGGGCAGCGACTTCGTGTCTATATCCGCATCCGCCATCAGTTCAAGGAATATATGTTCCCTGCCCGCAGGAAGCACCGTCGGCACCGTGTTCACAAATACGGTGATATCACGGTCTTCATCCGCTTTTGCTTCGGCTTCAGTGACAGGCTCCTCATGAGGCTCGGGCTCTGTCACTTCTTCATTTACGGCAAGGCTCACATCATCATCCGCTTCGTCAGCCTCACCCGAAACAGTGACCTGCGTCACCTCATCGGGGTCTATCTCGCCCCGCTCGACAAGCCCGTCCACCAGTTCTTCCACCGATGACAGCCTGTGTATCTCAACATCATCGTTCATCTGTATCCGATATTCGGGGCCTACCTCTTTTCCGTTGACCGTCACCACGGCAGCAGCACCGTATGTCCTGCCGTTGACGGTGACAACGCTGTCATCCGTTATATCCGCCGCCGTCACCACAGGAGAGCGTCCCTCCACCGCAGGGGTGAAGAGTATCTCATCGCCCGGACGTATGACATGATCCATCGACACATTATGTCCGTTCACCGCTATCTGCGATGGAGTCCCCGACTGACCCCGTATATGCTTTTTCTCGCCGTTTAGGGTATACATCAGCCCTCTTCCCGTGCGGGCGATGATCTCACTCGCCTTATGCCCCGACTGCATGATAAGCTCCGCACAGGTCAGGGTCTTCGTGTCAAATATGCGTATCTTCCTGCCGTTGAGGATGACCGAGGAAATGTCATAGCCCATGTTCCCCGATGCGGTAAGCCCTATCCCGATAGGTGTGATGTACAGCGGATCTATCACCCTCTGTCCGTCCATCTCCACTTTCAGCTGTATGTTCCTGCCGCCAACAGCCACTCTCTCACCCGGAAGCCCCAGTTCCTGTGCGATGAGCCTGTCAAGCCCGGGAAGCAGACTGCCGCCCCCCACAAGGAACACCGCCGCAGGGGTCTGACCGTTGACCTTCTTGATCTCCTCGCAGATGCTTGCCGCCAGATGCCCTATGCTCTCCGATACGCTCTCCATCACCGAGGTGCGGTCTGCCTCATGCGTGAATCCGAGGATGTCCGTATAGGTGATGACCTCTTCCGCAGAAGTCTTCATCCTCTCCGCCGTGTCGAAGTCCACAAGGTATTTCCTCTCGATCTCCTCGGTGATCTCATCGCCCGCAATGGTGGACATGGCATACCCGAATATGCTCCCGTCCTTGGATACAGCAATATCCGCAGTTCCCGCACCGATGTCCGCCAGAGCGATGTTTATGAGCCTTAGCTCGGGCGGGATGATAAGGTTCATGGCTGCGATGGGCTCGAGCGTCAGGCTCTGAGCCGCAAGTCCGCACATATCCATCGCCGCATTCAGTCCGTTGACCACGCTGACAGGAAGGAAAGCCGCCAGCACATCAGCGGATATCCTGCTCCCCTTATGTCCCGACAGGTTTTTTATCGGGTAATCGTCAAGGGTGTATCTCACCACCGAATGACCCACGCAGTAGAAGCCTTCCGTATCCTCCAGTTCCTCCGCCGCACAGGACACCGCCTCCAGTTCAAGGCTGTGTATCTCACCGTCGCTTATAGGCTCATCAGGGTCTGTCTCCCTCTCCGACAAGTGACGCTTCGTCACCAGCGCACGTCCTGCGGCGGCAATTGCCGCCCTTGTGAAGTCTATCCCCGTGATCTTCGACAGCTCCGACCTCACAGCGGATATAGTCTCCGCCGTCCTTGATATATCCTCGATCTGTCCGTCGGACATGGCTCTTGATGAATGAGGCACAGACACATACGCCTTCACCCGAAAAACATCCTCCTCAAGGCGGCAGTACATCCCCACCACATTCCGAGTACCTATATCCAGCGCAAATATATCTCCCTCCGTCTGAGGAGTCAGACCGTCCATGCTATCACCGCCTCATCATCAGATGCTCCTCCGGACATGATGCCGCCGAAGGAGATATTACTGAACTGATTATACCATAAAACGGGATAATAATCAATAGATATGCCAAAGATTTTTTACCTGAACGGATACAAACGGATAAACGAACGGGGTGTGGGCACCGCCCACCCTGCCCTGCCGACCCATTTTGCATATGCACAATGCAAACGGATGAACGATTGGGGTGCAGGCTCAGCCTGCCGGATACGATACGGAACCTATCAGTCGATAAAGTATGCCGAGCCGTACTGCATATACCCGATACAAATGAATGACCGAATTGGGTGTGGGCACTGCCCACCCTGCCCTGCCGAGCCATTTTGCATATACCCGATGCAAACGGATGAACGAACGGGGTGCAGGCTCAGCCTGCCGGGTACGACCCGGAGTGGATCCGTTTATCAAGTATTCCGAGCCTATCGGAAAAGGGCTCGGCAGAATAAATCAACGAATTGGGTGCAGGCCCACCCTGCCCACCAAAGGAAATGACCGACGCAGCAGCATCGGCCATTTCCATAAAAGAGGGGGAGGATCATACCCGATGTAGCATCGGGCATATCGGTAAATGAGAGTTATCAGAACATACCGCCCGGCCGTCCGCCCACAGCACCCGGCTGACCATTCATGCCGCCCATGGGAGGTGCGCCGTCTGCGCCTGCCACACCGCTGCCGTTGTTCAGGACAAAGGAATCAGAGATGTAGAGGCTGCCGTCGTAGTCAATGCCCGCTTCTCCGCCCATATTGGCAGATGTAATGGAAGCAGAGCCGTTTATCAGATTGATATTGCCGTTAGAATCATAGCCGTCACCGCCCGCATTTATCGTAACGGTGCCGCCTGTCTGATTTATGGAGAAATCAAGGGTATCGGAATAAGTGCCGTCGGAGTTGGCAGCATTTACCGCATCATCGTTGGAGTTTATGGTGATATTGCCGCCCCTGATGTTTACAGCCGTGCCCTCCAGACCTTCCTCACAGGAGGCGATGTTTATGTCGGGGCCTGTCCCGTCGTCACTGCCTACGGTGAGTATGCGGTCGGCATGGACAGCATCATCTCCTGCGGAGATATTGACAGTGCCGTCAAGTATGGTCACATCATAGCTTCCGTTGATGCCGTCATTGGCGGCAGTGATGTTGACAGTCACATCTCCGCCTATGATGATGCTCGACTCATCGCCGCCCTTTATGCCGTTCTTGGCATTGCCGCTGATGTTGAGAGTGCCGTCGCCCGTGATGAAAGTCACCGCTCCTGCCTTGACCTTGATCGCTGCCCCGTCAAAGGCATCGGCGACAGCCTCATCGGAAAAGGTCTCATCGGCGGGATCTTCATTGTCGGTAAGGCTGACCGTGCCGCTGATAATGACCTGTACTTCCGCATTCTTGTTTATGGAAAGCGCCGCACCCGTGGTGCTTGTAAGGTCAAGATCCTCAAGTATGAGCACTACCCCCGTCGTCCCCTTCTTCACTGTAACGGAGCCGTCGGATGCAGAGCCTGTCACGATATATGTTCCGGAAGAGGATATAGTCACATCACTGTCATCATCAGTAATGGTATATGTAACAGTGTTGTCGGTATCAGCCGCAAGTGTCATGGCTGAGTTTGAAGTCGTACCCTCTGCTATGGTCGTAGCCTGAGAAACCGTAGATTCTGCCGTCTGAGTGTTCGTCTGTCCGTCGCCCTGTGCAGGATCAAATCCACCAGTCTGACCCGGTGCAAAGTCCCCTGCCTGTGCAGGATCAAACTCTCCCATCTGCTCCGGTGCAGTCTCATCAGTCCTCTCGGGAGGGACAAAGTTATCCTGTTCGGTCTTATTGTAGCTCTGATCGGGCACTTCCGCAGGCTTAGCCTCATCTGCAGCCGCAGTCTCCGCCTGTGTGTCTGTGCTTACAGCCGAAGCTGATGTCTGAGCCATGCCGTCTGCATATGAAGGCTGACTTGAGGAAACAGCCGTCCCAAGCACCGTACCCAGTTCGGGTGTTTTGGTATTGTCATCTATAAGTATGATCTTTCCGCCGTCTTCAACGACCTTGGTCTTCAGGCTCACTGTCCTCTTGGCTGCCACCTTCACCGTGCCGCCGCTTAGTATCAGCGACTTGGCGGCAATGCCGTTTTTGTCGCCGTATATGGTAAACTTTCCCTTTTCTACGGTAAGGTCTTCGCCGCAGGAGATCACACCGTCATATTTTCCGTTCTTGCCTCTGATAGTGTTATTGCCTTGTGCCTTGATGGCAAGGCTGCCCTTCTCCTTCACCACGGCAGGGGCATTCCCGCCGTTTATGGATACGCCGTCAAATACGAGCGTCACATCCTCCGCCGTGTCTATAAATACCGTGCCGTTCATTCTGCCTCTGAGGGTGTATGTACCGCCCTCACTGATTATCATCTGTCCGTCCCTGACAGAGGACACGGCAGAGGGAGCCTGTGCCGAAGTCTCCGCCGCATATGCGGCAGGGATCATGGATATAGTCATACATACGGCTGTAAGCGCCGCAATGGCTGTGATAGATCTTTTCTTCATATTTCCTCTTCTTTTTTTACTAAAAATGCTTGACAATACACGCATTTTACTGTATCATGAGAGTGAACGTTTTCGTTCACTTCACTGTAAAGCGATCGGTGCAGCTTTGGTCGGCAGGCACCGGTCACTTTTTTATGCGGCATCGGTCACTGCGGTACGAGCCTGCCGCCGTCCGAAAGAGTGATCGTCCTGCCTCCCAGTGAGGGAGAAGCCGCCTTGTCATAATAGATCGTATGTCCGTTGGATCTTATGTTTGAATAGGATGTGTCGCTGTCGGAAATGGAAGTCACATAGGAATCAGCTGTTACTTCCCATACCGATGTGCTGTCAAGGGCAACGCTGACACTTCCCGTATCATCGGCATCCACTGCCCCCCTGAAGGTGCTTGACTTCAGGTCAAGGGAGACTGTGCTTATCTCATCACAGGTGATGTCTCCGCTCAGTTCCTGCTTCACCGCATTAAGGGTCACATTGCCGCCGTTCTTCCCGGGAGTGCCCCAGTTGTTGGTGCTGTTGCCTGCTGCATCGAGAAGCACGCCCGACGTGAAGATGAGCTTATTCCCCGTAAGGTTTATGACCGCATCGGTGTTGGTGATGTAGAACATAGGGCCTGCGGATGTGGTCTTGAGGGTGCTGTTGTTTGCGGTAAGCACCGCAGTACCCACTTCCGCATCGCCGGATGTGCTCTGATACAGCATGATTCCGTTCTTGCCCGCACCGATAAGGGTACACTTATCAAGTGTAATGGAGTTCTTCCCCTCGACAACGCATATCTGCGAACCTGTTGCCTTGCCCTTGCTGCCCGTCACGGTGATGTCACCCGTGGAATAGATACAGGGGGAGCCGTCGCCCGATGCGATGAGGGTCGAGTTATCCACAGTGACCGTTCCGCCGCCCCTGTCGGTCGCAACAGGAGCACAATGCGCACCCGATGTCTTTATCTTCACATTGTCAGCAGTGATGCTGCCTCCCAGAGTAGCATCAAGTCCCCGTGAGGAATTCCCCTTTGTCACAATAGTGGTGTCCTTCACCGTCACAGTTGCATCCTCGCCTGCGGCAAATACCGCATTTGCGCCCTCCGCATCCGACCAGAGATAGCTGCCGCTTATGTCGGCAGAGCTCCCCGACTGTGTGACAACTATGGCATTGAGCCCGTAGAAATTCGACTGATCCTCGCTGGAGGAATCACCCTTCTTGTACAGCTTGGAGGACTTCACCGATGCCCTGCCGCCGTCAGATACAGCAAGCACGGATGTGTCGGCTGATACGGATGTCAGCTTCTTTCCGCTGACGGTGACGGCTTTGCCCTTTGCCTCATACTTTCCCTTTATCTCCGCCTTCGAGGACTGACCGACTGACTTTCCCATGCCTGATTTGCCGTCGGGCTTCATCTCTGCGCCGATATTCACGGCGGAAAGGGTGCTGCCCGTATAGGTGAGAGTAAGTATGTCCCCCACGGAAATATCCGATACCGATGCGGTCTGACCGTTCTTTGTGATGGTCACGCCCTTCAGGGATATGGTGGCAGTCTCGGTGCCGCTCTTAAACAATGAGGACATATCGGGACGTCCGCCCTGTCCGCTGCCGTCGGGCTTCTCGGGAGGAGCCGCTCCGTCCGATGAACCACCCATGGAAGGCGGTGTCATTCCTTCGGGCATTTCGGGAGGAGTGCCGCCCGTGCCGTCGGGGGCATCTCCGGATGAGGGCGGTGTCCCCATATTGCCGCCTGCGGGTGCGGAAGGCTTCTCTATCTCCCCGAAGGTGACTTTGACCGCATTCGTTCCGACTGCCGTCACCTTGGCATACCGTATAGCCGCAGCCGCCTGTGAAGCCGTCGCAGCGGCATCAGCCGCATACACAGCAGGCAGTATAGCAGGAGTATTCGCTATCATCATTCCTGCGCAGAATATGCCGACGACCGATCTGTACCTCATGAATATCCCTCCCGTTTCAGACTGTCTGAGCCTGTGACGTCTGCTGTGTGGAGTCTGTCTTCTTCGTCTTGGCGGTCTTTGCCGTCTTGTCTGTGTTCCTGTCCTTCTTGTCTCTGCCGCCGAAGCCGTGTCCGCACTTTACTTCTTTCAGAGTTGTCCCCTCATATACAAGCGTCACTATGTCGCCTTCCTTGATGTCAGCAGCGGAAGCTGCCTTGCCGTCCTTGGTGACGGTGACAGCCGCAAGATCTGCCGTTACTGTCTCGCCGCTCTCCTTGAATGACTGCCCTTTCCTGCCGCCTTCGGGCTTTGCCTTTTTGTCCGATGCGGTCTTGTCAGTCTTTGATGCAGTCTTGTCGGCGGCTGCATTTGATGCTGTCTTATCGGTAGCTGCATTTGCCGCTGTCTTGTCCACCGCTGTATTTGCCGCTGTCTTGTCGGTCTTAGACTTCTGAGGTCTTTCGGGTCTTTCTATCTCCCCGAGTGCGATGGTCACCTTTGTGCCGTTTACTGCCGTGACCTTGCCGATCTTCTTCGTCTGAGCCTTCGTCTGAGCCGCCTGAACGGTCTGAGCCGAAGCCTGTGCATCCTCTGCGGATACATGAGCGGGAAGAGCCGCTGTCATGGAGGATACGATAAGAGCCGCTGCGAGCACCTTAGTCATTGATGTAAGTTTCATGATAGTTTTCCTTTCTCTCATGATGCCGATAAACGGCATCGTTCCCTTTGATGTATATATGATACTGCACCAGCCTTAAATTATCCTTAACTTTTATACTGTGAATATTGCCAAACATCAGGACTATTTCACATAATTATATGTGCATAAGCAACAAACCCGAACTTCACTCTCCGTAAAGTTCGGGTTTGTTCAATATGGTTATCCGTGTCACAGACCGCCGTCAAGGCCGTGTTCCACGGTAAGTATTATGCGGTAACTTTCAAATCTCTCCTGCGCAAAGGAAAGTATGTCCCTCTCCGCCTGCTTGGGATCCTTGTACCCGTAGGGCAGGAGAAGATCGAATGTTATGGTGGGGACAGTGTCCTCATGGGCGATATGCAGATCATGCACGTCCGCTCCGGGGCATACCCTGTCAGCCTCCCCCTGAAGTATGTCACGGTATTCCTTCAAGCGGGGGTCTGACATATCGACAGGGTCGATGTGCATGGTTATATGTATGCCGAGTTCACGCTCTATCTCACGCTCCGCATCGTCGATTATCTCGTGTATCTCCATAAGGCGCTCTTCGGCATCTACCTCCGCATGGCAGGAAGCAAGCACACGTCCCGGGCCGTAATCATGTATCAGCACATCATGGATGCCGAGGATACGGGAATGATGTGATACGATCTCATTTATCCTCCCTATCATGTCGCTTGAACCGGGTCTGCCGATGATGTCATCCGCCGTCTCACGCAGGACGTTGACACCCGATATGGTGACGTAGATGGATACCACCGCACCCATCACTCCGTCCAGCGGCAGGTCGGTAAAGTACGCAGCCGCCATTCCGACAAATGCGGCGGATGTGGTTATCACATCGTTCCTTGCGTCCTGTGAGGTAGCCAGCATCACGGGCGAATTTATCCGCTTGCCCAGCTTCTTGTTGAATACGGTCAGCCATACCTTCATGAGTATGGCGGCAAAGAGTATCGCCAGTGCGGCAGCATCGGGCTTTATGGGGACAGGTGATATTATCTTGCGCACCGAGGTGACGAACAGGGACACCCCAAGGTACATGATGACCACGCCTATCATAAGGCTCGCCAGATACTCCGTGCGGCCGTGTCCGAAGGGATGCTCCTTGTCGGCAGGCTTGGATGCGGCACGATAGCCGAATATGGTCACAAGACTGCTCACCACATCCGATATGTTGTTGAAGGCATCGGAAATAACGGCGATCGACCCCGATATGATGCCCACGATCAGCTTGACCACGCTCAGCAGCACATTGCATATGATCCCCACCGTACCCGAAAGCAGGCCGTAGCTGCGGCGCACCGCAGGGTCGTTGATGCGTTCATGATCGGGGACGAACCTGCGTACAAGGAAGTCAATCATCTGCTTTCTCCTTGCGGTTGACCATATTCATCGCCTTATCCGTCTCACCGTTTACCATGAGGGCAAGGCAGTCACAGGCAAGCTCAGTCGCCTTGTGCATATCGGGAAGCACCTCTGCGGGGAAGTTCCCGAGTACCCAGTCTTTCAGATCGTAGTCCTTATGGGGCTTTTTCCCCACCCCCACCTTGATCCTCGGGAAGGCATCGGAACCTGTCAGGTAGATGATGGACTTAATGCCGTTGTGTCCGCCGTCGCTCCCCTTTTTCCGTATGCGGATGTGTCCCGGTTCAAGGCTTATGTCGTCAAAACAGACTATGACATTCTCGATGGGTATCTTGTAGAAATTCATTGCCTCAACTATTGCCTGACCGCTCTCGTTCATATAAGTGGACGGCTTCATCACAAGGCATCGCCTTCCGTTTATCACCGTGTCTGCGGTAAGGGACTTGAATCTGAGCCGCTTTATCTCAAAGCCCAGCCGCCCGGCAAGGGTGTCCACGGTCATAAAGCCTGCATTATGGCGGGTATTCTCATACTGAAGCCCCGGATTTCCCAGACCTGCGATGATGTATTCCACATTGCCGACAGGCTCTTCTTCCTTCTTTATCTTGTCAAATATATCAAATATGCTCATGGCCGCCTCCATTCAAATGCAGTCCTGCCGTATGGACAGGACTGCACATCATCAGTTATTGAACATGGGTGAAATAGGCGTATCGTTGTAGATCCTCTGTATTGCCTGAGCGAATACGGGAGCCACGGGAAGGACAGTGATCTTGTCTATCTTCTTCTCCTCGGGAAGTGCGATGGTATCAAGAATGACTACTTCCTTGAGCACGCTCTCCTTCAGGCGGTCGATAGCAGGACCTGAGAGTACGCCGTGTGTAGCACAGGCGGAAACGGACCTTGCGCCGCCCTTCTCTATTATTGCCTTTGCTGCATTGCAAAGGGTGCCTGCGGTGTCGATCATATCGTCAACGATGATAACATCCTTGTCCTTTACGTCACCGATGATGTTCATCACCTCGCTGACATTTGCCTTCTGGCGGCGCTTGTCAACAATGGCAAGAGGTGCATCAAAGCGGGCTGCAAAGTTGCGGGCACGGGTAACGGAGCCTAAGTCGGGAGATACGATGATTGTATTGTCCTTCACGTCCTTGTACTTGTCGATGAAGTAGGGAACGAGCTGAGGAACGCCCAGCAGATGATCCACGGGGATGTTGAAAAATCCCTGTATCTGAGGACAGTGAAGATCCATGGAAAGCACCCTGTCGGCACCTGCGGCGGTAAGCAGGTCTGCAACGAGCTTTGCGGAAATGGGATCTCTTGCCTTAGCCTTTCTGTCCTGTCTTGCATATCCCATGTAGGGGATAACTGCGGTGATGCGTCCTGCGGAAGCACGCTTGAATGCGTCCATCATGATGAGCAGCTCCATCAGGTGATCGTTGACGGGATAGCTTGTGGACTGTACCACGAATACGTCCGATCCTCTTACGGATTCCTTGATGGAAACGCTCACCTCTCCGTCGGAGAAGGTGACTACCTCGGACTGACCGAGACGAAGGCCGAGAGCCTCTGCGATCCCCTTGGCAACTGCGGGGTTGGAGTTACCCGTGAAGATCTTGATATCCTTGCCGTGAATATTCATGTTTCTTTCTCCTTATATCAAAAATTTTACATTTATGATAGCTAAGTCATGTCCTGTTCTTCGTTATCCTGTCATGAAGGCGCTTCACGCCGAATCCTTCAACTATGCGTGTGTCCGCTCTCTCCACCGCAAGAGCACCGTCGGGCACGTCACGGGTAATGGTTGAGCCTGCGCCCGTATATGCCGCATTGCCTACGGTGACGGGGGCAACAAGGTTGGTGTTGCATCCGATGAAGGCATTGTCCCCTATTGTGGTGCGGAACTTTGCCTTGCCGTCATAGTTTACGGTGACTACGCCGCATCCGAAGTTGACGCCGCTGCCCACATCGCTGTCGCCGATGTATGTAAGATGCGCCACCGCCGTATTCGTGCCTATCGTGGAGTTCTTTATCTCCACGAAGTCGCCTATCTTCACGCCGTCGTCTATCTTTGTGCCGGGGCGAAGCTGCACCCACGGCCCTATCTTCACATTGTTGCCGACGGTGCTGTCATGGCTCTGCACGCAGTTGAGCACCGTGCCGTTGCCGACAGAGGTATTGTCTATCAGACAGTCCGGACCTATCACACAGTTCTCGCCTATCTGCGAGCTGCCCGTGATAATGACGCCGGGGAGTATCTTGGTGCCTGCTCCCACACGGACATTCTTCCCTATCATCACGCCGTCCGTGCAGACAAATTCCACGCCTTCGTCAAGGAGCCTGTTTATGATGACCATGCGTGCCTTGTCATTGAGCATGAGAAGGCCTCTGCGGTCATTGGCTCCGAGAACGGTATCGGGATTGGGCGAAGTGTACGCATTGGCACGGCAGCCCTCCCCCAGAAGTATGTATATCGTATCGGTAAGATAGTATTCGCTCTGTGCATTGTTGGGACGGAGCCTGTCGAGGGCTGAAAGGAGCTTGTCAGTCCTGAACCAGTAGGTGCCGCTGTTGACCTCCCTGATGAACTTCTGCTCATCAGTTGCATCCTTCTCCTCAACGATAGCGGAGATACCGCCCGACGTGCGTATGATGCGGCCGTATCCGTGAGGATCGGCTATCTCTGCGGTGATGACCGTCACATCGTCGTCCTTGTGTTCATGCTGCCAGAGTGCGGCAAGTATGGTCTCACGGTCGATAAAGGGTGCATCGCCGTTGAGTATGAGCACATTTTTGTCACGTCTTTCGGAAAGCCAGTCCTTTGCCATCATGACCGCATGACCCGTGCCCTTGCGCTCGGTCTGCAGTACGGTGGTATACTTCCCGTCAAGGTGCTTCTCGATCACCTCATGATTGTAGCCTGTGACCACGCATATATCGGTGATACCCGACTCCTCGCAGGCGGAGATGACCCAGTCGAGCATGGGTACGCCCAGCACTTCAAACATGGGCTTGGGCAGATCCGATCTCATGCGTTTGCCCTGCCCTGCGGCAAGAATGACTGCACAGCACTCACTCATACTTCTTCCTCCTTGAATGAACTGTTTATTATTATACCCCATTTTCTCCGCTTTGTCAATAACCTGTTTCGGCTTTGTAATGGATTACATCCCGCAGCGGCGGGATTTTGTCGATATGCCAAAATTTCCCGTGCTTATCATCGCACCTTTTGGGGAATATCATCATCCGCAAAGGCACAGCTTTGCAGGACGATAATTGCTTAATAATATCTTTCTCCCTTAAAAATGCTTAAAAAACACTTGCAAAAATCAGAAATTGGTGTTATAATGGATGATGGAGAAAGATATCCCACACGTTTTGAATGTCCATGGAGGAAATGCTATGATCGTTCATCTTAACGGAGACTATGAGACCGTTGATTATGTTCAGGACAGGAGCGTCCGTCTTTATGACAATATAGAGAATGAGGAGTATCCTCCTCACTGGCACAATGCGATAGAGATAATCATGCCTCTTACCAACAGCTTTGAAGCCATCTGCGGAGGCAGGGAGATGCACATGAGCGAGAGAGATCTCCTCATCATCCCATCCGGTGTCCTCCACAGCCTGAAAGCCTGCACGGGAAGAAGGCTCATCCTGCTCATAGACAACGAAGCATTCATCAACAACCCTGCTCTTACCGAGCTTACCGCTGTAATGGCGGAGCCTGTGCTGATAAACAGGGAGTGTTCCCAGGAATTTCTCGACCTTGCGGGGAATATCATGAAAGATATCTATGTCCTCTACTCCAACTTTAACGAAGTCTCCGAGGTGTACATCTACATCAAGGTGCTCACCCTGCTCGCCAAAGTCAAGGAATACCAGCTGAGCCAGGTCAAGTACAATGATGACGGCCGCTATGCCGAGACATTCAGCGTGGTGCTGCGCTATATAGACCAGAATTACATGAATGACATCACTCTTGAAGAACTCTCCGCCGTGGCAGGATACAGCACCTATCACTTCTCACGCCTATTCAAGAAGTATTCCAACACCACATTCATCAACTTCCTCAACCGACGCAGAGTCAGGGCGGCTGAAATGATGCTCATCGAGGGCGACACATCCATAACCGATGTAGCCATGAGGGCAGGATTTTCGAGCCTGACCACCTTCAACCGTGTATTCAAGCTCATAAACGGCTACACCCCCTCCGAATACAAAAAGCTCTACAAGCTAAACCACACCACCGAAGAGGAAATGTAGCGTCCCGTGCCGTTTCCACCGCATGGGAGAAAACGTGACGATCATAAATAAGTGCTTTAAAGGGCGGATCGGTATGATCCGCCCTGTTTGTTTTGGTGACAGCTTCACAAGTAACGGAGCTATGCCCGAAGATCACCGCCTTTCGGCGTGCTTGCTCCGTTTCTCCGCATACATCCTCTCGTCTGCGGTGCGCAGGAGGGAGTCTATATGCCGTATGTCACAGGCTCTGTGACTGTGTATGCCGCAGCTTGCTGCAAGGACATATTTCTTCCCTGCTGTCTTGTTGAAGGTGTCGATGCTGTGACGCACACGGGTCACGAAGCTCTCCGCATAGTCTATATCCTTGCCGAACATCACCGCATAGAACTCATCGCCGCCTGTCCGTCCGCAGATAACGCTGTCATCGACTCCCGAAGAGATTATCCTTCCCATGGCGGACAGCGCCACGTCGCCTTCACCGTGGCCGTAGTAGTCATTTATGTATTTGAGGCCGTCAAGATCCATCATCACTGCGGTTATCACCATGTCGGTATCGTGTACCTTCTCAAATTCGGAGTACAGCCTGTCCTCAAACCCACGGCGGTTGAGAAGCCCCGTCAGGCGGTCATGGGTGCTTTCCTTTTCAAGGTCGGACACAAGAGAAGAGATGGAGTTTCTCTGCATCAGCGTCTCAAGGGATACCGCAAGGTTGACCGTCCATATGTTGTAGAACTCATTGAAGGGATACTCATTATCCATCGTCACGGCTGAATATCCGAAGCAGTGATCGCCGAAATGGATGTGTGTTATATAGCAGCACTGCGGCTCATCGCAGTTTACCGGGGGGATGAACATATCTGTGGACATATCCCCGTCGGGCAGGACGGAAGTGCCGCTCCTGTCTATGCTGATGGCTGCCTTGACGGTGTGCGTCGGGCGGAAGAACGCCTTGTTGTAGGAAGGCACTCCCATGCTGTCGGTATAGGCAAAGAGGAAGAATTTCTCATATGGCCCGAAATTCAGGCTGTGCTTTTCAAACACTTCCTCCATCCTGTCTATGCTGTTAAGCGCCGTAAGCGAAAGCATAGCCGCCTCCGCATCGTAGATATTGTACAGGAAGCTGATGTTCCTGTGGTAGGACATATTCTTGTCCCTGATGCCGTCCTCCTCATCCGCCTTGCATCCGCATGAGGCACGGTATACATTGGTGGTGGGTATGCAGATCTTCTTCTCAAGCTGACCGCCTGCTGCGGCTCTGTCAAACAGCTCGAATATCTTCTCTGCAAGCAGATCCTGATCCTGCATGGCAGAGCTTATGGAGGGCTGATGTGTGCGCCCCTCGATCACGTCATCGTAGCCTGAGATACATACATCTTCGGGTACTCTGTATCCCCTCTTTTCAAGGGCATCGCAAAGGGACATCGCCATAAAGTCGTTAGCACATATGATAGCCTGGGGCAGTCCTCCGCACTCATTTATGAAGAACTCCGCCGCCTCATCCTTTTTGTTATACCAGAAATCCCCGTAGAACACGCCTTCGCCCCGGGGCGGAAGGCCGTTCTCCTTCATGGCTTCCGTAAAGGCATCAAGTCTTTCCGTCGCATCGGGATGCCCCTCTATCCCCGACATGAACCCTATGCGTGTAAAGCCGTGAACCTTCACGAAATGATCCACGAATTCCTTTATCGAGCTGCTGTTGTCAAAGCATATCTGACAGAAATCGTCACACGGTTCACTTATGGATATTATGGGACAGGTGCATGACTTCAGGCGGTCGTGTATCTTCTCCCTGATACTGTCGATGAAGACATTGTTGTTGTCAAAGATTATGCCGTCAAATCTGTCAAATGGGATGACGTCGAGTATCCAGTCCTCTCTGATACCGTAGACATCGAGATTTGCACCGATAAGTCCTACAAAATTGAAGAACAGCACATCATAGCCGTGTGCCTTCGCAGACACACTGATCGCCCTGCACTGTTCCCTGCGGAAAGTGCCTGAAATGCCTGTCATGAATATTCCTATTGTCTTTCTTCCGTTGAGCACAGCGATCACCCGTAAGATTTCCGTTTTTGGGAATACACTTCCCCATACTATGAAAATATTTTAACATATTTTTATGTATTTTACAAGGGATTTTTTGCTTTATTTTTTGTGAAAACCACCAATTTGAGGTTTTATGCCGAAAAGTGCTGATAAGATTTGTGCACATTACATAAGGGTGAAGGCAAGCCTTCACCCTGTCGTCCATCGCAGCCCTTGCAGGCTGTCATTCCTCCGTAAGGTCGTCGAACATCTCTACACGCACCACGTTGAGCACAGGCTCACCGCTGCTTTCAAGCATATCCGTCTCCTCAAATTCTATTATTTCCAGCTCGGGTCTGATGTATTCCATGTCATTCCTCCGTCTCAGCCTTCCAGCGTACCGCTCGTGCCGTTCACTTCGCTCACCGTATTCCCTCTTTTTGTCACATAGGAACAGGTGTAGTCGAGGTATGTGTCCGACGGTATCTTCAGCGTCAGCACCATATATGAGGAATACGCCCTGACGTCCTTCGTATATGAGGCTTCCCTGCCGTTTGACAGTGAAACATCTATCTTGAGTGCCGTGAGGTAGTCGCCGCTTTCCTTGTCAAGGGCGGCACGGTAGGTGATGACAGCCTTGTCCGATGAGCCGTCCCCGTTCGAGGTGCGCTTGACAGATGCGTCATTTCGTGTACCGGACGGCTTTTCGACAGCTATGTCACAGCCGTTGTACTCCCCTGTCCATTTATCCCCCTCAGCTTCAAGATGGACAGCCGCAAGCAGTTCGCCTTCGTCTTTGTCATAGACATATGCGGTGCAGTCATCCCCGTCCCACATATACTTGACCACGAACTCCCCGGGAGCTTCCATCGACCACTTCGCATAAAGGGTGATGTCGGAGGCTATCCCCGTGGTAAAGTCAAACTCTTCCGAAAAAGACTTGTCCGTATACCAGCCCTCAAAGGTATATCCCTTTCGTGCGGTGTCAGGCTCACCGATAGTCTGACCCGCTGCGGCAGTAACGGGATCAACGGCTCTTCCGCCGTTAGTCTCGAATGTGACAGTGTATTCAGGGACTTTCAGGGTGAAGTAGCCCATGTCATCCTCACCGCCATCCACCTTGGCGTATGCTTTACCTGTATTTTTAACGTTGATGAATTTAGTTGTATCCCCACCTTCAAGATTATTACAGTTTGTGAACATATCACTGCCATTAGTTATTTCAGTCCAGTCACAGTTTTGACTGCCAACATAGATAGTGTGAAGCTCCGAACAATTCTTAAACATTAGATTGACGTTTTTAACACTTCTCATATCAAATGAACTGAGGTCAAGCACAGTTACCTTAGAACATTTTATGAACATAGCTTTCATACTCGTGACAGCCGATGTATCGCAGCTTCTAAGATCCATGGATGTACAATTTGAAAAGTCACTGAATGCATAATCGCAGTTTTCAAACTTTGCATTCTCGCAAACCACACGCTCCACATCAGTCTTTACTACCCCTGCGGGGAGAACAACGCCCTCAGACGCATTTATCTCCACTTTCCCCGAAAGGGTCAGTGTGCTTGTCTCGCTGTCATACACCGCATCCGCACTTGCCGCAGATGACATACACAGTGTCAGTGCAAGAGAGATGACAGCTCCGGTGATAATCTTACACATATCCATACTATCATGTCCTTTTCTGTAAGTAGCCGCACCGGTCATCAGTGCATCGCAAGAAGGAGCTCACGCAGGAGCTTGCAGGCAATGGCGGTGGATGCTCCGCTGTGATCGTAATGGGGCGAGAGCTCATTCAGGTCTGCCGCTACGATGTTGAGTTCACCGAGCTTTATTACGGCTTCAAGTATCTGATTGAATGTGGCTCCCCCTGCTTCGGGAGTGCCTGTGCCGGGGAAATAGGCAGGATCGAGCACATCAAGGTCTATGGTAAGATAGACGTTCTTTCCTCTGAGCGCAGCCACGCAGTCATCTATGCCTGAAAAGTCCACGCCGCTTACGGATGTGGGATAGATGTGGTTGTGCTCCCTTGCGAACGCAAACTCATATCCTTCGCCGCTGCGTATGCCGAACTGCCAGATCTTGCCGTCCCCGATGATGTCATGGCATCTGCGGACAACGCAGGCATGGGAAAGAGGTTCGCCAAGGTAATCGTTTCGCAGATCCGTGTGCGCATCGAACTGTATCAGATGCACATCATCGTATGCCTTCGTCACCGCACGGAACGCTCCGAGGGTCACAAGATGCTCGCCGCCGAGCATCACGGGGCGCTTCCCTGCGGAAAGTATCTCCGCCGTGTGCGCCTCTATATCCTTCAAAGCCGACTCCGGGGAACCGAACCGAAGCTCCAGGTCTCCCGAATCGAATACCTTGATATCGGTAAGATCCTTATCCTGATAGGGGGAATATGTCTCTATGCCGAAGCTCTCATTTCTAATGGCAGACGGGCCGAAGCGTGTGCCGGGACGAAATGATGTGGTGCTGTCAAAGGGTGCGCCGAATATGACGGTGTCCGCCTCCTCAAAGGGAGCGTCACATCCGATGAATGATCTTATCTCAGGTTGCATTGTCCAGAAGCTCCTTTACATAGTTTGGCAGGGCGAAACATCCCGCATGAAGATCGGTGTTATAGTAACGGGTGCGCAGTCCGAGTGCGTTCCACGCATCCGCATCGAAGGCAAGCGGATCTATCCCCTTTGAGGCAAATCCGAAGAGCCAGTGTCCCGAAGGATATGTGGGGATATGCGCCTGATATACCCTGCATATGTCAAAGGACTGTGCGATGCGCTTATGCGCCCTCTGCATAGCCTTTGCGTCGTCATCGTAATAAGGGCTCTCATGCTGATTTACAAGGATGCCCTTTTCGTGGAGCGCCTTGTAGCAGTTGCCGTAGAACTCCGTAGTGAAAAGCCCTTCACCCGGACCGAAGGGATCTGTGCTGTCAACGATGATGAGGTCGTATTCATCCTCACGCCTTCTCACGAACCGCAGTCCGTCCTCAAAGTGAAGATGCACCCTGATATCGCCGAGCTTGCAGGCGGTCTGGGGCAGATACTCCCTGCACACGTCCACCACCTGTTCATCTATCTCCACCATGTCGATATGCTCTATCCCCTTGTAGCGGGTAAGCTCACGCACCGTGCCGCCGTCACCTGCGCCTATGACCAGCACACGCTTTATGTCGGGATATGCCGCCATGGGCACATGGGTTATCATTTCGTGATAGATGAACTCATCCTTCTCTGTCAGCATCATGATCCCGTCAAGGGTGAGGAAGCGGCCGAAATCATTGCTCTCGAACACGTCTATCCGCTGATATTCGCTCTGTCCGCTGTAAAGCTGCTTCTCCACCCTTATGGACATCTTCGCATCCTTCGTATGGTTTTCACTGTACCAAAGTTCCATATAGCACCCTTTCTGTGAATCAGATTAATTCCGAAAAGCCTTCATATGTTTCAAAAGCAAGAAGATACAATGCTTTTAGTAAATCTGGATTTCTTTGTTTTAATTCATAAATAACGGTATCTTCCTGTATGATGTCAGTGGCTCTTTCATTTATAAGCTCGTTGATCGTTTCCGGCAACTGCATACACAACATATAAAATGCATTTTCGATTCCTGTTACCTCAGCGTAAAACCTGTCGATAGAAACTCTTCTGATATGCTCGTGTTCATATGATATGCCATCAAGAGAACACTTCCACGCAATATTTTGAGATCTTTTAGCGATCACTTCCACAAGATAGCAGTAAGTTTCCGGATATCGCAGGATCTGGTTCTGCATATGTATATACGTTTTTTGGGATGATGAAGAGTTCATAGTATTATGTTTGTTCTTCATTTCAATGTACACTTTGTTGTCAAAAACGACATCCCATCCACTGTGCGGAACAACACATCTTTCTATATACCTGAATATGTTCTGATGAAAATAACCGATAGAGTTTGTATTAGATTTGTCTCGCTGCCTATGAATCTCCTGTGTTATCAACTCCTCATATGACATTCTAAACATACTTTTGTCAAAAAGAAGTTTGATTGGATCGACCACATTCGAGTTGAATTTTTCGAGGTCAATAGAATTCATACTTCTGCTGTACGAATCAAGTGTAGCCTTAACGTGCTCCTTAAAGTCTGATTGTTTAATAAAAGGCAAGCTGTACATTATAATTTTCGTTCACCTCCGTTTCCATGGTTCCTCCGCTTAATGCTAAAATGATGGACATACCTATATCCTTTGCCAGATTTACAGGTACCGCATTTCCTACTTGTTTGTATTTTTCAGACAGCTTGCCGCAAAACACCCACTCATCCGGAAATGTTTGTATTCTCGCATTTTCTCTATAAGAAAACGGTCTTACCTCTATTGGATGGCAGCGATCAGTCTGCTTCATACCCGGATTTGTAAGCACTGTGAGACACGGTTCATCTAAACCGATACGCCTTAAAATACCAGTTCTTCCACCACCCATATTCCAGCAGGTCTTCATATATTCTTTTGCCACGCCAGGATCGATATCACGCCAATAACCCCCAGCAGGAACAAGTGAAAAAACTTTTTCTTTGTACTCCGAGTACCTTACGCATTCATCTGCCGGTGGGTCTGTATCAAGTTTTATATCTTTGATCACGGGTCTATATGAATGCTTTTTAGGAAACTGATATGAAATAGTTTTTGCCAAGTCGTTTCGTATACCTACAGTGATGAGTCTTTCTCTCTTTTGGGGCACACCATAATCCCATGCATTAAGCACCTTGTAAGATACAGAATAGCCCTCATCTTCAAATATATCACAAATGGTTCTATATGTTCTGCCTGAATCGTGAGACAACAGACCTCTGACATTTTCAAAAAGGAACATTTTGGGTTGAAGCTTATGGAGAAATGTGGCATAGTGGAAAAACATCGTACCCCTTACATCGTTAAGTCCAAGCCTTTTACCTGCATAACTGAACGATTGACAGGGCGCACCGCCGGAAAGCAGATCAAGCTCGCCTTTTTTTATGTTGAATTCCTTTTCCAGATCCCTTTTGGCTACTTCCTCTACATCCTCACACAGAACATTCCATTCAGGACGATTAGTGATCAGCGTTTGTGCGGCCGAGCGATCAAACTCCACAAGACCGAGATGATGAAATCCGGCTTCTTCAAGTCCTAATGCTAATCCTCCTGCACCTGCAAAAAGCTCCACCGAATAATAATTTGTCATTTCATTACCCTTATATATTCAATATCCATATCTTCCGTGCCTGTCATGAAGCATCCGCTGTTCTTGCTGTGCTCGATGTATTCGAGTATCTCCGGGGTGAGCCTCTCGCCGGGTGCGATTATGGGGATGCCGGGAGGATAGCACATCACGAACTCACATGATACACGTCCTGCACTTTCCATGATGGGGATGCTCTCCTGCTCCCCGTAGAATGCCTGCTTGGGCGAGGATACGATCTCCGGATTTATGTATCTGTGGTCAAGCTGCTTCTTCCCCTCCGAGCCGTATCTGCGCTTTATCTCCGCCAGTGCGGATACAAGGCGCTCTATGTCCTTCCACCTGTCGCCGGGGGATATGATGGCAAGCACGTTGCCAAGGTCGCCCAGCTCCATCTGTATATCGTACAGGTCACGGAGCTTGTCATAGACTTCGATGCCCTCCAGACCCACATCACGGGTGTAGACGGAGAGTTTTGTCTTATCAAAGGCGAATATGCTGTCGCCGTTGACAAGCTCATCGGAATATGCGTAGTAGCCGCCTATGCGGTTGACCTCCGCCCTTGCGTATTCGGCGGACTTGACCACCTGTGCGCACAGTTCACGTCCCCGTGTGGCGTAGTACTTGCGTGCTATGTCCAGTGATGACAGCAGCAGGTATGAGCCGGACGTGGTCTGCGTGAGGTTGATGATCGAACGGACGTGACCCTCGGTTATGCCTGCCTTCTTCCCCACCAGCAGGAAACTCGACTGGGTAAGGGAGCCGCCCGTCTTGTGCATGGAGACAGCCGCCATGTCCGCACCTGCCGCCATTGCATTGATTGGCATATTCGCCCCGAAATAGAGATGAGTGCCGTGCGCCTCGTCCACGAGCACCTTCATGCCCCTTGAATGAGCCATCTTCACTATCTTTGACAGGTCGGAGCAGATGCCGTAGTAGGTGGGGTTGTTGACGAAAACCGCCTTGGCATCGGGATTCTCATCCATGGCACGGCGGACGTCGGCGATGCTCATTCCGAGAGG
The DNA here is from genome assembly GCA_017468865.1 of Oscillospiraceae bacterium. Lineage (GTDB taxonomy): Bacteria > Bacillota > Clostridia > Oscillospirales > Ruminococcaceae > Huintestinicola. The sequence goes on along the minus strand of JAFUHM010000048.1, from coordinate 15,873 downwards.
GATGCCGAGCTTCATGTCCACCCCCGGGTCAACGTACACGGGCAGCACACCGCTTATGATAAGCGCATTGATGGCGCTCCTGTGGACGTTGCGGGGGATGATTATCTTGTCCCCTTCCTTGCATACCGACAGTATCATGGACTGTACGGAGGAAGTGGTGCCGTTTACCATAAAAAAGCAATGACCCGCACCGAATGCCTCTGCCGCCAGGTTTTCCGCCTCCCGTATCACCGAAACGGGGTGACAGAGGTTGTCAAGCGGCTTCATGGAGTTGACATCAACATTCATGCAGGTCTGACCAAGGAAATCGGTCAAAAGCGGGTTCCCCTTGCCGTGCTTGTGACCGGGCACGTCAAAGGGGACGACACGCATATCGTTATATCTTTCAAGCGCCTCATATATAGGGGCTTTTTTCTGGTCTAATGACATTTGCCGCCTCCGTTATGCCTTTGGGATGTACCAGTAGCTGTGAAAGCCGCTGAGGTAGGTAAGTGCGCCCTTTGGCATCTGCGTCAGGGCATTGAAGATGTTGATATAGTCGCCTGCACCGAATGCGACCGACATCAGTCCGAGAGTGCCGAGGATGTGCAGCTGCGGAAAAATGAAGTAAAGTATCAGCGGCACAAAGCCGAAAGCTATATTGGGACAAAGGGACATCATCACAAACCGCAGCTTTGTCATGTCCTCCGTGCCGTGTACGAACAGCATCCCCTTTGTCAGGGCGTGATACATCTTCACATCCCCCTGAAAGCACAGTGCGTGAAGGAACTCATGGGGCACCATGAGCGCATACGCCAGCAGGAAGCCGGCAATGCTGAACTTGAAATCGCTGTGTACAGCCGTTATCAGCAGCCATACGGCAAAAATTAACAGGACAGAGATAAGCGAACCTATCAGGCTGAGAGCCTTTGCACTCTTAGGCTCTCTGAATGCCACAGCCCCTTCCGGATGTTCCCTTGTGTCGAGCTGTGATTCGTCCTTGAACCTTCCAACTATCTTAAAGCTCTTCATATCACATCAGAAGATATTCATGCCGCTGAATATCTCTATCATTTCCTTTCTGAGAAGATCGTTTATCTCCAGGCGGCGCTTCGGAGCAAGCTCGTAGGTATCGGTGTTGAACAGGTAGTTTTGCAGGATGATGTCCTTTATCATCATGCGTGTGTGGAATATGTTCGCCTGGTATACGTTGATGTCAAGGGCATCGTATCGCTCGAGGGTATCGGGATCGATGTAGTTCTGTATACTGGTGATATCGTGGTCGATAAACAGCTTCTTGCCACCCTCGTCACGGGTAAAGCCCCTCACACGGTAGTCTATGGTGATTATATCGGAGTCAAAGCTGCCGATAAGGTAATCGAGGGACTTCAGAGGCGTGATCTCTCCGCAGGTCGATACATCTATATCCACACGGAAGGTGGTGATGGCGTTATCGGGATGGAATTCGGGATAGGTATGCACTGTCAGATGGGACTTGTCAAGATGACCCGCTATCTCCGTGCCTGTCACAGACTGCACGGGGATGCCACGCACGCTGCGAACGCCCTCGCCGTCATCCTGATGCTCCTCGGAGATAAGGATCGTCACCGATGCGCCCTGGGGCTCATAGTCCTGCTTAGAGATGTTGAGCACATGAGCACCTATCATCTCCGTGACATCGCAGAGTATCTTGGTAAGTCTGTCGGAGTTGTACTGCTCATCTATGTATTTGAGGTAGTCCTGCTGCTCACGCAGGCTCTTGGCATAACAGACATCGTATATATTGAAACTAAGGGTCTTGGTAAGATTGTTGAAACCGTACAGCCTCAGCTTATCGCTCAATACAGACACATCCCTTCAGTAGATCGCAAAGTGAACGCCCGTCAGCGTTTCCTTACTATACTATCACATTTCGAGCGATTTGTCAAGGTGTTTTATTTGAACATTTTCACGCCTTTTCCCTGCCATAGGCCGAGGGTACCGCCGACAGGAAAAGAAAAGATTACAAGCTGTAACCTTTTCGGCTAAGTTTAATTTTATGTGAATAAATCTGCAGCTTTATGAAACGTCTCCGCACCCAAAGTAATATAAACCATGAAAGTCTGATGCCGATATTTGTGCAAGGTGCCGAAATTCCCGGAGCGTTATGCCGTGATCGGGGAAAATGCTTGATTTTTCTGCGATTTTGACTATAATATACATAGTGTCTTACCGTGTTACCAATTTGTAATAATTTGGAAGGAGGAACTTTATGACAGGAACTCATAACGGCACCGACAAGCTGGAAAGCTCTTTTGTCGGGAAGCTGGGCGCATATGTATGCTCAAGCGCCGCAGCCGCCGTAAATGCAGTCCGATCTGTCGGAAGGTCCGTAAAAGCCAATACAAAACATTCATTTCAGAAGATAAAGAAGCCTGCCGCAGAAAAGCGCAGGCTTACCGCAGGCATGATGCTTGCGGAGGCAGGGAACATACTGTTCCCTGCGGCATCGGCTGCCGCACTTATCCTCACGGTCAATCACTTCGCATCAAGAGAGTACGGAGTGGAAGTGATCTATGACGGGGAGTCCCTGGGCGTCATCAGCGGCGACAACGTGCTGAGCGTGGCTCAGCAGGTGGTGGCGGACAGGGTGCGGTATTACGATACCAACGGCGACTATTACGTCAATGCGTCCCTTTCCATAACCCCCCTCACCTCGTCATCGGCAGTGATAGATGAGAACGCACTTGCCCGTGCGATGGAAGGCAGGATATCCAGCGTATACGATGAAAAGCCCGAAGAAGAGCCTGCGGAGGAAGAGGTCATCTCCATCGAGGGCAAGGTCAAGGCATATGCCGTCAGAGTAAACGGTGAACTCATCGGGGCGGTGGAAGACAACTCCGAGATAGAGAAGGCACTTGAGGACTACAAGGCTTCCTTTGATGACGGCAGCTACACCGACATCTCCTTCAACAAGGAAGTCGTATATGACCTGGAGGAATATGTGGACCCCGAGGACATCGTGCCTCAGTCGGACGTGATAAAGATACTCATGAGCCGTGTCAAGTCCGCAGAATACTATGAGGTGCAGGACGGCGACTTCCTCACCAAGATAGCCGAGGAACACGGCATGACCCTTCAGGAGCTCGAAAGCTGCTATGCCACATATAACGGCAAGGCTATAACCTTGCAGGGGAACGTGCTCAAAAGCGGCACCATGATCCAGTTTGCATCAAGTGAAGCATATCTGGAAGTGGAGCTGACAAAGAATGTGACCTACCGCTCCGATCTCCCATTTAACACCGTCACCATCGAAGACCCCACCCTTCCTGTGGGACAGACGGTAGTCGAAAGCGAAGGCGAGAACGGCGAGAAGCGCACCCATGCACTTGTCACCTACCGTGACGGCAAGGTCATCAGGCGCAGGACGATAGATACGGAGATATACAACGACTCCTCGCCCCAGATAATCAGGGTGGGCGTTCCCGCCATCAACCATAATGCCGCCAAGTTCAAGCTGGGCATGGGCAGCGGAGAATACTGCTGGCCTGTGGACGGCGGATACATATCCGCACACATCGGCGACAGGCGAGGCCATAAGGGCATCGACATCGCCGCTCCCTACGGCACGCCTATCTATGCGGCGGCGGCAGGCACGGTGATAGAGACTTCCACGGGCTGGAGCGGAGGATACGGCAACGTCATCAAGATACAGAATGACGACGGCAGACTTACCGTCTATGCGCATCAGTCGGAGCTTGCGGCGAAGACGGGCGACCATGTGGAAATGGGTCAGCTTATAGGATATGTCGGCAGTACGGGCGACTCCACGGGCAACCACCTTCACTTTGAGGTGCGTGAGAACGGACTGTACCTCAATCCCGAGGAATTTGTGATACAGGCGGGGCAGCCCTCCATCAGGTACGAATCACAGCCCTCCAAGCCGAATGCGGGCATGGAACACAAGCCCATAGACTTCTCCACCGATCCCCTGCTTGCGGAGACGACCGCAGAGACTTCGGAGGAAAGCGTATCCGAGACAGAGGAGACCACTGAGGAGACGACCGTTTCAGAGGAAGTTACCGAGGCCGAGACTGAGGTAACATATGAGACGGAAGATCTTGAAGCGATCCTCGCTGCCATAGAGACGGAGACTGTGACAGAAACGGAAACAACGCCTCCCGTCACCGAGCCTCCCTCCGAGACACAGCCAGAAGAGACCACCACGGAACTGTCTATGGTGGCACAGATCACTGTCACCGAGACTTCGGCCGTGACCGAAGAAGACGACTGATAAACAGACCTCCCGACCCATAAAACAGATACCCATACAGAAGCTTTGCCCCGAAGCACTTCAAAGTGCTTCGGGGCATTGTATTTTATACAACTGATAAAACAAATCATAATTTAGATTAATGTCTTTACCATATAGCCGCAAGTAAATGGGAAAAAATCGAATTTCCTTGTGCCAATATGAGTAAAGCCTTTATCCTCGTACCATTTTCGTAATATCTTATTCTCTTCAACGATTCCGATATTGATTTTAACGCACCCCATTGTTTTGGCTCGAATTACAGCATCATCTAACAATGCGGTACCGATACTATTATGTCTATAATCGGGAAGGACACTTAGGTTATTCAGCTCACATTGATCATTTTCCTGCAAAAGTAAGGAATAATATCCAACTATCTTATTATCCAAATAGTATGCAGCCATTATTCTATGTTCATTATCCAATTGGTAGTACAGTCTATCGTCCGATACAGCGAATGCTGTAAATCGGGGTGCATTTTCTGAAGTGAATCCGAACTCATCAGCAACAGTCATAAAGCTGTCTTTAATAACAGAGACACAATTCGGTATATCACTTCGATCAATTTCCTTAATCATGTTTTTCACCTCTGAATTTCGATTTATGTACTTACCATTATAGCACGTCATCTATGCACTGTCAATAGAAACGCATAGTACTTCTGACTTTGCATCAGAAATACCATGGCTTAAATCTTCTATATCAGCGCCGCCCTTATGGGTCGGGAGTTTTTTGGAATAATGGAAAAAAGAAAAGGCACACGAAAGTGTGCCTTGGTGCGGATAACAGGAGTTGAACCTGCACGGGTCGCCCCACCAGAACCTGAATCTGACGCGTCTGCCTATTCCGCCATATCCGCATTCAACAGATGACATTATACCACATTGAGCATGAAATGTCAAGGGCTTGACCGATTTTTTTTCGTGTTTACGAAAATTTGTGAGATTTCAAGAATTTTTTGTACGATATTGACAAATCAGGAGAAATGTGGTATAATGTAATGTGGTTAGATATGACACTTGGAGTTGATCGAATGAAAGAATTATGGGATCAGATCTTCGGCACGGCGTGGGGCGAACTGGTCAATATGTCCCCCGACGTATGCGGCATTCTTATAAACAATACAGACAAGACGGTCATGATCGACTCCAACGCCGGAAGGCTTCTGGGGCTGACGAATGACCCGAGCTACGACCGTATCCGTGTACTGCTCAAGGCACTGGAAGAGCAGCCCATAGATGCCGCCCCCCTCTCATACAAGGTACTTACCCCGAAAGATGGCATCGAAGCGGTGATAGTCCGCATCAACCGCATGACCCTGACCGACCCGAAGCTGTGCGGCAGAGGTAATATAATGGCGGCGCTCGCCTCCGCCTCGGAGCGCTCCATGCTCGCCATGATCGAGATGCAGGCATTCGAGGGGATACCTGCCGCCTTCTCCGTGCTGAACATCATCAACAACATCGCCGAGATAGAGCCTTCCGCCCTTATCTCACGATGCGGCAACAGGAAATACTGGCTCTTTATCCCGGATGCAGGCGACAACCCTGCCGACAGGCTCTCGCACATACAGAAGGAATCCCTTGAGGGAATGGATAACGTCACCTTCACCGCAGGCATCGCAGACAAGTCGAGCGAGCCTGTCTACCGCATGGATACGGCGGAATTCATGCTCTTCAATGCAAATATCGAAGGCAAGGGCACCATACACGAATTCTCCGAGAAGCTGTACAGGGAGCACACCGAGGAATACGACATCGCAAGGAGCTTTACAAGGCTCATAGACGAGAACCTGTTCGTATACAGCTTCCAGCCAATCGTGTCCGCTCATAACGGCAAGATATTCGCATATGAAGCACTGATGCGCACGGAGAACAGCATAGGTCTCTCCCCCGATCAGGTGATAGACTACGCCGCCCGGTCCAACAGGCTATATGATGTGGAACGGTGTACCATGCTCAACTGCCTCGGTACCATCGGCAATCACCGTGATGAATTTGCCGACAAGAAGCTGTTTGTCAATTCCATTTCCGCATATGTGCTGACGGATGATGACTGGAACAATCTCGAGCACAAGTTCGGCGACATCATGGATCATCTTGTTATCGAGCTGACCGAACAGACGGAAATGACCGACGAGAAGATCACCCTGATAAAGGACAGGCTCCGTGACACGGGCATCTACCTTGCCATCGACGACTACGGCACGGGCTACTCCAACACATCGAACCTTCTCCGCTACTCACCCGACTATGTAAAGATAGACCGCACCCTTATCACGGAGATAAACAAAAAGCCGAAGGTGCAGCAGCTGGTGTCGGGCATAATCGAATTCATCCACTCCAACGGATATGTCGCACTTGCGGAGGGCGTCGAGACATACGATGAGCTGAAGGTGATGATACAGCTCGGCGCCGACCTGATACAGGGATACTACTGCGCCCGCCCTAAGACATACATACAGACGGAGATCTCGGAGAACGTGATAAACGAGATCGTGCGCATAAACAACGAGCTCATAGGTAAAGTGTCAAGATATTATCACCCGTCGGACGGCGAGATCATAGACCTTTACGATCTGTCGGCGGACCACTACTCCTCCCTTTTCGTCGAGGTGCCGGAAGTCACGATAAAGAGTGCGAGCAGCACTACCCCCATAAATATCCCCATCGTCATCAAGGACGGGATAAAAACAAAGATAAACCTTGAGAACGTCTGTCTTACCACCGAAAAGGACATCCCTCTGGTGTCCATCGGGGCAGGCGCATCCCTTGATCTGAACATAACGGGGCGAAACCTCATGTTCAAGAGGGGCATATATGTACCCTCGGGATCGTCGTTCAGACTGACGGGGGGAGGTTCGCTGGAGATACAGGCATCATCCACCTACTCCTACGGCATCGGATGCGACAAGGATTCAAGCTACGGCGATATAGTCATCGCATCATCGGGACGCCTGACCATAGAATCCTACGGGGATACTACCGTGGGCATCGGCGGCGGACGCAACGAGAACGGTTCAAGGATACACATAGCCAGCGGCGACCTGCGCATAAGCTGTGAAGGCTCATCATCCGTGGGTGTGGGCACAGTCAGAGGAAATGCGCTGGTGGATATATTCGACTGCTCCATGTCCGTCATGACAAATGCAGTCAACTCCGTCGGCATAGGCACGATCAGCGGCGAGGTGGACATCGCCCTGTCAAACTTCCGTGTGTTCGTGGATCTGTCCGGGCTCAACCTGTGCGGGATAGGTGCCGCAGATGAGGGCACGGGACGCATCGACATCAGTGACGGCAGCCTGTTCGGAGATTTCCACGGCAGATGTATCCGCTGCGTGGGAACGGACAGCGGTGACATCGACATCAGCTTCAACCGCTCGGATACCAAGATAGAGTGCGGCGGCAACGTCATAACGGGCATAGGCGATGCGGAGGGCAGCGGCGATATCGACATCACGAGCTGCAAGATAAACCTCACGATGCTCGCAAAGGATACCAACGGCATCATAAGCAAAAACGGTACGGTGACGCTTACCGATACCCTGACCGATATAAAGACAGGCTGATTATGGATCATAGATTTCATTTACCCGATTTTGTCCGCCATTTCAAGCTCAATATCATGCTGGCGGACATGATGAAGCGCTCTCCGGAGGTATTCAGGGACGGGGTGAAGATAGCATCGGTATACGGTGCTTTCCCGAATATGCTGTGGAACGGCGGGAGATTTCTCCACGGCAGCATGGATGCAAGGGTGCTGCGTGAGATACTCACGCAGTTCAACAGCAGGGGCATCGCCTGCAGGTTCACCCTGACAAACCCCTGCCTCACAAAGGAGCATCTGTCGGATCCCTACTGCAATTCCATACTCAGGGCGGCTGACAACGGGCTTAACGAGGCGATAGTATTCTCCCCTCTGCTTGAGGAGCATCTGCGCGGGAATTTCCCCGATATGAAGCTGACATCATCCACCTGCAAGCAGATAGAGGATGCGGATAAGCTGAAAGAGGAGCTTGAAAAGGACTACTCCCTCGTGGTGCTCGACTACAACTTCAACAATGATTTTGACGTGATACGGTCCCTCCCCCACAAGGAGAAGATAGAGCTGCTCATCGACCCCTGCTGCACTCCTCACTGCAAGCGCAGAGGCGAGCATTACCGCTCCATCGGAAGGTCACACATCAAACTCGATGAGTCCCTGAAAAAGACGGGAAAGCTGTGCGACCCGGAGCGCTTCGAATGTGAATGTATGCTCAAGAACCTGTATCAGACTGTAAGCTCTCCCCTGCACATCACACCCGATGATGTGTACGGAAGATACTCCGACATGGGTATACAGAACTTCAAGATAGAGGGGCGCAGCGTGCCCGATATAAATGTGCTCGAAAACTACATATACTACATGGTGCGTCCGGAATACAAGGATGAAGTGAGGCTTGAACTGCTTCTGAAACTGACTAAGAACGTAAAGTATTTCTGACTTAAGAATATGACAGCATGGCGGCGGCTTTTAAGACCCACAGGAGCAATACGGCTGCATAGCGTGCGAGGTGATCCCCCGCACGTTTTTTTGAGGATAAAACCGCAATATGTGAACCATCCAACACAATAATTGATTAGAGAAAAACGGCTTATTGTTGTACAATATTTACAATCGGAGGTGTGTACAGTGAGCGTTAATGTATCAGAACGTGAATACGACAACTACGGCAAATGTATTTTTTTAGACAACGGCAGTGCAGAACTCGGCATCACTGTCGATGTGGGTCCCAGAATAATCTACTTTTCACTTAAAGAGCATAACAATATAATGTTTGAGGATCATGGCAGGCGCTTTACAGAAAAGGTGCAGGGGATGGATGACTGGGTAAACTACGGCGGCCACCGCCTGTGGTGCGCTCCTGAGGTAAATCCCGAGACTTACTCACCCGATAACGCACCCGTTGCCTACACGGTAAACGGGAACACCGTAACCCTCGCTCCGAAGGCTACCCCCTTCGGGAAGGCATTTTCCCTTGAGGTGACTATGGACGAAGAAAAGCCCGTGGTCACGGTATGCCACAAAATAAGGAACGTATCGGACAAGCCCGCCAAATACGCAGCATGGTCCATTACAGGGCTCAGATCGGGCGGCGTGTGCAAGATCCCCGTCAGCACCAGAAAGACAGGGTATCTGGGCAACCGCACTCTTGCTCTGTGGGATTACACCGACATAAACGACCCCAGATTTTCCCTCTCGAATACCGAGATAAGGCTGCGTCAGGATATATATAAGAAAAACGCATTCAAGATAGGACTGAACGTGGAGGACGGATTTGTCTGCTACGCTGTGAGCGGTCAGATATTCGTAAAGTCCGTACCTGCATACAGGGATATCGATTACCCTGATTTTTCCTGCAACTTCGAAACATACACGAACTCTCTCTTCCTTGAATGTGAGAACATCGGCGAATACCGTGAATATGCCCGTGATGAGGAGGCTGTGCTCACCGAGAAATGGTTCCTTATCGACAACACCGACGAAAACGAGCCCGAGCTGTCGGATGTGAAGGCTGAACTGGACAGGATCGGCTTTTTGAACGGCACCGCCAATAACATCGAATGAGGTATCATATGAAAAAATACTTGGATAAATCCTTATCCCCCCTTGAAAGAGCCACCGCACTTACAGACGAAATGACCACGGAGGAGCAGATCTCCCAGCTCCGCTATGATGCTCCTGCCATAGACAGACTGGGCATCCCCGAATACAACTGGTGGAACGAGGGCATACACGGACTTGCACGCTCGGGCGTGGCTACCATGTTCCCGCAGGCTATCGGACTTGCTGCCATGTTTGACAGGGAACTCACCGAACGTGCCGCAACGGTAACTTCCACCGAGGCAAGGGCAAAGTACAACGCATACTCCCGTCACGGTGACAGGGATATATACAAGGGACTTACCTTCTGGGCTCCCAACATAAACATTTTCCGTGACCCCAGATGGGGCAGAGGCCATGAGACTTACGGCGAAGACCCCTATCTCACATCGGAGCTGGGCAAAGCCACTGTCAGAGGCCTTCAGGGCGACGGCGAGACGATGAAGGTGGCTGCCTGCGCAAAGCATTTTGCAGTACACAGCGGACCCGAGGCTGTACGCCATGAGTTTGACGCAAAGGCTACGCCCAAGGATATGGAGGAGACTTATCTTCCTGCATTTGAGGCTCTTGTAAAGGATGCGGGCGTAGAGTCCGTAATGGGCGCATACAACCGTGTGAACGGCGAGGGTGCCTGTGCAAGCACTTTCCTCATGGGCAAGCTGGAGGAATGGGGCTTTGACGGATATTTCGTATCTGACTGCTGGGCTATCCGTGACTTCCATGAGCATCACGGACTTACCAATAACATTGCCGAATCCGCCGCACTTGCCCTGAAAGCAGGCTGCGACCTCAACTGCGGATGCACATATCAGCATCTGACCACTGCCCTTGCGGAAGGCCTCATCACAAAGGAAGACATACGCAAGGCCTGCATCCACCTTATGCGCACACGCATAAGACTGGGAATGTTCGATGATAAGACGGAGTTTGACAATATCCCCTATTCCGTGATAGCATCCAAGGAGCACAAGGCTGTATCGCTTGAATGTGCGGAAAAGTCCGTCGTGCTGCTCAAGAACAACGGCATACTCCCTCTGGCAAGAGATGCTGCCAAGACCATCGCTGTGATAGGCCCCAATGCAGACAGCCGTGCAGCACTTGAAGGCAACTACAACGGTCTTGCTGACAGGTATCACACATTCCTCTCCGCTGTACAGGACACATATCCCGGAAGAGTTCTCTATGCGGAGGGCTGCCACCTTTACAAGAACAAGGTGTCCGTACTTGCACGCCCAGGCGACAGATATGCTGAGGCTGTTGCAGCCGCTGAAGCTGCGGATACGGTCATCATCTGCGTCGGACTTGATGCGACTATCGAGGGCGAAGAGGGAGATACGGGAAATGAATTCTCCTCCGGAGACAAGAACGACATCCGTCTCCCCGAAGTGCAGCGTGAACTGATAAAGAGGGTCATGGCTGTCGGAAAACCCACCATAGTCGTGGTCGCAGCAGGAAGCGCCATCAACACCGAGGCTGAGCCCGATGCGCTTATTCACGCATGGTATCCCGGTTCTGAGGGAGGCACGGCGCTGGCTGAGATACTTTTCGGTGATGTTTCGCCTTCCGCTAAGCTCCCTGTTACATTCTATCAGTCCACCGATCTTCTTCCCGAGTTCACCGACTACTCCATGAAGAACCGCACTTACCGCTATGCCGAGAACAACGTCCTCTTCCCCTTCGGATACGGACTTACCTATTCTAAGACAGAATGTACCTCTCTGACCTATGCCGACGGCAAGGCCACTGTCACCGTCCGCAACACGGGAAGCAGGGCAACAGACGATGTGGTACAACTCTACATCAAGGATCACTGCGAATATGCTGTGCCTAACTTCTCACTCTGCGGATTTGAGCGTGTGACACTTTCGGCAGGAGAAGAGAAGACCATAGTCATAGACATCCCCGAACGGGCATTCACAGCAGTAGACGCCAAGGGAGTACGAGGCGTATACGGCAAGAGCTTTACTCTCTATGCAGGCACACACGCTCCCGATGAGCTCTCCTGCAAACTCTGCGGCACTGACTGCCTGAAGACGGAAATATGACATATCTGCTCATATCATCCGCTGTAAAGACAATACACATCGGAAGGTGACAGACATGAGCGGTCTGAAAGTCAATTCATATTTCGGGGATCATATGATAATCCAGGGCGGTATGCCGATAAGTGTATACGGCACCGCAAGTGAAGGCAAAGTCACCGTCGGGCTTACCGGTGCAGGCACTAAGCAGACAGCTTCGGCAGTCGTGAAGGACGGCAGGTGGGAGGTCGTATTCCCTCCCATATCCCCATCATATGATACCTATGAGATACATATATCGGACGGCAGTACGGAATACGGATTTTCCGACGTGCTTGTGGGGGAAGTATTCCACATAAGCGGACAGTCCAACATGGAACTCCCTATCTGCCGCACTGTCGATCCCTTTGAACCGCATTATCCCGCCGAGGACGGATACATCAGGGAATACCGTGTACCCGTCACGCCCCGCTTTGACGGGAGCGAGAGCGACGAACCCGGCGGAAAATGGGAAAAGTCCGAAGGTGATGCACTTTATCAGATGAGCGGTGCAGGCCATTACTTTGCACAGGAGATCCGTGCAAGGCTGGACGTTCCTGTGGGACTTATCAATACGGCGGCAGGCGGCGCTCCTGTGGAGGCTCGCCTGTCCCTTGATATGCTGCGTTCCTACGGCGGATATGATGCATTCCTCGATGAATGCACAAAAGAAGGATATATAGAGAATACCGTCGCTGCCGACAGAAAAAAGTATGTCGAATGGGTAAGCGGCATGGATACTTCTTTGTCGGATATGACAGATACACCCTTTGAGGGTGAGTGCAATATACCGTTCCACTTTTCGGAAAGGGAGGATCTGTGGGGGATCAGTGGCAGGGTATGGTTCAGACGAAAGCTGACCATACCCGATAATGCCACATTTGACGATGCTCTCCTTTCCCTGGGTGTGATGACGGATGCGGACGAAGTTTATGTAAACGGCGTAAAGGTCGGGGAGACAGGTTATATGTACCCGCCGAGACGTTACCCCGTGCCTGCGGACATACTCCGCCACGGCGAGAACGAGGTCTGCATAAGACTGGAGGTCCGCACGGGAAACGGCGGCTTTACCGAGGGCAAGAGATATTGCCTGAGACTGGGAGAGACTATCATCGATCTGTCGGGGAAATGGGAATACCATGTTGCACACAAGGCACCCGACCTTGTGCCCGATGTATTCTTCCAGGGGCTCCCTCTTTCTCTGTACACCATGACTTCCCCTGTTCTGCGCATACCGTGTGCAGGGCTCATATGGTATCAGGCTGAGTCCAACGGGGATAACGCTGACCGCTATCCTTTCCTGTTCGGAGAATTCGTAAAGATGTACCGCAGGCGATGCGGCCGTGATATACCCGTTATCTTTGCCCAACTCCCCAACTTTGCGGATGTGAAGCCCGGTTCATGGGCGGCATTGAGGGAGGCTCAGCGCAAGTGCCTTGACATACCGGGTACTGCTATGACCGTGAACATCGACATAGGAGAGTCTCACGATCTGCACCCCATAAACAAGTGGGATGTGGGAAAACGGCTCGCTTATGCGGCTCTGCGGCTCATATACGGCAATGATGACGTCCCCCGCTCTGCATACCCTGTCTCGGCTGTGAAGGATGACTGCGGCATAACGATCAGAATGTCATGCCCCGTAACGGCAGAGGATCCGCAGAAATTCACCGTGTCCGACGGGACACAGACCTGCCCTGCGAAGGCAGAAGTTGACGGTGACACCATAAGGCTCACCTATGGCGGCATTTCCCCTGTCACGGTGAGATATCTGTATGAGGATGATCCGGACAGGGCGGAACTCTTCTGTGACGGTCTGCCTGTGACACCCTTTGAGATGGAGATAACCGGCTAATCAGATAAAGCAGTCGGATACACCTGTATCCGACTGCCGTACATAAAAAAGCAGAGCCCAATGCTCTGCTTTCATTCGTTATTTGCGGCGTGAGCCTCTGCGCTTGCTGTCCATATTGCGCTTGATGTCGCCCATACGCTCATCCGAGCTTGCCTTGAACTTGTTAAGCATATCCTCAAATGACTGAGGACCTGTCGGCATCTCTGCCCCCTGTGTCCTGCGGCTTTCAAAAGGACGATCGTTCCTGGGCTTCCCTGAGAAGGGTCTGCCGCCCCCCTGCCGTGATGACGGCTGGACAGGCAATGCTTTCTTGATAGAAAGGGAGATCTTGCCGTCATTGATACCGATGACCTTGACCTTGACCGTATCGCCCTCGGTAACATGGTCTCGTATCTCACTTACATATGAATTGGCGATCTCCGAAATGTGTACCATGCCGGATACCCCCGGCTCCAGCTCGACAAATGCTCCGAACTTGGTGATACCGGTAACTTTGCCCTCATAAATATTTCCGACTTCAGGCTGCATATATGACCCTTTCCATGGGTGAATCACCCGTTATTCTTATTGGGATCTACAAAACGTTTCTCGTTCGGATAAGCGTAACCGAGCCTCTCCTCTGCTATACGCTCCATAAACGATCTCTCGTCATCATCGCTGAGTATGCTCTCATACTGCTCATTCTCTGCCCTGAGCATCTCTATCTTCTCATTGAGCTCCGCAAGCTCTGCCTCTTTCTTCGATACTGTCACTTCATCTATAACAAAGGCAAATCCGCACCCAACGGTAAGGACGATGACCGCTGCCGTGACAATGACTGTCACGAAGGGAGGTATAAGGCCGTGACGCTTCTGACGCTTGTATTTGCGCAGTATCTTCGCAGCGGATCTCTTATGCTGCCGCATGCTGACGTCTGCCAATCACACCACCTCCGTATACCTGTCCGATATATACTATTATACTATTATCAAGTGTGGATTTCAAGATGTTTTTATCAAATTTTAAAATTTATTCATAAATTCATTGACTTTTCATGCCCACATAGGCTGTCTTGAGCAAAAAGTCATAGAAGGGCTTGACTGCGGTGAGTTCTTCCCCTGTCTCCTCCGCAAATCCTTCGGAGAAAATATTCTCCCAGTCGGTGCGGCGGCGCATTATACCAATGGTCTTGCCGTCGAGCCATTCACGCTCAGCCTCTGTCCTGTCGGGGAACTTGCTTCTCTTGTACTTGTCCCCGTACATTTCAAAATGCGTGCCTTCCAGACAATCGGATGCAGCGATAAATCCCGGATCCCCTGCTGTGATAGTCTCACGCATGGTCTGCATCACCCCATCGGGCGGCACATAGTATCCGCAGCCGTATTCGGCACCCGCAGGAGATATATCGAAATAGAAGGCAGGAAGTGACTTGTACAGATCCTTTGCCCGTCCGAAGGATACCCACATATTCTCACGGAAGTAAGACCTGCCGTGAAGAAATCTGGCATCACGGTAGATCCGTGAGATATGCACCTTATCTATGGTATCGTCGATGGATGTGATGTAGGGCAGGAGCCTGCCGGTGAATTCACGCATCGGCGCCATGACAAGGTCCTCAAATTCGGACTTATGCGCCCTGAAATACTCCTTGTCGTCACGCATCACATTCTCGGTCAGAAAGTCCAGCATCTGCGGTGAAAACAGTTTCATGAAAATGACCTCTTAAAAAAATCGGAAACCACATTTAATGGATACAGGGTAAAATCAGACAGCCATATTTCGATATAAAAATAACATAAGATAAGGGCTATGTCCTCCGTAAACGTGTACGGAAGGCATAGCCCTGATTTTTTCTTTTCAGAAGCCTATTCAGTTTTCGTCTGCAAGGTTTATGATATTCTTGCCCTGTTTCTTTGCATATTGTACCGTCTGATAAGCTCCGCCGCTTTTGTGCTGAATACAGCATATTACAAGGTCTGATCGGTCAACGATGCTCCTGTTACGGACTTGGATAGCAGACTTGGGGTGAGCTGTGGACGATTCGGCACATATCTCGACTTCAT
>JAFUHM010000047.1 GCA_017468865.1 Oscillospiraceae bacterium | reverse complement strand
GAGGACTTTATCTGGTGGGATAGCAGCGCATTTGGCTTTAGTTCGGAAAGTATAGCCAGGTTCGTAAATGAACTCAAAAGCGAACTTGGTCCCGATGACTCCTTTGCCGCAGATGAGATTATCATGGCTGCAAAGTGCGATGCAAATGATGATGTGCTGTTTTATTCGCCAAAACTCAGCGAACTGCGCATCTATCACCTGACCTGGTCGCACTGTCGTGAAAAAGAAGGTTTTCCTACTTGCGTGAGATTTGAGAGTGCAGAGTCTGCGGCAGCTTATATAAAGCAGAATTTTGAAGAAAACTATCTCTGACAAGTTCGTATCAACAAAAAGAGAGTTCCGTATACGCCCGATAAGATCAAAGAGGTTCTTTCTGCTTTCGGTGTATAGATAAAACAAAGGACGGTGAAACATGAGCAAGGTATATGTAGCGATAGACCTCAAATCCTTCTATGCGTCGGTAGAATGCGTAGAGCTTGGGCTTGATCCGCTGAACACAAATCTTGTGGCAGCAGATAAGAGCCGTACCGAATAATAATTGGTCTGGTCATTTTTTCTTGACTATAGACGAATAATCTGCTATAATGGGATAAAAGGTAAAGATAGTATAAATATTCGGATAAAAACATTTAAAGGAGTGCTTATATGTGGAATAATATTTCTCCTGTTTGGCAGATAGCGTTCCGGGAGGCATGGGAAGCATTTTGCACCGGCTGTACCCCTATCGGAGCGGTGATATGTGATCAAAACGGGAAGGTCATCCTTCATGACCGTAACAGAAACAATGAACCGCAGACTTTGAACACAAGGATGGCTCATGCGGAAACCAATGTATTGAGACGGCTGGATACAAGGAAATATGATGCAAGTTCCCTTGTATTGTATACCACGATGGAACCATGTCCCATGTGTATGGGATCGATACTGATGACCAATATCAAGAGAGTTCGCTATGCTGCTGAAGACAGATATTGCGGAATGGTCCATCTGCTGGACAGAGAGCCTTATTATTCACAGAAAAATGTCAGATGTGATCTGGAAGATAGCGAATTGCAGGAATTTCAGATCACCATGCAGGCTTATTACGAACTTCAGCATATTGAACTGGGCGGCAGCAGTGCGGTATTTGACAAGTTCAGAGAGCATTGTCCTCAGGCAGCAGAAGCCGCCGTAAGACTTTTTGCAGACAAAACTCTTGATAAGGCGGCTGAAAACAAGACCAACGTAAGTGAAGTGTACGACCGTGTCATGAACACATTACAAGAGATAAGATGAATAAACGACTATCATTCGGCTTATTATAGATGCTTTTGCTTGGTATAGAATTGATGATCAGTGCATTCGCAACCGATCGGGGATCTACTTGCAGCCATGCTGCTATACCGGTGTATGATATAATGATAGCAAAAATAATCGGGACAAATACTGTTCGTATATGCTATTATATTATCGGGGTGAGAGAATGGACGATCGTCTTAAAGCGGTACAGAATATGCAGAGGTATATCGAGAGCCACATAAATGAGGTCATAACACCCGCAGATCTGGCGGAAGCATCGCTGTACAGTCCTTGGTATGCGAGAAGGCTTTTTGAACAGTACACAGGGCTGACACCTGCAAGGTACATACGCAGACTTAAGCTGAGCCGTTCTGCACTGAGGCTTCGTGATGAAAAATGCGGCGTCCTGGACATTGCACTCGATATGGGCTTTGGCAGTGCAGAGGGTTATCAGCGAGCTTTCCAAAATGAATTCGGGATAAATCCGAGAGCCTATGCCGAAGCACCTGTTCCTATACCGCTTTTCACTCCTTATCTTGTAAAACCCGATGCTGATGAAAGGAATGATAGCATGAAAACTAACACGGTATTTGTGACCGAGGTGAAAAGGCCTGCAAGAAAGGTGATAGTCAAGCGTGGAGTGAACGCCGATGAATACCGGAGCTATTGCAGGGAAGTGGGCTGCGATGTATGGGGGATACTTTCAAGCATACGCACCCTTGACGGTGAGCCGGTGTGTATGTGGCTTCCCGGACAGCTCAGAAAGCCAAGGTCGAATGTATATGTTCAGGGGGCAGAGGTGCCTGCCGACTATGACGGGCCTGTGCCTGACGGCTTTGATGTTATTGACCTTCCGGAGGGACTTTTCCTTATGTTCCGTGGGGAGCCCTTTGAAGAAGAGAACTATGTTGATGCAATAACAGAGATATGGCAGGCGGAGGAGAAATTTGATATGTCATCTCTCGGATACTGTCCCGATGATGCTAATCCGAGGATACAGCTCGAACCAATAGGCGCAAGAGGATACATCGAGCTTGTGCCCGTAAGAAAGACAGTCTGATACATTTCAACAGCCCGATCTTTTCGGGCTGTTGTGGTCTGCGTATTTGTAATGGGATCGATCAACGGATCGCTGCGGATACTCAATGATTAGGAGAAAGACGTTTCCAGCTTTTCGGTGCCGATTTTAATAAAAACACTTGACAATACGAGAGTTATCGTGTATCCTATATATAAAGATCCGAAATGCGGAGGGATATCGGAAATATGAATGAAGATAGTAAAAACAAACCGGATAAACGCACGCTGAAAACCAGAAAAGCACTTAGAAACGGTCTTGCCGAACTTCTGACCGAAAAGGAACTCAGAAAGATCACCGTACAGGAAATCGCCGATAAAGCCGATGTGAACAGGGTTACGTTCTACAAGCATTATCTCGATGTCTATGACCTTTATGACAAGGTCGAAGAGGAGCTTCTTATTGAGATGGGGCTTCTTATACTGCGGCTTACAGACAGTTCTTCCGACAGGGTCTTTTCTGATCTCATAAGCTATATCGGCGAGAACCGCACCATGTTCAGAATGATCTTCAGCCCCAACTCTTCCGGGACGCTCAGGGATAAGTTCAGTAAGCTGATGGAAGGTTTGTTTCTTCAGATACAGGCTGAAAAACAACATTCTGATATCTCGGACAACACTCTCGAATATCGCAACTGCTACCGTGCTCAGGGATGTATAGCCGTTATCTCCAAGTGGGTGCTCGGTGATTTTGAAGAATCTGCTGATTTTATAGTCAGGATCATATCCGAGCTCGATCATAACACTGAAAAGCTGATCAGCGACTCGTGATCCGCTGATTGCGGCAGTCACGGCACACATAAAGAAGCCCGTCTTATACGGGCTTCTTTATGTGTATGGATATGTTCATCATTCAAAGCTAGCGTTTATATACCGCCGCCGAAGATATTGTAGAGGTACCATTTGTCTTCGACTCGATAGAGAGGCCCTATATCCTCTCTGATGTAGACATCGGTGCCGTAGCGGTCTGTTAACACGAACCTGGTGAATTCAAACTCGGTCCCTAAGTAAACTATACTTAGATCCTCTTTGTAGGTATAATATCCGTAGCTGGGATGATAGTATATATAGCCGAAGAAGGGATCGACACCGACATAGACCTCTTCACGATAGCGTTGTTCATCGCTGAACAATCTCTCTGCATATACATTTCCTTCATATCTGGCTTCATACCTGCATGAACCGTCAGCTCTGATATATACGTCAGCAGATGCCGTAGCCGTCAGCGCCGCTGCCGCCATGATCCCTATGACTGCTGCCGTAATGTACTTTTTGATGCTTTTCATCGGAATCCTCCATTGTATCGTGATCAGACTGCGGTCAATATCAACGGATCTCACTTGCCGTTAAACATATCAATATCACGTTATTCTGTGTTTAGCTTTGTCTATTTGTCTTGTATCAGGATGTAAGTACAGTGATCAAGAAACCGGTGCCTGTGCCAACCAGTGTTGTGGAAATTAATACTACACTAAGTGCAAAAAAACCAAACATATTTATACCTTCTTTCATTTTTCGGGTCAAGAGGTAACTGCCTGTTGCGTAATACCTCTGAAGTGGGTCATTGGATCTCACTTGTCGTTAAACATATCAATATCACGTTATTTTGTGTTTAGCTTTGTTTATTTGTCTTGTATCAGGATGTAAGTACAGTGATCAAGAAACCGGTGCCTGTGCCAACCAGTGTTGTGGATATTAATACTACACTAAGTGCAAAAAAACCAAACATATTTATACCTTCTTTCATTTTTCGGATCAAGAGGTAACTGCCTGTTGCGTAATACCTCTGAAGTGGGTCATTTATTGATGTTCTCTGCCTACATATTTACGAAAATATATGTAAGTGTGGCCGCTCCTAAAGTAAGTCCGCCTATAGTAAGAAATAAACTCAGCATAATTGATCTCCTTTTATCACGTTTGATTTTACCAAGACGTTTGTCTCATCTGACTTCGCTCATTCGATGTGGTCTCAATATCAGATCACAAGTGCAGCACCGACTGCTGCCAGGGCTATATCCGAAGATCGCAAAATAAACCATTTGATACACCTCATTTCCCATTAATTGCTGATCTGTAATGCAGCTGCAGCAATGTGAAATACCCGCTTTATTTATTGCTTTGGTTTGTTTCCCTTGCTGTGAATATATATTACCATATTACAAAGCAGATTGCAATATTCAATCTCTCGCTTAAATGTAGCATAAGCGACACATTGAGGATTAAATGTTGCTTAACTGACAGATAAGGGGGAAATTGTAGTATGAGCTTTGCAGTTGTTAGTATTTGAAAAGTGTCTGCTATTACTTGAGATATACTTTCTGTTCTGAAAACTTGACAATAAAATGAACATGGTGTATAATGTAGTTGTGATATTTGCTTTGGAATAGAGAAGAAATTTCGGTTTGATATATCTGCACACATGAAAGAGGTGTTGTTTATGGTAGAATTATATGTCAAAGATATAGCGAATGCTCTGAAGAATAAAAGCTACTTTTCTGCCTTAGCCATGTCGCTTGCACTTCCCGATATATGCGGTGCAGCAGAATTTCCCAATGAATCATCTACGGGTAAGCGTTATATTGGATGGTATGATAAGTATCTTGAGTATATGTCCGATGATAACCCTTATCCGGATCTGAGCGGTGAAGTCGTATACAATCTCAGAAATACTTTCCTTCACAGCGGTTCACCGAACATAGACAGCAGCAAGGTCAAGGCCGAAGCAAACCAGCTCGACAGATTTATTCTGTCACTTGGCGATGGCACAAAAATCCGGAGTACGACTTTGTTTATTGATACCCCTATTGTTAAGCTGCGTACCATGATGGTCGATGTTACCTATTTATGTCAGACAATATGTGATCGTTCACTTTGGTATTACAAGCAAAACAAAGCCAAATTCCATTTTGATTTTTCAATTGATACACCGGAACATATGTTTTCCGAAGAGAGGGAGACGTCTTCAGGCGATCCGATCATCAAAGCGCTTAATCAAAAGTTAGAACGGTCAGGTGATAGTCGAAGGATCGTTGAAGATCAGGATCATACTATGGCTGATGCGATTCGCGAAGACATAGACTATATTTTTTCAGATGAGGAGTTAAGGCGGAAACTATGGAACGGTGAGGAGATCAGGTTAGAAAGAGGAATGACACCGACAGATGCTCCCATCAAGAAATCAGATACTGAGCCAACAGTAAATAAAGAAGCGGTGCCAAAGGCTCAAACCGACTCCACACCCAAACAGAAAACAAAGCCCGATAAGAGAGAAGCTCAGATTCGCTCTTTCTTCGGTCAGCACTTCAAGGAAATGAAATATAAGCAGAAAAAAGAGATCATCATTCAGGCAATCCTCAAATCAAAGACCAAACAACAAGTCAACAATGCTTTGATGAAATCCTTTTCAAGTGAGGAAACAGGAGAGATATATAAAAGGTTATCTCCGCTGCTCTCGCCGATGCCGGGGAATTAATCAATGAGCGCTGTCTGATAGCACCGTAGGTTGTTTCCGCTGACTGTCGTTTCCCTGATGCACCGTGGAAACTCTGATATCCTGTTTTGCTCGTAGTTGCTGCCTTATTATTCGATAGTTTATGGTTGACTAAACGGCGCTTATGATGTATAATTTGTTTAGAGCAGGCATTCGGCTTGGTTGTGTAAACAGTACTTAACGGAGGTCGCAATATGATACGAGAAATAACAGAGAATGATCTCGACAGCCTTTTACAGATATATATATGCAGCTGCATGATGAGCCGTTTCCTGAAAAGAACGACAGAGTTCTTGGTGTATGGAACAGCATACTGAACGATGAGGATCATCATATTATCGTAGCTGAAGAAAACGGCATCATAGTGTCTTCCTGCGTTTGTGTTATGATCACGAACCTGACACGGGGACAGCACCCATATGCTTTTATTGAAAACGTGATCACTGATAAGCATCATAGAAAAAAGGGCTATGCAACAGCCTGCCTGCATTATGCAAGAGAAATTGCTCAGAGGGAGAATTGCTATAAGATGATGCTTTTGACCGGATCAAAACAAAGATCCACATGATATGGTTTCGGTTGATATGTTTCCTATACAAGAAGATAGAGATTTGAAAGCATTTAGAGGAGTTGGAGTTCGTGAATGAATTAAAACAAGAAAAATATGTACTGACAATTAATTCCGAAAATGTTTTGTCTACAGACAAACGGTTTTCTATGGATAATTTGGAAGCAGGTGATAATTATAAGCCTCTTGATGTCTACATGGAAAAGGCAAATGGTGAGATAGTCAGACGTTACTATACCAAAGGTGAACGACGCCTTTCCAATCAAACTATGGCACGAATCGCTTTTCAGGCTTTTGAAAGAGAAGTTGCTTCTCTGCCTATAGAGCAGAAGGAAACATTCCCGATTTGTAAGTATGATCCAGGCAGTGAGACTATCTGTGGAATTTTTTCCAGTGTGGATGAATTCAGGCAACATCGTAATAGTATTGAGTATATGACATACAGCTACGGGGATGGCAGACAATTCGTTATCTATTGCTGGAACATTTTTAGTACGATCTTATTCGTACAGGAATACCTGAAACGATTTGGAGGATTAGGCGATAAGTTTGTGTTGACTTATCGTGACAAGTCCAAAGAAGAATCGGAACCAGAGATTGAACCCGTTGGTAACAGTTACCGGCTTGAATTATCAAGGATACTTCTATGTTCAAAGAATATCATTTTGAGAGGTGCGCCCGGTACGGGTAAATCCTATCTTGCAAAGCAGATCGCCGCAGATATAGTAAGCGGCGGTACAGCAGGAAGCTACGCTGAACTTACAACTGAACAGAAACAGCAAATAGAATTCGTACAGTTTCATCCCAGTTATGACTACTCGGATTTTGTGGAGGGTCTGCGACCTAAGATCAACTCCGACGGATCTATGGGATTTGAATTGCAGGACGGGATTTTCAAGCGATTTGCAGAGCGTGCAAAGAAGAATCTTGATGATGTATCAAAGACACAGGTGGAAAGGGATAAGGAACTGTCAGTACAGGAAATGATAACGGAATATTTTTCTGATATTGATTTCGGAGAAGACAGGCTGTTTACCATAACTCATAATGAGTTTTTTATCACAGGTGTTGATGACAAGCATATTGATATAAATATCCCCAATAACCCTGTCGTCAAAAAGCTTACACTAAGTCTCAGTGAAATCAAGCAGATGCTTGCATCGGATGTGAAATTCACCAAGGTGAAGGATGTGACAGCTTTCTTTGGCAAGTCTAACGCTACGCAAGGATATTCATACGATCTGGCAGTATATAATGACATCAAGAAAAAGGTCACGGCTGTAAAGGTACAGGCAAAGCAGGAAGAACTGAAAAACTATGTATTTATCATTGATGAGATAAACCGTGGTGAGATCTCGAAGATATTCGGTGAGCTGTTTTTCAGCATTGACCCGGGTTACAGAGGTATTGAAGGTGCTGTGTCAACGCAGTATGCCAATATGCACGAGACAGACGAGAAGTTCTATATTCCTGAAAATATATATATCATTGGTACGATGAATGATATAGACCGTTCGGTAGACAGCTTTGATTTTGCCATGCGCCGCAGATTCAGGTTTATAGAACTCAAAGCGAATGAGCAGACAAAGATGCTGGATATTCTTGATGAAGATATACGCAATGAGGCAATAAGCCGCATGACAGCTTTGAATAATGCTATTGCCCAAACTCCCGACCTTAACGAAAACTATCAGCTCGGTGCGGCATATTTCCTGAAACTCTCAGAACTCACCTTTGATGAACTGTGGACGGATCACCTTGAACCGCTCCTACATGAGTATGTACAGGGAATGTATGACGAAAAGGAGATAATGAAGAGATTTTTCAAAGCATACAACAACGGCTCTGCTCCGGCAGGTGATGAAGATGAGAATACTCAGGGTAGCTGACAATACACGCCAAAAGAAAAGTGATTTTGCTGAGATAGGCAGGATTGTGGATAAAGTGGCTGATAAGACCCTGGAACAGCTTGAACGGGAAGGTGTATTTGTATTTCCGGATATGCTGATGGATACGAAAGATATCAGTCGTGAGCAGATAATACTGCAAAGTATGAATTATTCATATTGTACCGGTAATGTGATGGGATTTCTTGGGTGCGGTGATGAGAGGCTTGTTATCGGCTCCCGCTTCAGTAAGGATGAGGATGGCGATCACTTCTTTCGGTATCTTCTTGAAAAGGTCATTGATATTCCCAATATCATAGACATGAGGACGGATACGGATAACGACAACAGGCTTTACAATTATCTTTTATTCCTGTTTCCGCACTATCTGAAAGCGGCAGCGAGAAAGGGCCTTTTCAAGCAGTATATCCGACGACAATACAACGATGATTCTCCTAAAGGCACTATTGAGTTATCACGGCATATCAGGCAGAATACACCATTTGTTGGTAATGTGGCGTACAGTCAGCGAGAGTTTTCTTATGATAATCATCTCACGGAACTTGTGCGCCATACTATAGAATATATCAAAACAAAGCCCTATGGCAGCCAGATCTTATCCAGAGCAAAAGAAGAGGCTCGTGATGTAGTAGGTTCAACACAGCAGTACAGGCAGCAGGACAGAGCAAAAATAATCGGACAAAATATAAAAAAGCCTTTACACCACGCATTTTTCCGTGAATATCGTGCCTTGCAGCGGCTGTGTATCCTTATTCTGAAAAATGAAAAGTATAACATAGGCTCGGGTTCACGGCAGATCTATGGTGTTCTGTTTGATGGTGCTTGGCTGTGGGAGGAGTATGTTTATTCCCTCATCGGCAAACATTTCTACCACCCCATGAATAGGGTGGGTAAAGATGCTCAATACCTGTTTTACAGGCGAATCGGAAAAATATTTCCCGATTTTATCGGCAGGGATGCAGAGCATAGGATCATAGCTGATGCTAAATACAAG
This sequence comes from Oscillospiraceae bacterium, assembly GCA_017468865.1. Classification (GTDB taxonomy): domain Bacteria; phylum Bacillota; class Clostridia; order Oscillospirales; family Ruminococcaceae; genus Huintestinicola. Next base: position 42,816 of record JAFUHM010000047.1, on the reverse strand, counting down.
CCGATAGATAACATCTACGGGAAGGATTATTTGCAGATACTGGCGTATATGTTTCGATTTGATGCTAAGACAGGCTACTATCTCTACCCCGATTCTCAGTTGGCGGGAGATGTACGGTTAATGCTGAACGAGGGTATGGAATGCGAAGACTATCATAAGGATATCTGCGTTATAAAACACGGATTGCTTATCCCCCAAGATGCTGAAAGCTATGATTCTTTTGTCAGCCTGATAAAAGACAGCGAAAACAGATTCAGACGAGTATTCCTTGATCGTGTATAAGAGGCGGTGATACCCTGTGCCATTCAAAATAATCCGAAACGACATCACAAAAGTCAAGGCAGATATCATTGTGAATACTGCCAATCCGAAGCCTGTTGTAGGCGGAGGAACGGACAGTGCCGTATACAGGGCAGCAGGGGAAAAGGAACTCCTTGCCGAACGCATACGAATAGGCGATATACTTCCCGGACAGGCAGCCGTAACTCCTGCATTCGGACTGCCTGCACGGTATATCATTCACACTGTGGGGCCTGTCTGGGAGGACGGTGATCACGGTGAAAGGGATATACTGCGTTCCTGCTATGAAAACTCCTTGTCGCTTGCGGCAGAACATGGTGCGGAGAGCATAGCCTTTCCGCTGATTGCGACAGGTGTGTACGGGTTCCCAAAGGACGAGGCACTGAGTATAGCCCTGTCTGTTATAGGAAAGTTCCTGCTGACGCACGATATGAAGGTCATCCTGGCGGTGTTTGACAGAAAGGCATTTGAGCTGTCAAACTCACTGATGGGAGAAATAGACGAATACATAGATGAAAACGGTGTAGGACTTGCAATTCGGTCGGAGTATGGTTTTTATGATGAGCGTGAGCACAACAGACGCTTACGAAATGCGAGGATGAGATCCGATGTGTCTTTCGCAGAAAACAAGGCTGAAACCCTTGACTGCGTTTTTTCCGAACCTACACCAAGCGAACCGCCAAAGGCATCCAAAATAAATGACAAGAGCCTTGATGAGGTGTTGTCCGGCGCAGGAGAAACTTTCCAGCAGCGGCTGTTTAGGCTGATAGATGAGAGCGGCATGGACGATGTCACTGTATATAAGAAAGCCAATATCGACAGAAAGGTGTTCTCCCGTATACGCTGCAAGGCGGATTATAAACCGAAGAAAACGACAGCTATCGCTTTTGCGATAGCCCTGAAGCTTGATATGCCTGCTATGACAGACCTTCTGGCGAGGGCAGAGATCGCCTTTTCTCCCAGTAATAAGTCCGATCTCATCATACAGTATTTCGTTACGCACGGGATATACGACATCTATGAGATAAATGCGGCGCTGTTCAAGTATCTTGAGAAGATTTTGGGTGAATGAGCAAAATAGCTGTATACAGCATGATCGGCCAAATTGGCCCGAATGAGCTTATATGGCCGCCTTGTATATAAAATGGGCGTGAAGCGGGTAAGACCAAAAGTAACTATGGAGGCAGGTATGGCAGAAAAAGGATTTGAAGGCAAGATCGCTGTTATCACAGGGGGAGCGAGGGGCATCGGAAAGTGCATCGCAGAGGAATTTCGGAAGGGCGGCGCAAGTGTTTGCGTCATTGACAAGGCAGATGGTGACCATTATGTCGGTGACATATCCGATAAAGCTGTTCTTGAGGATTTCGCTGAAAACATCATAGGAAAATACGGGAAAATAGATTTCCTTATAAACAATGCTCTGCCGTTAATGAAGGGGATAGATGAGTGCAGTTATGAGGAGTTCCAATATGCACTTTCTGTTGGAGTGACCGCTCCTTTCTATCTCTCAAAACTGTTTGCACCATATTTTAATAAGGGCGGATGTATTATAAACATATCCTCCTCCCGTGACCGTATGAGCCAGCCTCAGACAGAAAGCTATACTGCTGCAAAGGGCGGTATAGCGGCACTTACTCATGCAATGGCGGTAAGCCTTTCGGGTAAGGTGCGTGTGAACAGTATCTCACCCGGATGGATAGATACCACAGGCAGCCTTATCACAGGTGCGGATGCTTATCAGCAGCCTGTCGGACGTGTGGGCAGACCTGCGGATATTGCGAACATGGTGCTTTTCCTTTGTTCTGACAAGGCAGGTTTTATCACCGGAGAGAACATATGTATAGACGGAGGGATGACAAAGCTGATGATCTATCACGGGGACAATGGATGGACATTATCGGAATAAGATTTGGTATAATAGCAGCGGCGTGACCTATATGTCCATCCGCTGCTGTTTTTCTTATTTATCTATGGCTGCTTTATAGTTATCAATAAAAGCTGTTCCGTCCGTATCTGTTATCAGGGAAGAGCACGCACATCATTGCCATGGAATCACAGTTGTTCCCGCTGAGAGTATTGCCGCTGATAATAATGCTGTGATACCTTTGATACCGATCTTCATAATGTTCTCTCCTGTGTACATTGGCTTTTCATAGATAGTTTCCTGATCGATGTAAATAATACCATATCCATATTTGCAACTTCTTTGCAAATATGAGGGAAAAAATGTCGTCCGACAAACGACCACTTTCCTTTTCATCTGTGCTATACTTATATTAACAAATAACAAAGGAGGACACAGACATGATCGGTGCAATTCTCGGAGATATGATAGGCGCTCCCTATGAGTTTGACAGGGGCGACAAGACAAAGGATTTCCCGCTTTTTAGCATAGTGTCGGGATTTACCGATGATTCCGTAATGACGATCGCAGTAGCGGAAGCGCTTATGGACAGCATGGGGAAGACGGATGATGAGATAAAGGCAGCGTTGACGGCATCTATGCGTAAATGGGGCAAGCGTTACCCCAATGCAGGATATGGCGGGATGTTCCGTCACTGGCTGCGTGACGCTGATCCTGAGCCCTATGGCAGCTTTGGAAACGGTTCTGCTATGAGAGTATCCTCCGCAGGGTGGCTCTATGATACGATGGAGGAAACCTGCCATATGGCAAGGCTCACAGCAGAGGTGACACATAATCACCCGGAAGGCATCAAAGGTGCTGAGGCTGTTGCAGCCGCAATATTTATGGCAAGGAACGGCAGCAGCAAGCCGGAGATAAAGGAACATATCATTTCAGAATTCGGATATGATCTGTCCCACACCTGTGATGAGATACGCCCCGGCTATCACCATACAGAGACCTGTCAGGAGACTGTTCCCGAAGCGATAACGGCATTTCTGGAGGGGCAGGGCTTTGAGGATGTTATACGAACTGCGGTATCCCTCGGCGGCGATTGTGATACTCTTGCCTGCATAGCAGGCAGCATGGCAGAAGCATTCTACGGTGTCCCCGAGAAAATGGCGGAAGAATGCCGCAGACGTCTTCCCGAAGATATGCTGAAGGTGCTTGAAAGATTTGATGAAACTGCGGCAGGATGCGGTGAGACCGAATATCATGATATGTTTCTTGACGGCAACGAGTTGATAAAAGATGCGATAAACAAGTATCACTTACATTCTGCCGATGAGGAGCTAACGGCTGTTCTTGAAGCAATCCGTATTCGTATGAACGCAGACGGACATTTCATATTCCCTGTCATAAGTCTGGAGGATGAGGAAAACAGCTTTTTCCGTACAGTCCGCACAAAGGACGGGAAGGAATGGTATGTCGCATTCACTACGGACGAAGAGTATAAAAAAGGTGAGAGCAGTGAAGTGATATCCAACTTCATTGATGAGATGATAAAGAATATTCTTGAGTTTGATGCGGAAGGCTTGATCCTTGACCCGTGGGGGAAGTCATTTCTGCTGACCAAAGAGCTGATAAGTATGATAATTGAGGCAGACGGTGATACTGAGTACCACATACCTGATGATCCGATCACAGCCGAACTGCTTGAAGACGGTTCTTATCTCAAAAGAGCGATAGAGATATGTGGGCGCAGCAGGACGATACTCAACATGATAAAGCTTGGAAGGATACTGAAAGAAAGCTTTGTGTGGGTGCCGTGCAGTGCGATACTGAGCGACAGAGACCGAGATGGTTTTGCCCGAATAGTCACTGAAGCGATGGAGAAAGGGGAGGAGATAGTGGGGAGGGAACTGACGGCACATGACGATATCAGGCTGGTGCCCGACATTCTCCAAAGCGATGATAACTTCTTTTTCCCTGTTTTTACAACAGCAGAGGAAATGGGGGAGTACGGAGAGGGATTCTCAAAGGTGCAGATCCCCTTTATGCAAGCTATGGCTATGGCATCAAACAACGAAAAAGATATGGCAGGAATTGTGATAAACCCCTTTACTGAGCCCTTTGACGTACCAAAGGAAGCGTTTGAACTCATAGCAGGATCGGAAAACGGGAACTGAAAGGAGGAAGCTTTATGAGAACGATACGGGTAACAGGCAAAGGTCAGCTTAAAGTACACCCCGATATGACCCGAATAACCATCACGCTGGAGGGACTGCACAAGGATCACGGCAAAACATTGCAGCGTTCAAGCGAGGATACTGAGAAACTGAGACAGCTTATCACCGGTTTTGGCTTTGAGCCGACTGATCTTAAAACTCTCATGTTCGGAGTGGACACTGAGCACGAAGGGTACAGGGAGAATGGTGAATACAGGAGCCGATTTGTCGGATACAAGTACACACATATGATGAAGATTGAATTTGAGTCGGACAACAAGCGGCTGGGGCAAATACTCTATGCACTGGCTCACAGCCCATTGGCTCCCGAGTTTCATATAAGCTACACCATAAAGGAGCCGGAAAGAGCGAAGAATGAACTGCTTGGCAAGGCCGTTGCGGATGCAGTACAAAAGGCAGCAATACTCACTTCTTCAGCAGGTGTCAGGCTGAAGGACATACAGAACATCGATTATTCGTGGGGCGAGATAGACTTTGAGGTGCATCCCATGAATAGGACTGTTGATGCTAAAATGTGCTGCCCGACACCAAGTCCAAGCTATGATCTGAATATAGAGCCCGATGACATAGCTGTTTCCGATACGGTAACTGTGGTCTGGGAGATAGAATAGATGAGTTCTTTCAGCATTATCCGTGCATTGAAGAATTGATTTTAATCAAAATCTAATCTCATTTTAATTGCTTTATGTCTCTGTGCGTGGTAGAATAACAACAGTGACCGACGTATCTTTTCATCAACGATCGTATATCATGATATTGATGACAATGAAAATAGGATCTTATCTCGGTCACATAATAAAACGATGGGGGTAATATCATGGATAAGAAGTCAGCTGTTAAGAAGTTCACTGACGTGTGCGTCGGTGTTATCAATGCTGTCGGTGACGGCATAAAGTTCATCATTGACAATATTGACCCGTCAGATGCACTGGTCAAGATCAATATGCCCTATTCAAGGCAGAGCTTTGCCGAGAATGTGAGGAACGCATCTCAAAAAAAGTCTGATAAATGAACCGAAAAGCCGCAGTCGGGGGTATTTGTCTGTATGCCGGATAATGGGATCAGACTGATAAAACAGTCCTGACTTTCACCTGTTGATATGATAAACAGGCATTTTGAGGTGTTTATAGAAAGATATTGCATAAGCAGATAACGGGGGGGAAGACCGTGAAAAAAGCACTGAAGATCACCGGAAGGATACTGCTCGGGCTTCTGATACTTATAGCTGTATTCCTTATCATTATGATTATTTACAATCAGGTCATGCTGAAAAAAGAGGACAAGCTGCTTGAAAACTATCCCGGGCAGCTTGTTGAGGTGAACGGTCACAATATGAATGTATACATAGAAGGAGAGGGAGAGCACACGCTGGTTTTCTTGGCTCCCGCAGGCAGTACTTCACCCGTACTGACATTCAAGCCATTATACAGCAAACTCAGCGGTGAATACAAAACGGTAGTCGTTGAGAAATTCGGCTACGGCATGAGCGATGTGGTGGATACCGATAGAGATTACAAGGTAATGGTCAATGAGTGCAGAGAGGCGCTCGAAAAGTCTGGTGTTGAAGCCCCCTACATACTCTGCCCCTACTCAAAATCGGGTCTTGACGCTCTTATCTGGGCTCAGAATTATCCCAATGAGGTTGAGGGTATATTCGGGATGGATATGGCATTCCCGAATGCAATGAAAGACTTCGGAGCGGGCGGCGGCGAGTGGCTTATATCCGCTGCAAAAAACAGCGGCATTATCAGGCTGTTCATTTCTGACAATGAGTTTCCCGAGACATATTCAACCGAAGAAAAGCAATTTGCAAAAGCATTGTTCGTCAGGAAATACGCAAACAAGGTGATGCCCAACGAGATAAAGACCGCTCCCGACGCCGCAGAGACCATACTCAGCGACTCTAAGCCTGAAATGCCGCTACACCTTCTTCTGACAAGCGGCAAGGGTACGGGCAGGGAGCAGGAATGGCAGGGTTATGCTCACAGCTATATCGACGATATGAAAAACGCTTCGGTAACGCAGATCGACTGCGCTCACGATGATATCTGTGGTGGGAAACCCGATCAGGTCTGCGATGAGATAAGAGCCTTTACGGACGAGCTTGGCAAATGACCATAAATATCCGGAGTGCTTGCTAAGACAAATATGAATTTTAGAGATAATTCTTTAGAAGTAGAACAAATCTTCAAATTTCTTATCTAATGCAATACATAACAATAAATATACACATACTTGAAAAAAATAAAAGACAAATGCTACTTAGAGAGCATCTGTCTGTATAGCTTGCTGTGCCTGTCTTACAATGATTCCTTAAAAGCTTCTTTACCGCTACTGTCCTAAGAATGCAGGCTTAACGCATATTCTTGACGGTAACGGAACGACTAAAGGTCATGCTTATGATTTGGAAAAGACATTTGGAGTAAGCCGTAATCAGGTTCCTGCTTTTCTCAAATACATGATACAGTATGGAGATCGTATTAGTTATAAACAAAAGCCACTTCCAAACGGAAAAAAAGGATTAGAAATGATATACAATTACGGCGGAAGGCATTATTTGCTTGTTGGGAGCGGAACGAACGGATTTATTGTTACATCATACCCTGTTGAAATATAAGGAGATAGTAAGTATGAAGACGCTTAAATTAGAACTTGATTTTATGAATGGCCCTGTATGGAAAGGGCATTATGATATAGAATCTGGTAATATGGACACAGGGTTACCTGTTGTTGATAGTGATGTGATTGTTCAAGAACTGAATGAACATATCCAAAACAGCTATAATAGCTGCTATGATTTTCCCCCAAATGGTGGCAGTGTGTTTAATGAGCAAAAGTGGAATGAGTTAAGACCTGATCTTATCCCTTCATTTTCTGAACTGTTGAAACGCCTTGATGTAATTAATGATGGTACTTTTGAGTTAGAAGATAATCTGTCAGGGACATTTTTGAACTCATAAGTTGTGTAAAAATTGAATATTCAATGATAAGCCCCATTCGGATATTTATAATCTGAATGGGGCTATTCTTGACAAAACGCATGAACGACTGCCTATATATTTCTCGTATCTTGTTGAGTTGGTCAATCCCGCACATTGCTTACATTACCAATTATGCGAACAACGTCCTTCCTTTTTCGTATGCTTTTTTAAGATTCAAGTTCCGGTTTTTTTCCCGAAGTTCATTTTCTCTGGAAGTGCTGTCAAAAACAATAAACTCCGATCCTTTGACACGTCCGAAAAGCCTGTCTCCTAACATGACCTTTTTCATACTGTCCAGAAGTCCGAATCGTTCAAGACGGTCCAAAGAATTGCCTGCTGAACAGAGTATTATCGCCTTATCAAGCAATTTCATCGTTTTATTGCCATACGCAAACCCATACGACCACACTCTGTCAAACCAGCCTACCAGCATCGCAGTGGCTTCTGTCCAGAAGACGGGGTAAACAAATGCGATAGCGTCCGCAGAATTGATCTTTTCCTGTTCTTTACGCACGTCGTCTGCGACCGCAGGAGTATCTCTATAATTTGCATCTCTGAGGTATTCTTCCTCCTTCATGACCGGATCGAAACCCATTTCATAAAGATCAGATATAATGTATTCATTGCCGGAATCAGTAATACCTTTTATGAATGCGTCACACATATCCTTAGTAAACGAATCCGTTGAAGGATGGCAGTAAACGATAAATACTCTCATAAAACTCTCCCTATATTCATGAAAAAACTCAAACTTCCGAACGTGCCGGTGACCTCACACATCGCTTACGGTGTTCACCTTTATATCACTTCACAATTGACAGTATTCTTCGATCTTGTACCTTTTATCAATCAAGATATAGTCAAGCCCGTATTGAGAGCAGTTTTTCAGATAATGCTCATTTTCCTTCTTCACAAACCGGATCGTGAAGTCCTCGTCCGGCGATCTCTTTTCGATCACATTTTCATTGCCTATAATGTCGGAAAAATGGTCATCAATGTACGATCCGCTCATTACAAGGCATATAAATTTGATCTGAGATAAATATTCCTCATCAAAGCTGTCTTTCCAGTCAAACGGGATATAGCAGCCTTCTACGATCAGGTTTTGCTTATTCTCTATCGCAGTCTTTATCATTTCTTTTATGATATCCCATAGATAGTCTGTCAGCTTATCGTCATCATAAGGTGTCAGGTCAGTCTGTCCGCTTCTGATCAACCCCATTTTCAGGTGGTCTATCGACAGATACGGATAATGGTATTTTTCGAGCAGCTTTTGTGCAAGGAGCGTTTTGCCTGTGTGAGATGCACCTGTTATCAGTATGATCATAGTCTTGCTTTCAGCTCCTTCCTTACCCTGTTCAGATCACTGCAAGTGAGAATGGGTATCAATGAGTTTATTTCATCAATGCTTTTATCCCACCACTTAAAGGACTGAAGCAAACCGATAAGTTCATCATCAAAACGCTTACGAAGTACCTTTGCAGGATCACCGACAACGATCGTATACGGTTCAACATTTTTGCCTACAACACTGTTCGCGCCAATGATCGCACCGTCACCAATGTGAACGCCGGGGAGAATAACGGCATTCTGACCTATCCACACATCATTGCCGATGACCGTATCTCCCTTTAATGGCAGGTCAGCCATTGCAGGCGGCTCCATATCCCAGCCTTCCAGCGTGTAGAACGGGAAGGTAGACACAGCATTCATTTGATGATTTGCGCCGTTCATAACAAACTCAACGCCTGCTGCTATCTGGCAGAACTTGCCGATTATCAGCTTATCGCCGTTCCACTCATAATGGTGTGTTACATGACTCTCAAAGTCTGAATCAGCTATATATGAAAAGTCACCCACAATAATGTTGGGGTTGTTGATCGTAGGTTTGATATAGATCTCTTTATCATACCCATTGATCGGGTGCACTTTGTTAGGATCAGGTCTGATACCGTTTCTCATAACAACGCTCCTCTAAATTGATATTATAACAGAAACTCCTTTTTAAGGATCGCATAAACATAAAAATCATTATATACTTCATTCTCTCCTTTTCGGGGGAACAGCTCTTTATGCTCAGCCTCTTTTCGCATCCCTGCTCTTTCGGCTAACCTTACCGATCTTTCATTTCGTGTGTCTATCTCGGCAAATATACGGCGTACCCCAAGAGAAGAAAAAGCGTATCTCATCATCCCGATGATACTTTCACAGGCGTATCCTTTACCCTGATGATCACGATTGAATGTATATCCGATCTCGTAACTGCCGTAGCCCTTATCGGAGAAATATATCTTCCCGATCACTTTGTTATCCAGTACCACAGCAAAAAACTCATCGCTGTCTGAAAAGTTTACGGCTTCCTGAACACACGCCTCCCTTGTAAAGGTTTCATATGGCTCAAAATATGTTACCTCGACATCTGTCAGTATCTCAGCCAGATCTTTATGATCCTCGGGAGTAAACTTTATTACCGTCAGTCTTTCCGTTTTAAACAGTTCAGTCATTCTGCTGCCTCCATATTGCCGATAATTCTCATCGGATGCTCACACCGTATCACAGATAATGGATCCTGCTTTCATCAAACCTGTCCTGCTGCTGCTTTGTCTCAGCAGGATAGCCAACAGGTACAACTGCGAAAGCATGAAGGCCTTCCGGATCTCCGAGAGCAGCTTCTGCCTTTGTCATTCTGTCATTCAAAGGTGCGGCACACAGCCAGACAGTTCCCAATCCGAGGGATACCGCTTCAAGGAGCATATTTTCAGTAGCGCATGACAGGTCAAGAAGGACAGTTTCGCTCCATCGAAGTCCCTCGGTTCGATAGCAAGGCACGATAACAGCAGGTGCGTTTTTAGCGCAGGCAGCATAGGGGCTTATCTCCGAAAGGGCATTTATCTTCTCCCTGTCCGTTACCACAAAGAACTCCCATGGCTGCTGATTGCCTGCCGAGGGTGCCTGCATAGCGGCTCTGATAAGCTGTGTGATCTTCTCAGGCTCAACCGGTCTGTCTTCAAATTTTCTTATGCTAACTCTTGTGAATATCTCGTCCATTGTGATACCTCCGTTACAGCTTATACTGCATGAAATTGTTGTTGTGAGTAAAGCCGAACGCTGTGTACAGCTTTACACCCATATCCGATGCCGTGATCTGTACTGTCCCGCATCCGTAGTTTCTTGCTTCATCTGTCACACGCTTCAAAAGTGCGCTTGCGATGCCCTTGCGCCGATACGCCTTGTCTGTGAACATACCGGACAGCAGCCCTATCCTGCCGCTGGGACAGCCAAAATACGGGGGCTTTTCGACAAACGACATTCCGCTTGTGCCGACGATCTTATCCCCGTCAAGTGCGAGCCATGCCACAAAAGTGCCGTCAGCCATGTGTCTGGAGTAATAGTCCTTCAGTGCGGGATACAGGTCGATATCTTCCTTTGCTCCCTCTTCACGGAGTTGTGTGATGCGTATTTTTATAAAAGTGTCAAGTTCTGCCTCTGAGAGCTTTTTGTATGTAATATCCATAATCTTATACCGATATGCGGAGAGTACACCATGTACCCCGTACCCGTGACAGCATATCGGTTCCTGCCTTTCTTCTCAGCATTATGTCCTCATAAGACCGGGATAGGAATATTATAGCATATGGCGGATGCTTTTTCAATAGTTTTTATGAAATAAGCACTCCGAGCCTGCTCCGGCGGGCAGTGCCCACGCCCCATTCGTTTATTCGTATGTTTCATTCATACGGATGAACGGCTCGGCAGGCGATCACAGACTGCGCACGTTTGGGCTATAATTCATTGCTCCATTTTATAGATTTGGCTTATCTCTTGCATTTGTTTCCATTATATGCTATAATTAGTATTGACAGCACATTAGTATGTAAAGTTGGTAGTTGTATGGTATTATGGGATTTTGTCACGAGTATTGCAGATAAGATACTTTCTTATGATGTGGATACAGAGCGTTTGATAAAAAGGCTCGATGGATCAAAACAAGAAATGGAGCTGGTGCTCCATGATCTTTCAGGACGTATCAAAACAGAGGACTACGCTCCGTATATTCAGAAGTATACAGATATCATTTTAGATACGGAGAGAGAATTAAAGCGCATAAATGTATTTCACCGCACGGAAAGAGACAAACTCTCCTGTGAACTCAGTCTTTTCAGAAGCAAAAAGATCGATTTTGTAAACCATATCGAACATCATAATGATCGGTTCCTCAAAGATGCTCTCACAAAGGCATACAGTCTCATTGGCAATGTGGAGGGGAGAAAGCTCGATGAGCAGCAGATGACTGCCATTGTAAAAGATGCTCATAGCCATCTTGTCCTTGCGGGAGCAGGCACAGGAAAGACTACCACTATTGTCGGGAAAGTAAAGTATTTGCTGAGTTCGGGGATGTACAAACCTGAAGAGATCCTTATGATCTCATTTACAAAAGCCGCTGTAAATGAGATGCAGAGCAGGCTTGTTAAGGAGACAAATGCAAAAATATATGTGGCGACCTTTCATAAACTTGGATATGACATTATCAAGGAGTCCACGCAAATGGCGCCGGATGTTTTTTCGGGGAATATGAACAGGATGATATCCGATAAGCTGAAAGAAATGGTCAGCAATCCGATGTATTCGTCATTGATGAAGCAGTATATCCTCTTTCACCGTATAACTCCAAAGTCCGAACTGTTATTTACAAACGAAGCCGAATATTTGGAATACCTTGAATGTAATCCGCCTTTGACCATACTTGAAAAACCAGTCAAAAGCTACGGGGAACTGGAGATCGCAAATTATCTCACACTTCACGGCATTGCTTATGAGTATGAGTCATCATACAGATTTGATACCGCCGATGCGAATTACAGGCAGTATCATCCCGATTTCTATCTCCCTGAGTATGATATCTATATCGAGTATTTTGCTGTTGACCGAAACAATACGCCCCCAAAGCATTTCACACCGGGATATGTTGATGGTATCAAATGGAAGAGAGAACTGCACAGAAATAACGGAACAAAAATGATCGAATGTTATGCGTATGAACAGATGGAGGGGATACTGCGTAAGAATCTTGAAGAGCGTCTCAGGGATAATGATGTTATCACAACTGAGTTGTCTTTTGAAGAGATAATTGCCAGAACAGGCGACTCTAAAAGCAGCATACTGTCATCCCTTTCGGAAGTGATAGGGAAGGTCATATCTCTTGCCAAAAACAGACGGCTGTCTTTACAGCAGCTAATGGAGTCAGCATATGCCCGTCTTCCCGACCAGATGCCGCTCTTAGGCCTTGTAATTCCTGTTATGGACAGCTATGAGAAATACCTTAGGGAGAATAAGCAGATAGATTTTACCGACATGGTAAACATGGCAGTTGATCTTGTAAGAGAGGGGAGATATGGGCGCAGATTCAGATATGTGATAATAGATGAATACCAGGATATCACCGCATCCCAGTATATGCTGATGAGGGCGCTCCGAGATCAGCATGACTATGAACTGTTTTGCGTAGGAGACGACTGGCAGAGCATATACCGATTTGCAGGGAGCGATATCGGATATATTCTGAATTTCGGGCAGTATTGGGGTGGTTCTGATATCAGCCGAATAGAGACTACATACAGGTTTTCGCAGCGCTTGGTAGATATCAGTTCGGAATTTGTGATGAATAATCCCTATCAATATGTGAAATGTATGCGGTCAGGCTTGAATACCGAGCAGTATGTAATAGGAAACATATAGGGGTATACCGAAAAATATGCGTATCAGTTCATGGCAAATAAATTTGATGAATTGCCCAAGCACGCATCTGTGTTCCTGCTTGGGCGGTATGCGTTCGATATAGACAAAGTAAAGGAAACTGTCGGGATATCGGTAAGGTATGACAATAAGAATGATGTTACGAGAGTTTATTATGAATCACGTCCGGATCTGAACATATTGTTCTATACAGCACACCGATCCAAGGGATTGCAGGCAGATTATGTCTTTATCATCAATAATAAGGGGAAAAAGATGGGATTTCCCAGCAAGGTACAGAACCCGCCACTTGTGGATATGCTGCTTGAAAATGCTGAACAGTACCCTTATGCAGAAGAAAGACGGCTTTTCTATGTGGCACTTACAAGGGCAAAAAGAAAGGTATATCTTGTAACTGTCGAAGGTAACATCTCAAGCTTTGCAAGGGATATGATAAATAAATACGGTGAAGAAATGAAGAAAGAAGAATGGTCCTGTCCCTTGTGCGGAGGGCAGCTCAAACGCATAAAAGGCAGATACGGACCCTTTTACGGTTGTTCCAACTACCGCTCGATAGGTTGCAGATATACAAGGAAGATCAGAAAGTCAAACGCTGATACATAACGGCATCCATGGCATAAGTCCTGATATCATGAATAGTGTGGATAAGGTGCATCTACCAAATGAATATATTATTTATTTGCAGTCAGAACAAGAGAAGAAGTCTTACTGCCGAGAAGATCTTCAATGGAGTGAACGGACATGATGTGCGTTCGGCAGGTACGGAGAACAATTCACGGATAAAGGTCACTTGCGGCCTTATCGGGTGGGCAGATATGATATTTTGCTTAGAGAAAAAGCACCTGAGAAGACTGAAGGAAAAATACTCCGATGAGCTATACGGGAAAGAGATCATCGTTCTGAATATTCCCGATGAATACGGCTGTATGGACGAGGAGCTTCAGGATGTTCTCAGAAGCTGTGTTGAGGAGTATCTTTAAATGTTTTATGTCACATAAAGGAAGGGGATAACCAAACTGCATCTGTGTGCTTTTTGGCCGACAAGAGAGATAGCTTCGGCATCACTTGCAAAGTGATGCCTCATAGCGTGAATACATACGGCAGGGAGAGATGTTCTCCCTGCCGTTATGTTTAGCAGCATTTATGCCCCGGTTCCTGTTTTCTTTTCAAGCCGCATATCAGGAAACTATGCCAATGGCTTGAACTGCCATTCAGAAGCAGGGGACAGGGCTTGCGGTCATAGTCCTTCCACAAGCGGCATCACTTTCTTTTCTATGAAATCCACACGGTCAAATATCCTCGGTTTGAACGTGCCTGTGATACCTACTGATATTCCTTTTTCGGGGTCGGCATAGATAATATTGCCGCCGTCACCGATAGCTGCAAATATCGTTCTGTCCTTATACGGTCTGTACCACAGATAACAATACTGCATATTGCTGAACATCTTACCAAGCTGCAATTTTGGCGAAGTCATCTGCGCTGCCCATTCGACTGACAATACCTGAACATCACCGTATCTGCCCCCCGTTTATCAGCATCCACCCTATTTTCGCCATATCATATGCCGAAAGTGTAAGTCCCCAGCCTGCGGTAACGGTATTCTGCGGATCGGAGTACCATTCGGGCTTTCTTGGGTTCTTGTTCATTAAGAAATCAAACTGATCGTCCTTGTCGCTTGCGCCGTGTATCGTGTGTTCGGGTATGTCAAGAGGAGCAAAGAGATACCTGTTTGCAAAGTCGATACATTTCATTCCCGATGCGTTTTCAATAACACCTGAAAGGATCTGTATACCCAGTGTCGCATACTTGAATTCACCTGTAATTCCTGACTTTCCGCCCAGCAGATCAAGTGCTGCTTTTGTCCAGTCCTCTGAGGTGCAGACCTTCGTCCACGGCTCTGAACGATATTTGTACGGTGCGGTCATTGTCAGTAAATGCTCGATCGTCACGTCATAAATAGTCTTTTCGCCCCGCTTCACAGTGTATTCAGGGAAAAATTCCGTCACTTTCTGATCGGTGCTTTTGATAAAGCCCTTGTCAACGGCGATCCCCGCAAGCAGAGCCATTACGCCCTTAGTGACCGACATTACATTTGCGGTGCTGTCGGACTGAAAACCTCGCCAATTGTCGCTGTATATCATCTCGCCGTTTCTGACGGCGCAAATCTGGCAGATGTTGCTCTCGCTGCCCTTGCTTTCCTCTACATACTTATGAAGCTCGTTCTTTGTCATAGCTTACCTCCGACAATAAGTTCTGTATATTCGATCGAAGTTTCATACAGTATATACATTGTATCAAATCAAATTTTTAATGTCAAGACCGATTTCAATAAAATTGATGTTTTCTTCCGAATGATACCTAAACGCAAAGATCCCTCATAGGACGCATATACCGAGCGCCTTATGAGGGATCGCATCTGTTTGGCTGTTATCGATTGTATTATCCACTATTCGATCTATAATAGATGATCGTGTCATTTTTTCAGATATCCATTTCCTGTTTGTACAGGCACGGTATCTTGTCATTGTCCCATGCCACAAAAAAGACATTGTGTATTGACTTTTTCCGGGCGGTCTGTTATAATTGACTTGAACACTGAAATGGGGGATATTATGGAACTGACGAAGGTCACTGATCGTGTTTGGTTTTATCCGTTTGAAAAGGAGCGTGACCGACCGATCCTCGGATATATTAAAGGCGATAACATGAGCATTGCGGTGGATGCAGGACATTCCGAAGCTCATACCAAAGAGTTTTATTCTGCATTGGAGGGAGCAGGATTACCTTTGCCGACGGTGACAGTCATCACACATTGGCATTGGGATCATACCTTCGGTATGCACTCTGTCAATGGTATCTGCATTGCAAATTCTTTGACCGACAGTTATCTCAGGCAATTCAGGCAAAGGATAGATGAGAAGGGTATAGAAGCGTTCCTGTCCCTTGATGGCTGTATCCGCAGGGAATATGAGGGCAGTAAGCCCGTCATCATTACGTTTCCCGACATTGTGTTCACTGATGAGCTGAAGATAGACGCAGGCAATTGTCCCGTGAGGATCTTCAAGACCGCCGCTCCGCACACCGATGATTCTACCCTTGTATTCGTTGAAAGAGAAAAAGTGCTGTTTCTGGGTGATGCCGCAGGCGGGACATTTCCTACATGGGGCAGAAATCCCGAGCTTTGCCGTCAGCTTGTTGACACGATAGATTCTCTTGATGCAGATATCTGCCTTGACAGTCACTGGTATCCCGAAACGAAGCATGAAGTGACAGATGATCTCAGATCGGTATAGCTCATGCAATAACGGACAGCCGTCCTCGTCAGACGGCTGTCCGTTTTTCATGATCGGTTACAGTCCCGGTGCATATCCTGCTATGATACCGATGACCGCAGATATGCCGATGATGGCTATGGGGTGAACCTTCCTGAAGGCAAGCACAGCACAAAGAGCGAATATGCCCAGTGAGACAAGGAAGCCTGTCTGCGTGAACAGATCAGTCTGAAAGCCATTCGGAAAGAACACGGTCTTTCCCACAGACAAGAATGCTGCCCCAATCAGACCGATGACCGCAGGCCGCAGACCGTACATCACACCGTCAACACCACGGCTCTTGCGAAACTTCTCGTAGAATTTCGCCACGATAAGGATAATGACAAATGACGGCAGTACAACTCCCAGTGTAGCGCAGACTGCACCGAACACACCCCCTGTTCGTATACCGATGAATGTAGCCATATTTATCGCAAGGGGGCCCGGTGTGCTCTCGCTGACAGCGGTGAAGTCTATCACCTCAGCCTGCGTGAGCCAGCCGTGACGTTCGACTTCCGCCTGTATCAGGGGGAGCATGGCATAGCCTCCCCCGAAGGTAAACGCTCCGATCTTCAGAAAGGTCAGGAACAGCTCGAGCCATATCATCGCCCGTCCTCCTTTCTGAAAAGAAGCGACCACACAAGCCCGAATATCCCGCAGCCGATTATGACAAGCACTGCATCCGTTTTCAGGAAAGCCGTCAGTACCAATGCCGCCACCATGATGACATAGGAAACTGCGTGCTTTTTCGCCGCCGTGAACATAGTATACACAGCCTTGAGTATCAGTGCGAGAACGCCCGCACGGATACCCATAAAGGCATACTGTACCGCTTCCCATTCCTGAAAGGATTTCAGCACGAATGAGATAAGGGATATGATAAGGAACGACGGCAGCACCACTCCCAGCGTAGCACAGGCAGCACCGAGGGTGCCTGCGGTGCGGCTGCCCACAAATGTGGCAGCATTTACCGCCACAGGCCCCGGTGTGGACTCCGCTATTGCAACGATCTCAAGTATATCGCTCTCATCCAGCCACTTCTTATTTTCACAGATCTCACGCTGTATCAGGGGTATCATAGCGTATCCGCCCCCGAATGTAAATGCGCCGATCTTCATAAATGTCAGGAACAGGTCAAGTTTTTTGTTCATAGTATCACCCCGTCACGGTGCTGTTAGGATATCATTTGCATAAAGTCATATGTTAAAAACTTCCTTGACATATTCCGACCATCCGCCGTATATGATATTTATGCTGATGACGGCAAGTGCCGTATATAGTACGGCAGGTATGAGCAGAAATATCCTGCCTTTAGCCATCGTTTTCCGTATCACGCAGATAATTGAAGGCAGGGCTAAAACGAGCCATATCAGCAGTTCCATGCAGCCGAACATAACGGAAATATCCTTTTCCGCACCAAGATCATAGTCATAGCCCTTTGCATGACCTGTTATATTCATATATATTATTTCAAAACAGATCGGGAGTAAAAATGCGATCAAACCCGACCATATGAAGTTTAAGCAGTATATCACCCTGCTTTTCATAGTATCTCCTCTTCTGTCAGGGAACGGGCATACAGCAGCGGCTTTGCATACCGTAAGTTATGTATCCTTATCCGAACCAGATCTTTTTCATATTGTCAGGCATCGACGAAAACATCATCTTCACGACAGTCTCGGCAGATGTGGTGTTATCGGTCAGCAGCCATTCCTTTGTCATGCCGACACATCCGTAGCAGTACAAGCGTATGGAGTATTTAAGCTGAGTATCGAGTACGTCGGTATCCAGCGCTTCTCTTGCAGCTTGTTCATAGCGTCTGACGAAGTATTCGAGCATATACTGCCACAAAGCATTCTGAGACACATCGTCATAGGCTCTCTTGTAGAAAACAAACTCCTGCCGCATTTTCACCATAGCCTGAGCCGATGACTCCGGAGAGAGCACATCGGTATCATAGGCATCGCTTAGAAATATCCACGCCACAAGGTCATACTTATCCTTGAAATGATAGTAGAATGTGGGGCGCTCTATCTCAGCAGCTCTGCATATCTCGGTCACTCTGATCTTGTTGAGAGGCTTGGTCTTCATCAGTGCCTTCATCTTCTCGGCTATCCATATTTTAGTCCGTTCAGCCATAGTATCATTCTCTCTTACAGAATTAAAGTATCGTAAGACTTTCTGTCATTATTATATATCTGTATATTGTATTTGTCAAGCATTTGGGTTATAATAATATCAACAAAATAAAAAGAGGTGTCGTCATGAAAATAGTTGCAGTAAACGGCAGTCCCCGTATCGGGTGGAATACTTCATCCCTCGTCAGGGAAGCTGCGAAAGGAGCGGAGTCGCAGGGGGCGGAGGTCGAGATATTCGACCTGTATAAACTGGACAAATTCACGGGATGTGTTTCGTGCTTTGCCTGTAAGCTGCCGCCGAATGAGGGGAAATGTGTCTGTCGGGACGGACTTGCCCCCGTGCTTGCTTCGATACGAAACTCGGACGGCCTTATCCTCGGCTCACCTAATTATCTCGGTGATGTCTCCGCAGGCTTCCGTTCACTTTATGAAAGGCTCATATTTCAGTCCCTGACATATAAGAATGAGCCCCGAAGCTATAATGACAAAAAGATACCCGTCCTGTTCATAATGACAAGCAATGCAGACAAATCATATTATCCTCACATCGGATATGATGCCATGCTCAGGGGCTATCAGCAGACTTTGGGTACATTCGTAGGCAGCACCAAGCTGTTGATCGCAGGGAACACAAAGCAAGTCAGGGATTACAGCAGATTTGACTGGACGATGTTCGACACGGCGGCAAAGGATGAACGTCACGAAAAGGTCTTCCCCGTTGAATTGAAAGAAGCATATGACACAGGCGTGAAGCTGGTCAGGGAGCCGTGGTGAAACAGTTACACATAAGTGGGATGACTCTACGCACTTTACAGGAACAGTGAGCATATCCTGCACCATGTACCGGGATGTGCCCTTCAGGTTGCAGCCGATGCAAGCCTATGGCTGTCGGTACAGGGGGCTGACACCGTTTCAGGCGGTCCTGATTTCTTAAAGCGAAAAGACAGTATTATCACATCACTCAAACATGAGATCGAGCACGGTGACATGGATGCCATGGCTGCGGTCAGAAAAGGCAAGAGAACGCAGTGAGCGGATACTTCAAAAAAGAGACTTGACAAATGCCAAGTCTCTTTATCTTCATCAGTTCTTCTTCTGATTTTGTTTAGCCTGCTTCTTAGCCATTTCAGCAGCCTTCTTCATATCCGCTCTGGACATGGTAGCGTTGTTGTTGCCTTCTTCCTTGCCTTCGATGTCATCAAGGATAGCATCAACATCGGTGCCGTCATCATCATCCATGAAGGATGCAAGACGCTTCTTGAATGAACCGCCGCCGCCTCCGAGGAACTGGGAAACCATAGCGGACTGGTCACGGCTAAGCTGTACGGAACCGCCCTGATATGCACTGGTAACTCCGCTGGAAGCCACAGGAGCGGCAGCCATAGGATTGCCCATATATGCGGACTGGTTCTGCTGAGGGAAACCATTCATACCCTGCTGAGGATAGCCGTTCATACCCTGCTGAGGGTAACCGTTCATACCCTGCTGAGGGAAACCTGCCATGCCCTGCTGAGGGTAGCCGTTCATACCCTGCTGAGGGTAACCGTTCATGCCCTGCTGAGGGTAACCGCCCATTCCCTGCTGAGGATAGCCGTTCATACCCTGCTGAGGATAACCTGCCATACCCTGCTGAGGATAGCCGTTCATGCCCTGCTGAGGATAACCCTGCTGGGGGAATCCGCCCATGTTCTGACCCTGGAAGCCGCCCTGCTGAGGCTGACCCTGACCGGGCTGATTATACAGGAACTTGGGATCCTGAGTATTGGGATGAGCTGTTGTAGGCTCGGGAGCCTGTCCCTCTGCCTCAAAGAAAGGATTGGATTCATCAAATTCAAAGCCGCTCACGAATTCTGCGGGAGCGCCCGACTCGGACTCACCCTGTGAAGGCAAGAATTCAACTACTGTCTTTTCTTCATTCTTGCTGACAGCCACACCACAGTCACGGTTGGTGATATTAGCTCTGATGAGGAGCTCTATGATATCTTCCGAGGGCTCCTTTACGCTGCCGTCGGCGATCGATACTGTGATCATCTGAGAAGCCTTGGTGTTCTTCTCGGAGATCATGCTGTTGATGCAGTTCTCTTCGGCACTTACCTTGACAGCCTCATCGTCCTCGATGCGTACACTTGTAACGCCCGTGAACATTTCCTGATCTGCGGTCTGTATAAGGCACAGTTCAGCATCATCTGCTACATATGCGGGAAAAGCTTTTTTAACTGTTTCAGCATAGTCCATAGCTATGCCGTATAATGCGCTTGTCTTCATATTATTACCCCATTTCTCATTAATAACGGTAATCAATGAGCTTTATTTTTTGAGAAGTGCCGCTCTGCGGTCAGCCGCTTTCTGCTTGTTTTCGGCAACACGCTGATTGATAAGGTCATCATAGGCGAGAACGTTCTCTTCAACGCATACGCAGGAGAAAGACACATCATCTTCCGTGCCGAAATGGGATCTCTTTGTGATATTCTTGAGCACCGTATCCGCAAATTCGGGCAGTCCCTTGAGCTGGGATGTGATTATTACATGGTAGTCAAGGAAGTCATTCTCACTGCCGAAGGAAGTATACAATCCGTCAGTCGAGGTATAGAGGGCAATGACCTTCTTATCCTTTTCATAGAATGACCTGAACATCGTAGATGCGTTGGCATTGCACATGGATGCAGTGACGTTTGCAGGGGCTGACTCATCATACTCGGTAGGAGTGATGGCATAGCCGTCCTCAAAGACTGCCACAAGACTTCCGTCACCTATCTGGAAACCGAAGGAGTAATCAATGCCGCATACCGCAGCTATGAGCGTAGTGCCATAGTAGGATTCGGGAGGGATGGCTTCAAATTCCTCATCCGTGAATTTGGAGCGCTCCTCATCGGTCACAGGGTTTGCCTTCAGGTGTTCGTTTACTTTATTATTCCATACAGAGATGACCTGCTTTTCTATGTTTTTGATGACACGCCTGTAATTGTCGGGAAATTCCTTCTCAAAAGCGTCTGCATCTTCATAGTAGCGTGCAAGTGTCTCCAGTACCGCATCCACCGCACACTGCGATCCCACATTGCTGCGGAAATGCTTTTTGCTTCCGTGACCGTCCGCAGCTATGGCAGCTGCGTAACGATCAGCGATAATATGTGCGGATGCATCCTGACACACCAGATCACGCTTGACGTGGCTGGCACCCTGTACAGAATAGCTAAATCCTTTGAACATATCGAAATCCTCTCATTACCAGCCTGTATCGAAGGATACGGCATCAGCATCGTCCTGATTCTGAACGAATTCCTGGATCTGCTGACCGAGGAGCTTCTGCTTAGCTGCGTAAACATCCTCATCGCCAAGCTCCTCGCCGGTCTCATCCGACAGGGTCATGGACTTGGAACCTATCTGGGATGCTGTAACGGCAACGACCTTGATCATCTGAGCCAGCTGTCCGCCGGAGTATGCGTGAACAACGGTATCCTTTGTGCCGGTAAATTCTGCGAGCATCTCGTCATTAGCCTCAGAGCCGATACCCAGTGCAGCCTTGAGTGCGAACTTATACCAGGAATTAGCCTTGAGAGCCTCAAGTCCTGCCTTGTAGTCATCCGAAGGATAACCGTCTGTCATAAGGAAGATGACAGGTGCAAAGGACAGGGAGGGGGAGTTGAGGAAGCTGTTGCGGGACATTCTCGAAGACAGTTCCTTGAATGCCTCACCCATGCTCGTAACTCCGTCGGGACGAAGTCTTGACCATTCAAAATCCTCGATGGATATGGGCTGTGGATACATCCATGCCACATCGGTGGAGAATGTGAGAACAGCGATCTTAACATCCGTGTCAGCCTCACCGACACGTCTGATCTCGGGGATGAGCTCCTCCATAACGGTGTTGAGCTCGCCCATTTTCTTTCCTCTCATAGATCCCGAAGTATCTATAAGGAAGAATATTACGAGACTTTTCCTTGACACGCCTGTCGCCGAAAGGGGATCATCGTCGTCAAAGTCAAGCATATTATCAAGCTCGGTGTCCTTAGGTGCAGATCCTGCACCCTTGTTCTTGTTCTTGCTCATTACAATCTCTCCTCAATATTTGTCATATACTTGCTTTGATCATGCCAAAGCTGATCTCAAGTTCAGGCCAGATGGGGAAGCCGCCGCCGGGCTTTATGTCATAGAATTCCCCGTCAGGCATCTTAGCACGCCATATGCGGTTTGTCTCGTTCTTGATGCCGATCATTCCGGGCTTGAGTTTGTTCTCGACCACGGAGCCCGCTACGCTGAGGAAATCCTCAGAATCGGGATCGATCTCGCATTCATAGAACTTGGCACCGATATACAGGGGCATACGGTAGGGACGGTCTGAAAAACCGAGAGAACCGAATTCCGCACCGCACTTTGTGCATCTGAATGTCTTCTCATCGGGATGCTCAAACATGGATGTGAAGTTGGTGCGTCCGCAGGTACACTTGATTATCTCAGAGCGGAGCCTTATGAACAGCTTCTGCCATTCGCTCTCTATGATACGCTTGTTGGGCTCATTCGTACCTACTGTGAAGGAGCGGATGAAAGCATCTCTTATATAATCAGGGTAGATGCGCCAGAACTTTATCACGTTGTCGTGAATGCCTCTTACAGGACGGTTCGATGCGTCATTCGGGTCATACACGAACACTGCGTTCTGACCGTAGTGCTTGAGCTCCGAGGATTCCGTAAGGCAGATGTCCTTTACGACCTTCTCGCCCTCCATGGGATCTCCTCTGAACAGGAGCTTGAAGAGTACGACCGCAAGCGAATACTTATCCGTCTGCACATCGGGCTTTGCCACTCCTCTTACGATCTCGGGAGCCATATATCCGGGCTTGCCTCCGATGCCGAAGTTCGTGCCGTCGGGAGCGATGTTATCGCAGTCGCAGACCAGTACAGCGCCCGTATCCACGTTAATGAAGAAGCCGCCGTCGTTAAGGTCCTGGTAGCTCTTTCCTTTAAGATGGAGCTGCCTGAATGCGTTGACTATATTGATAACTGCGGTTATCATCGCATTGAGGTTTGTAAAGCCTATGTTCTTCTTTGTAGCCCTGCCTGTGAGCGGGTCTACTTCCAGTTTATATGTGTTGAGTATGTCAACAAAGTTGTCAAAGCTTGCGGGCTTGAGTTCCATGAGATAACCGAAGGTGCCGTCCTCAGCCTCTTTGGTAAGGTATTTCGGCCAAAGGAACTTATTTGACGGAGCGCCGTCCGTGATATTATCTTTAAGGTTCTTCTTGAATTCAGCGGGACGTTTGATCTTGCTGATATCGTACCACTTGAGAGCCCACTGAGTACCGTTGAACTCCACACGGTAAACCGTACCCTGTCCGCCGCTGCCGATCACGCCGAGTACTTTGGCAGTGCCTCCGTATTCGAGCTCGACCTGCTGGCCGATCTTCAGTTCAGTCATTTACACATATCCTCCCTATATCCTTTTACGCTTGAGATCTGCGCCCTTCTCGGCCGTCTCCACTTCGATGCCGTTTTCTATGCAGTACTTGTATACATAGGAATTCTCATAGCAGTGGATGGTCAGTTCGGGACAGTACGCAAAAGCGTTTTCGTCAATGAATTTCACACTTTCGGGTATGAACAGCCTCTTCAGGCTCTCACATCCCGAGAATGCGGCTGCGCCTATGCTGCTGACGCTTGGAGGTATCTCCACCGTTTCGAGCGAGGAGCAGAACTGGAATGTGTTGTCTTCTATCTCTATGATACCCTCGGGTATCTTTATATATGTAAGTGATGTGCATCCGCTGAAAGCGCCCTGCTTTATCATCTTCATGCCGTCCGGCAGATCCACGCCTCGCAGGCTCTTGCAGTTGGAGAAGCAGTACTCACCTATGGCCATGAGCGTAGACGGGAGCTTGATGGTGCGCATACGTCCGAAGCCGTCGAAGCAGAAGCCCTCCAGCTTTGTATACATCTTTCCGGAAAGATCCACATTGGTGAACAGTCTCTGGAAGAATACATCCTGGGGATAGCAGGGCATCTCGTCGATGAACATAGGTCTGCGAACGGGAGCATCTTCGGTCGGTTCTTCTTCGTTGGGATCACGGTCGGGCACCCTCAGCTTTGCCTCAAAGGGCCAGCCCAGCATATATGTAAACGATGCCAGAACGAATTCGGCAGCCGCTTCGGAGAGGAAAACGTCACCCAGGAGAATGCTCTTTACTCTTGCTACGGCTATCTCCTTGCTTTCTGCATGGAGCATGACATTGAGTACGCCCATCTTGTACATTCCGATAAGCAGGCGCCTTTCGGGTGTCCATTCGGGCAGATAGTCATACAAAAGGGAGATAAATCTCTTCCTGTCAAAGAATATCTCATTATATTCCTTATCGTTGACTTTAACCTTCACGCCCTGATCGTTGTACATATGTCTCAGCTTGCGCTGTATTTCTTTGGTGTTTTCAAATCCGGCTATGGTCTGCAGCACCGGTGCACCGCATTCGGGGCAGGCGAACAGGTCATTGGCAAATTCGGCATGACAATTTTCACACTGCATAATACAACTCTCCTGACAATAAGTCATAATATCTATTATAATACCACTAAAACGCAAAAATGTCAAGTGATATGTAAAAAAAAACAAAAATTTATGGATAAATATCTTGGATATTTATGTTTTTTCTTATCCGATCCGACTTTTTCCCCTGCATTTGCATACAGTTTCTTTCCCGCTCCGCAGGGCATCGTCTGTCTGCGGAGCGGCCGGAAAAGGGCATCGGATGCACATCGCTCATTCTATCATGCTGATTATCTCATCTACAGACATATGCATGATGTCGCCGTCGCCGCCTACTGCGATCTCCGAGAGAGCGGCTTTCTTCTCCTGCAATTTCAGGATATTCTGCTCTATCGACTTGTCTGCGATGAGCTTGTAGACGGTCACGTTGTTCTTCTGACCTATGCGGTAAACTCTGTCGGATGCCTGTTCCTCGGCGGAGAGGTTCCACCACGGGTCGTAGTGTATGACTATATCCGCTCCCGTGAGGTTAAGCCCCGTGCCGCCTGCCTTGAGGGATATAAGGAAGACCTTGGTGTCGTCCGCATTGAACCTGTTGACCATTTTCAGACGGTCGGAGGGCTTGGTGCTGCCCGTCAGCTTATAGCGGCTTATGCCCGCTGTGTCGAGCCTTCTGTCGATTATATCCAGCATTGACGTGAACTGTGAGAACAGCAGCAGCTTATGGCCTGCGTTTATGCAGTTCTCGATAAGCTCCATGCACTGTTCGAGCTTGGCGCTCCCCGAAGCATAGTCCTCATAGATGAGGGACGGATCGCAGCATATCTGGCGGAGCCTCATCAGCTGTGCAAGTATCCTTATGCGGTCATCCTGTTCATTCATGCTTCCGAGCATCTTTTTGGTCTGCATCACCTGTGCGGTGTACAGCTTGCGCTGCTGTTCCTCCATGACGGACACCAGGACGATCTCGGTCTTTTCGGGAAGTTCCGTGAGTACGTCCTTTTTCAGGCGGCGCAGTATGAACGGGGAAACGGTGCGCTGCAAGGCGGCTGCGGCGTGTTCGTCATTCTTGGTCACGATAGGTGTCTCGTATGTCTTCTTGAATCGGGTGTAGCCGAACAGGTAGTCGGGCATGATAAAGTCGAATATGCTCCACAGCTCGGCAAGGGAGTTCTCCACGGGCGTACCCGTGAGGGCAAAGCGTATGGGAGCGTTTATGCCTTTGACCGCTTTTGCCGCCTGTGTTACATGGTTCTTGATGTACTGAGCCTCATCGATGAACTCCATCGCAAAGCGGATGCCCTCGTATTTGTCTATGTCACGGGTAAGAGCCGCATAGGAAGTCACCGCAAGGTCGTATTCCCCGATGTGTGCGATGAGGTCTGCTCTGACGGGGGCAGTGCCTGCGATGACGGCGGTGCGAAGGGTCGGTGCGAATTTTTCGGCTTCGCTGAGCCAGTTGAGGGTAAGGGAGGATGGGCACACCACAAGGAACGGTGTCTTTCCGTTCTTCTTTGCATCCAGCATGAGTGCGAGAGCCTGTATGGTCTTGCCGAGACCCATATCGTCTGCAAGTATGCCGCCGAAGCCGTAGGATGCGATGGTCTTGAGCCAGTGGAAGCCGTACTGCTGATAGTCACGCATTGTGCCTCGGAGTTGTGCAGGGACCTCCGTAAGGTCAGAGCCGTCGAGCTGCTTGCGGTAGTCGCTGACCATGTTCTTGAAATCCGAGGAGCTTTTCAGGCGGATGCTGTCCATGTTTTTGAGGTTGTCAAGATACATCATCCGATACTTGGGTATCCTGATATTCTCCTTCAGAAACTGCCTGTCCGTGATGTTCAGATTGTTGGCAAGCTCCTCAAACCCTGCGATCTCCTCACCGATAATGGCAAATGTGCCGTCCTTCAGGCGGTGGAACTTGGCACCCTTTCTGTAAGCCTGGAGCACTTCGAGGAGTTCTGCGTGGGAGTAGTTGCTGTCGGAGATATCAAGGGACAGCAGATCGCCGTCGGGTCTTATGCCCACCACGGGCTTTATGGGGGGGCGCACCGTCATGCTGCGGAAGCGTTCGCTGACATATACCTCCATCTCGGTCATGAGCATCTTTGAGCCTTCCGTGAGGAAAAGATATATCATCTCATCGTTATCGCATATGAAGGGATGGGCAGGGTCGCTGCTTTCGTGCATCACGTCCTTTATCACGTCTATTATGTGCCTTTCGGATATAAGGTCACGGAACGGGTCGGGCTTGTCGGCAGGGGAGTAGTTTATCATCCTGTCCCCGTAGACAAACACGGGCAGACCTACGATATTTCCGTTCTTGTCCGCATCTATATACATCTGCGGGGTCATTTCGGGCGGTATGAGGGACGCTATCATCTCCTCATTTATAAAGTCCGCATACTTATGCGCCTGACGGATAACAGCCGAGTAGAATGCGGGCATATCCTTTCTGGAAACTATCATGTCCTCGGATGCTGCCGCTCTGAGTATGGGGTACATGGTGGCATGGAACCCGGGGGAAGCTATGTATACCGTCAGTTCGTCGGGGATGTGTATGAGGTCGCAGGAACCTCCCCTCACAAGCGAGAAGGATCTTGCATTGGTTATGACGAAATCCTCTCCCGAACTTTCGATCTCCATCTCGATCTTCGGGTCGCCCTTGATGACACGGTTCGGCTGCTCATCTATAAGCACCGTATCTCCTGCGAAGAGGTTCAGGATATCCTCTGCTGTCTGTCCCGTAAAGGGGAACAGTTTGGGGCTCGGGGGGTCGAAATAGGATGTGTTGTGATTGTAGAAGTTCATCATCGTGATGTCAAGGAGCCTGCGTCCTCTTTCGGTGAGTCTGCTCATATTTGCATCTATGCTGAGATCCTTGCCGTATCGGATATGGTTGCCGTGAAGGAAATCAGAATAAGTGGTGCGGATATTGCGTATCTTATACATCCGTGTTATGCCCATGGTAAGTTCATAGGCAGGGCTGGGTCTGAATGAGATATGAGGTATTATATCGACGGTGCCTTCTGCGGAGGGCGGCACGACAACAGGGCCTCTGTTTATCAGGTCTGTCACGCTCCTGCTGCTGATACCGGGTGCATTCCTCTGTTCATATTTCTCACGGCACGCAAACATTACGGCTATGCAGTGCTGGCACAGCGACCGTGAGAATGTGTTACAGTCGCAGAAGACATCGGATATCATGCCGGTCTTGTTGTCTATGTGCATCTCCACATCATGGTTTGATGTGCCGTGAACGATGGCACGGACATTGCCCTTCGTGTTGTAGATGAGTTTCCTGATCCTTCCCTCATCAAAATAGGCCTTCCCCTTGCGGCACAGCTCACGGCTTATTTCGTCGGTGAATGTTTTAATATTCATGATATTTCCTCAGTCCACTTGCCCCTCATATATAAATCTGTACACAAAATATGCACCCATGACCTTATCGACATAATGTGCCGTAGCGGAGGAGGGTATGTATGTGAGCGTCTTCCCGTCCTCCGAGTAGCGCTCGTCCGTGAGCCAGCTGTTGACCCTGCCCCTGCCCGTGTGATAGGCAGCAAGGGCGGTGCGCTCATCGCCGTATTCTTCGTACAGCAGCTTCAGCAGATAGGTGCCGTATTCGATGTTTACCTCCGGATCATACATATCCTCATATGTGTATCTGTCATCGTCCTTGCGGAAGGCGACCCAGTCGAAGGCGTCGCTCATCAGCTGCATAAGTCCCCTTGCCCCCACATCGGAAACGGCTTTCGGATCGAAGTCCGATTCAGTCTTTATCACCGCCAGAACGAAGTACTTGTCCAAGCCGCATTCCTTGCTGTACTTATCCACATATCCCTCATACCCCTTCGGGAAGAACTGTCTCAGGGCAAAGGGGACAGCCAGGATAAGACCCACCAGCAGAAAGGGCAGGAACCTCGGTTTTCGCTTCTTTCTCATATTTGCTCCGATCGGGGAGATGTCCTTATCCTGCGTATGATATCCAGCACGGCAGCTTCCAGTTCGAGTACCGTACCGTTGTTTTCTATGATATGATCCGAATGTCTCACAAAGAAGTCCGTGCCGTACTGTGACGCAAAGCGTTCTCTTGCCTGCTTCTCGGTTATGCCGTCACGCTTTGTCACTCGTGCAAGGCGGATATCTTCATCCGCCGTCACGCTGACTACCACATCGCACATCTTGTCCGCCCCCGCCTTGAACAGCGTAGGTGCGTCGATGAGCACGTCCCCCTCAGCACCTTCGGCAAGCTCGGCGATCCTTTTCAGGATATAGGGGAAAACGATGCCCTCAAGCCGTTTCAGCTTGTTCTCATCGGAAAATACCATGTCCCCCAGCTTTCGTCTTATGAGCCTTCCCTCGCTGTCTACCGTCCCCTCAAAGGCGGCGGCTATCTCCGTCAGGGCAGGGGAGCCCTGTGAGGTCACTTCCCTCGACACCTTGTCAGCATCTATCACATAAAATCCGTTGTCGGAGAATATCCTGCTGACAGTGCTTTTGCCGCTCCCCGACTGACCGGTAAGTCCTACGATCATTTCTTCTCCGTTCCCCTCCGCATGGGCTGAACCTGTCCGCACAGCTTATCCCAAAGCCGTTTCGTCTCATTGTCCGATATGGTGAATGACTTTCCGTCCAGGTAGGAGAGCCTTCCGTGACCTGTGCGAAAACTGAATGTCAGCCCGTATGAGGAAAGTGCCTGTGAACGCATGCCCCGGCTCCTGTTGATGCGGTTGTCACCGTATTTTCCGTCCCCCAGCAGAGGGCATCCGATATGTGCCATATGCGCCCTTATCTGATGGGTGCGCCCCGTGTATAGCCTGATATCCGCAAGGGACAGCCCGTCATTCGTTCCGATGACGGTGTATCCTGTAATGATCTTCTTGTTGGCAGGGGTGCTCCTGTCGGATACGGTGACGGTGTTCGTCTTTTCGTCCTTGTAGAGATATGCGGTGATTATATCCGAGTCCTTCGGAGGAGTGCCTACGGTGATGCACAGGTATCTCTTGTCTATCTCTCTCTCCTTGATTATCTCATTCATCAGACGCAGACTCTCCGCATTCTTTGCTGCGATCACTATTCCGTCGGTGTTCCTGTCGATGCGGTTGCACAGGGCAGGAGCAAAGGAGTGCTCGGAATCAGCATCATATTCACCTTTATCCGAAAGGTATCGCTTGAGCCTGTTGATAAGTGTATCCGCACCGCTTCTGTCATCCTCATGCACCGACAAGCCCGAGGGCTTGTTGACAAGCAGGATGTTCTCATCCTCATAGATGATGTCTATATCCGATGAGGCCGCAGTAAAATCGTCCTTGTCGGGTATGACCAGCATATCATCGGGAAGGTAGATGTCCACCACATCCCCTTCGCAAAGCCGTGTGGAGATCTCACATCTTTTGCGGTTTATCTTTATCTTCTTGGTGCGTATCGCCTTGTACATACCGCTCTGGGGTATCATCGGACAAGCCTTGGATACGAATTTATCCAGCCTTTGTCCCGCATCGTTGGCATTGACGGTAAATGAACGCATATCTTTACTCCGTTTTCCTGTACTCGTAGGTCTTCAGAACATCCTGTGCGATCTGCGTGACAGGGGAATGTCTGTCCATGGCACGCTTCTGCAAATACCTGTGCGCCTCATTCTCGGACATTTTCAGATATTCGATGAGCACGCATTTGGCACGGTAGATCAGCTTGTCATCCTCTGCCCGCCGTCTCAGATCGTCGTTCTCGTTCTTCGCCCTGTCAAGCGATTCCTTGACGGAAATGGCACGCCTGACGGTGTTGAGTGCGATGCTTGCGGGTATGTTCTTCGGAAGGATGGATACAGGCAGACCCACCGCCTTTGAACAGACTTCATCATATACCTTCGACGGCACGAACACCACCTGCTCGGATGAAGTGCGTCCGCTGATGAATGCCACCGTGTCAAGCCCGAATTCCCTCTCAGAGGGGAGCACCGACACGATGATATCGTACTGATGCTCGAGAATCTTCTCACGGATGCCCTCGCCCGAGGAGACGGCGATATCCGTCACCCCTGCGTTCCTGAGCAGTGTGACATAGCTTTGTATCCTGTTTTCGTCGAAGCATATGATAAGTGAATCCATAGTCATATCCCGCATATTGTCATCATGGGCGAACAGACCTGCACAGTCCGGTCCCGATGCGGCAGTTACAGCCTTTCCATGTGCGGCTTGCGTCCGTGATAGACAGCATAGTGCGTAAAGCCGATGGAGCGCAGCATTTCTCCCGCTTCTTCAAAATAGCAGCCGAGAGTTGAGGGGTCGTGTGCATCCGAACCGAGGGTGATAAGCTCTCCGCCCATCTGCCTGTACCGCCTGAAAATGTCGTAGCAGGGGTTAGGTTCGGGCAGTCCTCTCGACATACCGCCCGTATTGCATTCAAGGGCGATGCCCCTGTCAATGAGTATCCGAAGTATAGGGTCGATAAGGTGTGCGTATTCCTCATAGGAATACGTCAGATCAGATCCCTTCCCGTAGCGGACGATGTAGTCAAGGTGTCCGAGGGAGTCAAAGCAGGACATGATCTTCAGATTTTCAAGTACCGTCTCGAAGTACCGTGTATAGGCATTTTTCCCGTACTTGACGAAGTATTCGGGGTAGTAGGGGTCAAGTCCGTCCACGAAATGGATCGAGCCGATTATGAAGTCAAGCGGATAAGCTTCGGACAGACTTACAAGATGATCCTTTATATGGGTCTGAAGCCCGAGTTCAAGCCCTATGCCTATGTCTATCCTGTCAGCGTGAGCCGTACGCAGCTTCCCTATGCCGTCAAGATAGGACGGGAAGTCAAGCTCAAAGTCAATGTCGGAGTTTACGAAGGGGTCGTGATGATCCGTGAAGCAAATGTGCTCCATCCCCAGGGAGACAGCCTTGTTTACCTGATCTTCCGCAGGTGTCTCGCTGTCGCCGGAATAGATACAATGAAGGTGCTGATCTGAATACATAATTCTTTCCAATCTAATGCAGTAGTGTCAAGTCTGTCCGGGAGAACCATTCCCCTCAGCAGACCACCTTATATTATATCATAAAACGGAAGAAAAAGCAATAGGTATGATGAATTTAAAACAGACATGATATAAAAAGCCGATAGGACGCATCCATGCGTCCTATCCTATGGAAATATTCGTTATCTCCGAGAGCCTTCGCAGAAGGTCTGCACTCAGCTCGCATGACTTTATGGTGCGGTGGCTGATGGTGCGCCTGATGTCGTCAAATACGAACAGTACCGTACATTCTCCGCCTCTGCCGTCAAAGCAGCCCACGCATCGGTCGATACGCTGTCTGTCACGGCTGTCAAGATGTATGTACAGCTTTCTGCGGGCAAAGGAGGCGATGAACTCCTTTGCAGGCACTATCCTTTCGCATATCACGTTCATCCGTCCGTCACGGACGGAAGTATTCCCCTCGATAAGGAGCGCCGCCCCTATGGTGAGCATCTGACGGTATGACCTGTATGCTTCGGGGAATACCACCACATCTGTCTCCGAAGTCTTGCCGCTCACCTTCAGAAATGCCATCTTGTCGCCGCTTCTGGCGGTGTGCTCCCTGACTTCATCCACCATGCAGACGAAGGCGGTCCGCTGATCGCTGCGACCCGATGTGCCCAAAGGCGGTATCCCCGCACAGGCGGCATATATCAGCGCATCGTCAAGGGGATGACCCGTGATGTACATTCCCATGATCTCATATTCCTGGGCAAGCAGTACGCTTTTCGGGAACTCCGCCATGTCTTCGAGCACCTCCGTGTATGTGTGCTTCTCGCCGCCGAAAAGGTCGAGCTGACCGTCTATGCGGTCTGACGTGAGATGCCCCGTCTCATTGAGTATCAGATCGAGGTTTTCCAGATATGTGCGCCTGTTGTGGGGCATACTGTCCAGCGCTCCGCATTTGATAAGGCTTTCTGCGGCTTTCCTGTTGAGCCTTACACGGGATGCAAGGTCGGTCAGTGACGTAAATGCGCCGTTCTTCCGTTCCTTTATCACGTCTGCGGCAATATTCGCTCCCACGTTCTTTGCGGACATCAGTGAGAACCGTATCCCTTCGGGGCATGGGGTAAATCCCATGCCGCTCTCGTTGATGTCGGGAGGGAGCACCGCTATCGAGTGCTTGGCGCAGTATGCCATACATTCCGAGATCTTCCCCTGTGAGTAGAAGTTTGCCGTCATGTATGCCGCCAGATACTCCTTCGGATAATGGCATTTCAGATATGCGGTGGTGTACGCCACGACCGAATATGCGGCCGCATGGGATTTGTTGAAGGCGTAGGAGGCAAATCCCGTCAGTTCGTCAAATACCTCTGCGGCGATATGTTCGTCTATGCCGTTCCTGACAGAGCCTTCGATGAATGCGGGACGCTCCTTTTCCATTACGTCGGCTTTCTTTTTCGACATGGCACGGCGCACCAGATCGGCTCTGCCCAAGGAATATCCTGCCATTTTTCTGCATATCTGCATGACCTGTTCCTGATATACCACGCAACCGAAGGTCACATCAAGTATGTCTTTCAGACAGGGGTGTTTGTAGGTGATCCCTTCGGGGTGCTGACGGTTCTTCAGGTATCTCGGTATGCTCTCCATGGGACCCGGCCTGTAAAGGGCGATGGCAGCCGTAAGGTCCTCTATGCTGCGTGGACGGAAGGTCTTCAGCAGATGCGTCATCCCCTCTGACTCGAACTGGAACACTCCCAGCGTATCGCCGTCCGACAGCATATCATATGTCTTTCTGTCGTCATCGGGGAAGTCCTTGGAGAATGCGGGGTCGCTCCTCCTGACGAATTCTTCGCAGTCGTGGATTATGGTGAGGTTTCGCAGCCCGAGAAAGTCCATCTTCACCAGACCAGTCTTTTCCAGATCGGTCATGGTGTACTGGGTGGCGGTCACACCGTCACGCACGATGACAGGCACATAGTCCGACACGGGCGCATCGCATATCACGACTCCTGCGGCATGGGTGGAGGTGTTCCTCGGCATACCTTCTATGTATCGGGCGGTGTCTATGACCTCCCGTGCCTCCCTGTCCGTTTCGTACAGTTTTTTCAGGTCGGGGTATTCCTTCAGGGCGCTGTCAAGGGTGATGGACGTCATGGAAGGGATGCACCTTGAGATGCGGTCTCCCACGGCATAGGGCTTCCCCTGGACTCTGGTGATATCACGCACCGCCGCCTTAGCCGCAAGGGTGCCGAAGGTAACTATCATGCAGACCCTGTCCCGTCCGTACCGCTGTACAACATAGTCTATGACCTCCTGCCGCCTCTCATAGCAGAAGTCGATGTCAAAGTCGGGCATGGAGATCCTCTCGGGATTGAGAAATCTCTCAAACAGCAGGGAATAGCGGATGGGGTCGATATCCGTGATGCCCATGCAGTATGCCGCAAGAGAACCCGCTCCCGAACCTCTTCCGGGGCCTACGGGAATGTCGTTTCTCTTAGCAAAGCTCACGAAGTCCCATACGATGAGGAAGTAGTCTGTAAATCCCATGCTGATGATGACTTCAAGCTCATGTCCGAGCCTTGCGGAAAGTTCCTCGGTGACAGTCCCGTACCGCTTGATAAGCCCTTTTCTGCATATCTCACGGAATAGCTTTATGTTGTCGCCGCCCGTCCTTTCCCTCTGCTTTGGCGTCTGCTTAAAGGCCGGGAAATGATAATGGCCGTATTCCATCTCAAAGCTGCATTTGTCTGCGATAAGCCCCGTATTGTCCACCGCCTCGGGATGGGTGCCAAACTCCCTTCTCATTTCCTCTTCCGAATGGAGGTGATGCCCCTCTCCCACAGGGATAGAAGTCCCTATGGCGGCAAGGGTGCGCTGGATGGTCACGTCCTCAGGGCGCACATACATCGTCCGTACCACAGCCGCAGTCTTTACGGATGTACCGTCCGCCAGCCTGAACAGGGCATCACGGGTCAGCTTTTCCGTCTGATCCACCGCAGGAGATACCCTGATGTACAGATCGTCTCCGAATATATCCTTAAACTCCCGTACATTCTCATATGCCTTCGGTATGTCCTGATCGGAAATGAATCTGTACAGGTCGCTCTGCTTATCCCCGACAAGGCATATCAGTCCCTTTGAATACTGCGAAAGCTCCTCCATGCTTATGTGAGGGTTTATCTCATCTTTATAGGATAAAGTGACCAGCTTGCAAAGATCACGGTATCCTTCTGCATCCTTGCACAGCAGAGTTATCCTCGGATGTCCGATAAGGGAGCTTTTGCCCCTCTGAAGGCTGATCTCACACCCTATGACGGGCTTTATGCCGTGCTTGCTGCATTCATCCCAGAACTTGACGGCTGCAAACATATTTCCCGTATCGGTGAGTGCCAGAGCCTTTTTCCCTGTTTTGGCGGCGTACTCCACCAGATCACCCAGACGGCAGGCACCTTCAAGGAGGCTGTATTCGGTATGTACGTTCAGATCGACATATGACATATGTGCCTCCTTTGTATATGCGTATAATTCCCGACCGGGCCATGTACGCCGATCGGGAATCGGATGGTGTTATCTTCACTGCTTCAGCTATCCTCTTTCGGGTAAGAAACAGCTTTGGTCATCAGAGGGAGAACTTATTCGGGAACAGCTCATCAAATCTGTATGTGCCGCTTTTGAGGATGATGCGCATATCCGGAGCGGCAAACTCCGCCATGAACTGAAGGCATATGCCGCAGGGGAATGTGTCGGACTTCTCCTCTTCGCCTGCGATCCCGCCGCTGACTGCTGCCGCAAGGAATGTGGTGTATCCTGCGGAGACTGCCTTGACTGCGGCAGTGCGCTCTGCACAGATCGTACCGCCGAAGGAGGAGTTCTCCACGTTGCATCCGGTGAACACACGCCTGTCCCCGTCATCGTTCACAGCCTCTATCGCCGCACCCACCGAGAATCGGGAATATACGCAGTAGGAATACTCACGCATTATCACAGCGGCGGAGAAAAGCTCACCTGTTGTCGCCATTAGGCTTGCCCTTGCAGAAGTATTCGATGTAGCGGTCGATGCAGTTCTCCACGATGCAGACTGCTGCCTCACGGTTCTTGACCTCGTCTATAACGGTGGTCTTGCCCTCAAGCTGCTTGTAAACGGAGAAGAAGTGGGACATCTCCTCGAACTTGTGGGCAGGAACTTCGCTTATATCCTTGTATGTGTTGTAGGTGGGGTCGTCAAAGGGGACAGCTATGATCTTGTCGTCCTTTGCACCGTCATCGAGCATGGATATTACGCCTATGGGATAGCATCTTACGAGAGCCATCGAATAGATAGGCTCGGAGCAGAGCACCAGAACGTCCAGAGGGTCGCCGTCCTCTGCGTAGGTGCGGGGGATGAAGCCGTAGTTTGCAGGATAGTGAGTGGATGTGTAGAGCACTCTGTCAAGCTTGAGCAGACCCGTCTTCTTATCCAGCTCATATTTCATCTTGCTGCCCTTGGGTATCTCTATGACCGCAAAGAAGCTGTCCTTTGTGATGCGGTCGGGTTCCATATCATGCCATATATTCATATTATCACCCTTTCGTGGGGAGTTATTCGACAGTAACGGACTTGGCAAGGTTCCTCGGCTTATCCACATCAAGACCCTTTGCCACCGAAACGTAGTATCCCATCAGCTGGAGAGGCACCACCGCAAGGCTTGCGGCAAAGTGCTCGTCTATCTTGGGCACATATATCGTAAAGTCAACGGTATCCTCTATCTCATAGTGTCCGTAGGTGGTCAGCCCCATGAGATATGCGCCTCTCGACTTGACCTCCACCATATTTGAAACGGTCTTCTCATACAGAGCAGGCTGAGTGAGGGAGCCTATCACCAGTATATCCTTCTCGATAAGTGAGATGGTGCCGTGCTTGAGCTCACCTGCGGCATATGCCTCGGAGTGTATGTAGCTTATCTCCTTCATCTTCAGCGAACCTTCGAGACAGATAGCGTAGTCGATGCCCCTGCCTATGAAGAAGATATCCTTTGCGGTGGCGAACTTGTTCGCAAACCACTGTATGCGCTCCTTGTCGGAGAGTATCTTCTCTATCTTCTCGGGCAGCGTCTGCATCTCTGCGATGAGCCTTGTGTATCTCGCCTCATCTATCGTGCCCCTGATCCTTGCGAATTCGATGGCTATGGCATATGTGATGATAAGCTGTGCGGAATATGCCTTTGTCGTGGCAACGGCGATCTCAGGCCCTGCCAGGGTGTAGATAACGCTGTCCGCATCACGGGCAATGGATGAGCCCACCACATTCACTATGCCAAGGGTGCGTATCCCCATGGACTTGGCTATATTCATCGCCTCACGGCTGTCAGCCGTCTCGCCCGACTGGGAAATGATGATGACAAGCCCATTCGGGTCAAGCAGGAGCTTCCTGTATCTGAATTCCGATGCAAGCTCCACTCTTACCGGGATGCCCGCAAGGTCTTCTATCACATACTGAGCCGCCATGCCGACGTGCCATGCAGAGCCGCAGGCAACGATGTATATCTGGGAGATATCCCTTATCATATCCTCGGTCAGACCTGCCTGAGAGAGGTCGATCCTGCCGTCCTTGACAACGGAGTTTATGGTGTCACGGACTGCACGGGGCTGCTCATGTATCTCCTTTATCATGAAGTGCTCGAAGCCGCCCTTTTCCGCAGCCTCCGCATCCCATTCTATCGTGGTGCTTTCCTTCTGTATCTCTTCGCTGTCGATGTTGTAGAATGTCACCTTGCCGGGGGTGAGGTGTGCAAACTCCATGTTGTCTATGAAGTATACATCCCTTGTATATTTGAGTATGGCGGGAACATCCGATGCCACATAGGATTCATTGTCGGTGATGCCTATGACCATAGGGCTGTCCTTGCGCACCGCCCAGATCTCGCCGGGGAGATCCTTGAACATAAGGCAGAGAGCATATGAGCCTCTTATGTGGAGCATGGTCTTGTGTATGGCATCTATGGGGTCGCTGTTTGTCTTCTTATAGTAGTAGTCCACCAGCTTGATAACGACCTCGGTATCGGTCTGGGTGTGGAACTCGTATCCTCTCTTGATGAGCTTTTCCTTCAGCTCACGGAAGTTCTCAATGATGCCGTTGTGTACGCCTGTTACCGAGCCGTCGTCCGAGCAGTGAGGGTGAGCGTTGATTTCGGAGGGCTCACCGTGAGTAGCCCAGCGTGTATGGCCTATGCCGCAGGTGCCGTGAACGGCATTTCCTGAGTCGGTCTTGTCGATAAGCTCCTGAAGGCGTCCCTTCGCCTTGACGATCTTTGTAGCGCCGTCGCCTTCCCTTACGGCGATGCCTGCCGAGTCGTATCCTCTGTATTCCAGCTTGTGGAGCCCTTCAAGAAGAATGGGAGCGGCTTCCTTGAGCCCTGTAAATCCAACTATTCCGCACATGGTTCTTTCTCCTGTATCGTATTTGATCGTGTGTATATCTAAGTCCTTGCGTCAGTCTATGTATACAAAGAAGCCGCATCGCCTTGCAGCGATACGGCTTGGCGCAGAAGGAGGGACTCGAACCCTCGCGCCGGTTTCCCGACCTACGCCCTTAGCAGGGGCGCCTCGTCACCAACTTGAGTACTTCTGCTTGGTAACAAATCACAATATTATATTGGCGGAGAGGGTGGGATTCGAACCCACGGTCCCTTTTGAGGATCACTGGTTTTCAAGACCAGCTCCTTAAACCACTCGGACACCTCTCCTTACGGATGACAGATGCAGCTGTGAGGCGTGTACAGCCGATCCCTGCAATGTAGATTTTTGAGGGCTTGCGCCCTCAATAAATAGTCTGATCCGGGAATAAACAGTCTCCGACTGTTTCAGCCTGCGACTGTTTCGGATTCGAACCGATGCTTCCGACACCGGAACATTATAAAAAATTGGGGTGGATAATCGGATTCGAACCGATGATCTTCAGTGCCACAAACTGACGCGTTAACCAACTACGCTATACCCACCATATTGGTATCAGTAAAACTGATACACAGTTGCTTCTCAAGGTGGGTATACCACCCACCATATTGGTATCGGCAATGCCGATACATTATTGGCGCGTCTTACAGGATTCGAACCTGTGGCTTGCTGCTTAGAAGGCAGCTACTCTATCCAGCTGAGTTAAAGACGCATTGGAGCGGGTGATGGGAATCGAACCCACGCGACCAGCTTGGAAGGCTGGGATTCTACCATTGAACTACACCCGCATATTTGTCAGGCGGCGGTCGCCACATGACAAATGATATTATACCACAACAGTTTTATTTTGTCAAGACTTTTTTGAAATATTTTTATGTCAAAAGCCGTGAATTTTTTTTGACATCGCCTTTGAAACGCCGATATCCTGCGCTGTCATGCCGATTTTCGGCATATGTGAATTTTCTTCCGTCATCCGAAGATGCCTGATATCAGGGCAGGTCGCAGAGAACTATCCTCTTTGTTTCGCTTCCCTCAGCCGCTCCGTCCGTTTCAAAGACGACTATCTCATTTGTGCCGCATCGCAGAAGGGGAGCAGGGATATACAGCCTTTTCTGCGGGCCTATCTCCCAGAATCGTCCGATGTTGAAGCCGTTTACAAAGATCACGCCCTTCCCGAAGCCCACAGCCTCCGCAAAGGTATCGGCAGGCTCATCCGTTTCAAGCGTGAATTTATAGAAGGCAGGCACGCCGTCGATGCATCCGCTGTCATAATCCACCGATGAGATCTGCTTCTCATCAAGGGGGAGCGGATACATACTGTACCCGAAATACCTGTGGTCATTTATCCTGACTCCGCCAAGGATGCCCTTGCGCTGATCTTCAAGACCCGTGCCGAAGTTCTCTCTGCCGATGTTCTCCGCCAAAAGGTCTACGGTGCCGCCCGGCACGGTTTCTTCAATTTCAAACTTGTCGCCTGTATTCTCCCCGAAGGCGGTAAATACATATCTTTCGTTTCTGAAGCACTGCACCCTGT
The DNA here is from genome assembly GCA_017468865.1 of Oscillospiraceae bacterium. GTDB lineage: Bacteria > Bacillota > Clostridia > Oscillospirales > Ruminococcaceae > Huintestinicola. The sequence continues at coordinate 2,844 of JAFUHM010000047.1, read as the reverse complement.
CACGGGCATCTTCCATCATTACGGTCTGCACCGCTTCATCCGGCTTTATATCTATCCTGTAAAGGACATACCCGTAGTAGCAGTCCAGTTCCTCAAAGGACAGGGGAGTGACGCTGCGTACAGGGGCTGATATCCTGTCAAGCACGCTGAACAGGTCTGTCCTTGCGGTGCAGTCAAGGGTGCCGTAAGCCCTGCGTTCTATCCTTGCGGTGAGGGGTATCTCCTCAAAGCTGCGGTATTTTCGTATCACGTCACGGCACAGCTTGTACTTCGGCGTGATCCTGCCGTCCTCGGTAAGAGGGGCATCGTATTCGTATGAGGTGACGTCGGCAGTTTTGTTTCCGCTATTGCGTCCCGCTGTAAAGCCGAAATTCGTGCCGCCCTCAAACATATACAGATTTACGCTCCCGAGCTTCAGGATCTCATCCAGTTCGGCAGCGGCCTTCTCCGGAGCCGTGGTGTGATGCTCCTCTCCCCATGCGTCGAACCAGCCGTTCCAGAATTCCATGCACATCAGAGGCTTGCCCTCACCCATGAACCGTCTCATCTCGCCGAACTGCCATGCGGCAGCCGAGCCGAAGTTTCCGGTGGGCAGCGCATCCTTCACCATGCCCGACCTGAATACAGCCTCGCTCCACGGCCCGTCCGAGGTGACAAAGGGGACTGTGATCCCGTACTCACGCATGGTGTCACGCAGAAATTCAAGATAAGCCGTATCATTGCCGTAATAGCCGTACTCATTCTCTATCTGCATCAGGATGATGTTGCCGCCTCTGTCCTCCTGATATGGAGCCAGTTTCGGCATGAGTACGCTGTAATAGCTTCTGACCGCATCCAGATAGGGCTTGTATGAGCAGCGAAGGCGCATCTTCGGGTCTTTCAGCAGCCATGCGGGCAGACCGCCGAACTCCCATTCCGAACAGATATAGGGAGAGGGGCGTATTATCATATACAGACCGAGGTCTGCGGCAGTCTCGATAAAGCGGCATACATCACGCATACCGTCCCAGCGAAACTCACCCCTGTTCGTCTCGTGAAAGTTCCACGGGATATATGTCTCCACCGTATTGCAGCCGATATTCACCAGCTTTTCCAGCCTGTCACGCCAGTATTCGGGGACGGTGCGGAAGTAATGGACTGCCCCCGATATGATCTTGAACGGCTCACCGTTGAGGAGAAATCCCTCTTTTATCTCAAACATAACATCACCTTTATCCTGTGCGGCTCATGTAAGGCAGGGTCATCCCTGCATCAGCAGAGACTCGACCAGTTCCCGCTTCTCGTACAGCACGCAGCCGCCTTTATGATCGTCAAGCAGTATATCTCCGCTTTGCAGCGCCCTGAACAGGGGCGAACGCATTGCATCGTGCAGCGAACTGTTCCGCACATTCACGTCGGAGTAGGGCGAGAAGGGACACGGCTCTGCGCCGCCGTGGGAGTTGATAAGGAAAAATCCTCTTCCTGCCGCCACGCACCCTCCCGAGCTCTTTTCGTCACCCGGGAATGAGATGTATACCATGTCGGGGCGCTCCCTGCGCAGCCTGTGTATCTCCTGCATGAGAAAGTCACGCTCCGCATCCGTCGGAGCAAGCTCCGTGCTTTCTTCTGTCACGGGGACGTATTCGACATATATCACAGCCTTGCACCCTCTGTCGGACAGGCTGTCAAGGAACTCCTCCGAGGTGACTTCCCTGTAATTGCGGGTGGTGACGGTGACTGATGCGCCGAAGATAAGTCCCCGCCGCTTCAGCTCATCCATATTTGAAATGAGCCTGTCGTAAATGCCCGTTCCACGCCTGATGTCGGTGATCTCCCTGTTCCCCTCGATGCTCATGACGGGCAGGAGGTTGCGGCATTTGTCGAAAAGGGCGAAGTATTTCTCGTCAATGAATGTCCCGTTTGTGAATATGGGGAACAGGATATCCTGCTTCTTCCCTGCTGCCTCTATTATATCACGCCTGAGCATCGGCTCGCCCCCTGCCAGGAGTATAAAGCTGATGCCCAGTTCATCCGCTTCGTCGAATATGCGAAGCCATTCCTCACCTGTGAGCTGTTTCACAGGCTCCGCATCTGTGGTGGCATGGCTGCTCCGTGAATAGCAGCCTGCACAGTGCAGGTTGCATCTGCTCGTGATGCTCGCTATAAGGAAGGGCGGTATATGTTCGCCCTTGTCCTCTGCAAGGCGGCGCTTCTTTGATGCGGCACGGCTGGCTTTGGCAAATCCCAGCATAAATGCGCTCTCCCTCGGATCTCTGAGGGTAGCCTTCAGTGCCTCGGACACCACACGCTCCACGCCCTTGTTCATGTAGTCCTGCAAGTCAAACTTCTCATTCATTCGTCATCACCGCTCCTGCATATCGTTCGCATCCGTGCGCCGCCGTAAGCCGCCGCTGTGTATTGTCATAAGTATATCATAACAGTCATGGAAAAACAATAGACAATATATAAATTTGCCGTGACCGTCCCTGCCGCATACAAGGATAAAAGGGAGCGGAGCCGGACTTTTGTCCGTGCTCCGCTCAAAGACTGTTATATCAGGTCATCACTTGTTGGTGTATTCAAGTACCTGGCTGGTCACAAGGCCGTTTCGTATAGCGATCGCCTTTATTGTGCGTCCCTTGGGTACCTGTACGACTTCGGAGGTGCCCCATACTAAGCGGCCGTTAGTCACCTTGAGGATCTGTGTGCCTTCCTCGATGGAGGGAACGGAGCCGTCAAGGGTGTAGACGATGTAGCTGTTCTTGGTCTGGGTGTAGATCTTGAACTTGTTCTCGGATGCCTTACCAGACTGTGTGATGATGGGCTTTGCTATCTCGACATTGAGAAGTCCCCACTTGCCGACCT